>DASQGL010000049.1:0-15060 GCA_035632635.1 Candidatus Limnocylindrales bacterium
CCCGGCAGTTCAACTTTGCGTGGTCGACGGTGGCCGCACGATCACCGCCGCCGAGTGGGTGGCTCCGGAGACTGGATTCGAACCAGCAACCGTCGCGTTAACAGCGCGCTGCTCTACCGTTGAGCTACTCCGGAACGGCACTCGAATTATAGGGCGCGGGTCGCCCGCGGACGGCTGCAATAAAGGCCCGCGTCGACCGTCATGGATTCGTGACGGTCGGCATCGGGCTGGTCGGCTGCGGCCGCTGGGGGCTGAACTACCTGCGCGCCTTCTCCGAGCTGGACGGCTGCCGGGTGGTGGCCGCCTGCGACGTCAGCCGCGATCGCCTCCAGGCGGCCGAGCGGCGCCTTCCCGGACTGACCACCTCGACCGAGCTGGAGGCCTTCCTGGCGACGCCGGGATTGCAGGCGGTGGTGGTCGCCACCGAGGCGACCCGGCATTTCGCGGTGACCGAGGCGGCGCTCCGCGGCGGCAAGGACTGCCTGGTGGAGAAGCCGATCACCACCGACGCCGCCCAGGCGCGCAGCCTGCGTGACCTGGCGGAGCGGGAGAGCCGGATCCTGATGGTGGGCCACGTCTTCCGCTTCAACCCGGGCGTCGTCTACCTGCAGAAGCTGATCGCCCAGGGCGCGCTCGGCGAGCTGCAGTACCTGACCTTCACCCGCACCAACCTCGGGCCGATCCGGTCCGACGTCAACGTCGTCTGGGACCTGATGACGCACGACGTCTCGATCCTGCTCCACTTCCTGAACCAGGCGCCCGCCTGGGTATCCGGGCAGGGCGCGTCCTTCCTCAGCCCGGGGTGCGAGGACATCGCGTTCGCCACCCTGCATTTCACCGGCGGGGTCACGGCCAACATCCGGGCGAGCTGGCTCGATCCGCGCAAGGTGCGGGAGATCACCGTGGTCGGGGCCGGCAAGATGGCCTTCTTCAACGACCTCGAGGCCCAGGAGCCGGTGCGCATCTTCGACAAGGGCACCATGCGGGAACCCTCCTATCAGACGTTCGGCGAGTTCAAGCTGGTCACCCGCAGCGGCGACGTGGTCAGCCCGGCGATCACGGCCTCCGAGCCGCTCAAGAACCAGTGCCAGCACTTCCTGCAGAGCCTGGTGAGCCGTCGCCCCGCCCTGAGCGACGGCAACGACGGCCTGCGGGTGGTGGAGATCGTCGAGGCGATCAACCGGTCGATCGCGCAGTGCGGCGCCCCGGTCTACCTGCGCCCCGCGCTGGCCGAGGCCGCGTGAAGCACCCCGCGCACGTCAGGATCGGCAGCCCGCACCGGGTCCATCCCAGCGTCATCCTGGGCGAGATTCCCGGCCGCGCGATCGCACGCCGCGAGCTGTGGATCTGGGAGCACGCGATCATCCGCGCCTTCAGCGTGATCTACGCCGGATCGCAGATCGGAACCCACCTCGAGACCGGCCACGGGGTCGTCATCCGGGAGGAGAACCAGATCGGCGATCACCTCAGCATCTGGAACCACTCCACGATCGACTACGGCTGCCGCATCGGCAACAACGTCCGCATCCACTCGAACGTCTACGTCTCCCAGTTCACCACCATCGAAGACGACGCCTTCCTGGCGCCCGGCGTCATGATCGCGAACGACCGGCACCCGATCTGCAAGGAATGCATGCAGGGGCCGGTCATCCGCCGCGGGGCGCGGATCGGCATCAACGCCACGCTGCTGCCCGAGATCGACGTCGGCGAAGGGGCGCTGGTGGGCGCGGGCGCCGTGGTGGTCGAGGACGTCCCGCCCGGCGCGGTCGTGGTCGGCAACCCGGCGCGCGTCATCGGCCGGGCCAGCGACCTGACCCACTCCGAGCGGTATCTCGCCCGGCTGGCGCAGGCCGGGTGATGGAGCGGACCGCCCCGGCCATCCGGTTCGTCGATCTGCAGGCGCAGCTCCGCACCCTCGAGCCTCAGGTGAGCGATGCGATGCGGGCGGTGCTGGAGCGCGGCGACTTCATCCTCGGCGAGGCGGTCGCGGCCTTCGAGCGCGAGTTCGCCGCCTACTGCGGCGTGGCCCACGCGGTCGGGGTCGACTCGGGGCTGTCTGCCCTCGAGCTGGGACTGCGCGCAGCCGGCATCGGCGCGGGCGACGAGGTCATCACGCAGGCCAACACCTTCATCGCCACGGCGGGCGCCATCCTGGCCGTCGGGGCGCGCCCGGTGCTCGTCGACTGCGATCCGGAGGGACAGATCGAGGTCGAGGCGGTCGCGGCCGCGATCACGCCGCGAACGCGGGCGATCCTGCCCGTCCACCTGTACGGCCGGATCGGCGACATCGACGGCATCCTGCAGCTGGCCGAGCGCGCCGGCCTGCCGGTGATCGAGGACGCCTGCCAGGCGCACGGCGCGCGGATCGGGTCGCGGCGCGCCGGCAGCTTCGGACTGTGCGCGGCCTTCAGCTTCTACCCGGCCAAGAACCTGGGCGCCTTCGGCGACGGCGGCATGCTGACCACGAACTCCGACCGGGTGGCCGCCGAGGTGCGCATGCTGCGCAACTACGGGTCGAAGGTCAAGTACGAGCACGTGATGCTGCCGCTCAACCACCGGCTGGACACCATCCAGGCGGCCGTGCTGCGGGTCAAGCTGCCCCGCCTGGACGCCTGGAACGCGCGCCGCCAGGTGCTCGCCGACGTGTACCGCGAGCAGCTCGACGGCAGCGGCGTGGTGGTCCCGCGGGCGCAGCCGCAGGGGCGTCACGTCTATCACCTGTTCGCGATCGAGGTCTTGGACCGCGACGCGCTGCGGGCTCGCCTGCAGGAGGCGGGCATCGAGACCGGCGTCCATTATCCGATCCCGCTCCACCGGCAGCCGGTGCTGCAGACGCTCGCCGACGCGAAGGGGGCGTTCCCGAACGCGGAGCGGCTGAGCGCGAGGAGCCTGTCGCTGCCCATGTACGCGGAGCTGCCGGTCGAAGACGTCGAGCGGGTGGCGAGCGCGATCCGGCGGGCCGGGCGAGGCGAACGAGCCGCCTGATGTACCGGGCCCAGTCGATCGCCATCATCCTGCCGGCCTGGAACGAGGCGGGCAAGATCGGCCGGGCGGTGCAGCGCATGCCGCGCGACCTGGTCGACACGGTGCTGGTGGTGGACGACGGCTCGAGCGACGCCACGGCGGCGGAGGCGGAGCAGGCGGGCGCGACCGTGCTGCGGCATCCGCGCAACCAGGGCGTGGGCGCCGCCATCCGCACCGGCATCGAGTGGGCGCAGGCCCACGGCATCGCGCTGACCGGGATCATGGCGGGCGACGACCAGGACAACCCCGCCGAGCTGGTCCGGCTCTGCCAGGCGATCGTGGACGGCGGGGCGGAATTCGTGCAGGGCTCCCGCTACCTGAGCCAGGGGCGCCGGCTCAACCAGCCAATCAGCCGGACCTGGATGACGCGCGGGTACTCGCTCGTGTTCTCGCTCTGCGTGCGGCGCTGGATCACGGACGCGACCAACGGCTTCAAGCTGTTCCGGACGGACGTCACCCGGCCGATGAACCTGGCCCAGGCGTGGCTCGATCGCTACGAGCTGGAACCCTACCTCCTCTACCAGGCCGTCCGGCAGGGCCGCCGCGTGGTCGAGGTGCCGGTGACCAAGTACTACCCGCCGGACCGCCGGGTCGGCTACACGAAGATGCGCGCGTTCCGGGACTGGTGGCACATCTCCCGCCCGATGGTGCTGCTCACGCTCGGATTCCGCCGCTAGCCCCCGGCGGCGCACCCGGACAGGGATCGCGATCCGGGCCGTTACTATTTCGGCGATGCCCGAAACCTCCGGCCTGCGCCCGTTCCTCAGCCGCCTGCAGCGGGGCCCGATCCTGGGCGACGGGGCGATGGGGACCCAGCTGCACGCGCGCGGCATCCCGTTCGAACGCTGCTTCGACGAGCTGAACCTGAGCGAGCCGGGGGTGGTCGAGGCGGTCCACCGCGCCTACCTGGCGGCGGGCGCCGAGGTGATCGAGACCAACACGTTCGGGGCGAACCGCGTGCGGCTGACCCGCTACGGCCTGGAGTCCCGCGTGCGCGACATCAACTTCCGGGCGGTCAAGCTGGCCCGCGAGGCGCGCGAGGCGATCGGCGAGCCGGCCTTTCTGGCCGGGTCGGTCGGACCGATCGGCCAGCATCTCGAGCCGGTCGGCCGGATCACGCTGCGCGAAGCCGAGGCGGCCTTCCGGGAGCAGATCGAGGCGCTCCTGGAGGGCGGCGCGGACCTGCTCGTGCTCGAGACGTTCAGCAACCTCCCGGAGCTGCTCAGCGCGGTGCGCGCGGCGCGCGCCGCCTGCGACCTGCCGGTGGTCGCCCAGATGACGTTCGCCCAGGACGGGCTCACGCTCAGCGCCGAGGAACCGAGCCAGGTGGTCCGCGCGCTGGAGGAGGCGGGGGTGGACGTGATCGGCGTCAACTGCGGGGTCGGCCCCCAGGTCGCGCTCGAGGTCGTGGAGGCGATGCGGCCTCTGACCCGGCGGCCGCTCTCGGCGCAACCGAACGCCGGCCTGCCCGCCCGGGTGGAGGGGCGCTTCTTCTATTTCGCCAGCCCGTCCTATTTCGGGGAGTTCGCCCGGCAGGCGGTCGAGGCCGGGGTGAGCTACATCGGCGGCTGCTGCGGCACCACGCCCGCGCACATCGCGGCCATGCGGGCGGCGCTGCGTCCGAGCGCGCCGCGGCCGGTTACCGAGGCGGTGACCCCGGCCGCTGCGCCCATCGTGGTCGACGCCTCGCCCGAGGCGACCCCGGAGCCGACGCCCTTCGCCCGCCGGCTGCAGGAAGGCCGGTTCGTGATCAGCGTCGAGATCGATCCGCCGCGCGGCCTCAACCCGCTCAAGACGATCGCCGGAGCCCGGCTGGTCAAGGAAGCGGGCGCCGACGCCATCAACATCGGGGACAGCCCGATGGCGCGGGTCCGGATGAGCGCCCTGGCGCTGGCCGTGATGGTTCGCCAGCAGGTGGGGATCGACACCCTGATCCACTTCACCAGCCGGGACAAGAACCTGATGGCCCTGCAGGCGGAGCTGATCGGGGCCCATGCCCTCGGCGTGCGCAACATCATCGCGCTGACCGGCGATCCCCCCACGGTCGGCGACTACCCGTCGGCGACCGGCGTGTGGGACGTGGACTCGATCGGGCTGATCAAGGTGCTGCACCGGCTCAACGAGGGCTACGACTGGCTGGGGACCTCGATCGGGCGCCCGGCGAACTTCACGATCGCCTGCGCCGTCAATCCCTCGGCCGAAGATCTCGAGCGCGAGCTGACGCGGTTTCGCCAGAAGATCGAGGCCGGGGCGCAGGTCGCGATGTCGCAACCGCTCTACGACCGGGAAACCCTGGAGCGGTTCTTCGAGCGCACCGGCCCCCTCCCCATCCCCTTCCTGCTCGGGGTCCTGCCGCTGCAGTCCGCGCGCCATGCCGAGTTCATGCACAACGAGGTGCCCGGCATCGTCGTGCCGCAGGCGCTGCGCGAGCGGATGCGCCGCGCCGGGGACCAGGGGATCGCCGAGGGGCTGGCGCAGGCCCGGGAGCTGCTGCGCGAGACCCGCGACCTGGTCCAGGGCGTCTACCTGATGCCCTCCTTCGGGCGCTACGAGATGGTCGCGGAGCTGGTCCGGGAGCTGCGCGCGGGGTCGCGGGTACACTCAGAGCCGTGAGCCGGATCGCGGTGGTCGGGACCGGATACGTCGGCCTGACCACGGCCGCCTGCCTGGCGGATCTCGGGCACGAGGTGGTCGGGGTCGACATCGACCGGGAAAAAGTCGCGATGCTGCAGCAGGGCACGCCGACCATCTACGAGCCGGGCCTCGAGGAGATGATGGCCCGCACCCAGAGCGCCGGCCGGCTGCGCTTCACCGACTCCTACGAGGAGGGGATCCCCGGCGCGGAGTTCGTCTTCATCGCGGTGGGGACGCCGCCCGGGCGGCGCGGCGAGGCGGACCTGGTCTTCATCAAGCAGGCCTCGAAGGGCATCGCCGCCACCATGCGCGCCGCGCTGACCATCGTCAACAAGAGCACCGTGCCGATCGGGACCGGTGACATCGTGTCGCGGATCGTGGGCGAGAACATGGCGGCGGAGATCCCCTTCCACGTCGTCTCCAACCCGGAGTTCTTGCGCGAGGGGAGCGCCATCCACGACTTCATGTATCCCGACCGCCTCGTGTTCGGATCCCACGACCGCACGGCGGCGGAGTCGGTCGCCCAGCTCTACGCCAAGCTCGACACCACGATCCTGATCACCGACCTGTACACGGCCGAGATGATCAAGTACGCATCGAACGCGTTCCTGGCCACCCGGATCTCCTTCATCAACGAGATGGCCCGCATCTGCGAGCGGGTGGAGGCGGACGTGAAGATCGTCGCCCAGGGGATGGGGCTCGACCGGCGGATCGGGCCGCTCTTCCTGGAGGCCGGCATCGGGTACGGGGGGTCGTGCTTCCCCAAGGACGTCAAGGCGCTGGCCCGGATGGCCGAGACCAACGGGCTCCACCCGGAACTGCTCGACGCGGTGATGGAGATCAACGTCGACCAGCGGACGCTCTTCGTGGAGAAGCTGCGCGAGGTGCTGGGCGGGATCCGCGACCAGCAGATCGGCATCCTGGGCCTGGCCTTCAAGCCGAACACCGACGACATCCGCGAATCCCCGGCGATCGACGTGATCGGCAGCCTGCTGCAGAAGGGTGCGCGGCTCAAGGTCTACGACCCCAAGGCGATGCCGGTGGCGAAAAAGCAGCTGAACTCGGTGCAGTACTGCGAGGACGCCTACAGCCTGGCCACGGGCAGCGATGCCCTGCTCGTGGTCACCGAGTGGGACGAGTTCCGGACCCTGGACCTCTCCCGGATCAAGCGCGTGATGCGGCGCCCCGTGATCGTGGACGGGCGCAACATCTACGAGCCCGACCGCATGCGGGAGCTCGGCTTCGTCTACCGCGGGGTGGGCCGGGCGTAGAATCGCCCCGGGGGTGGGGGCACATGGCAGGAGAGGGGGTGGGGGCACCATGACACAGCGGGCACTCGTGACGGGCGGGGCGGGCTTCCTGGGGTCGCATCTCTGCGAGCGATTGCTGCGCGACGGGTACGAGGTGCTCTGCGTCGACAACCTGGTCACCGGGACCAGCCGGAACCTCGTCCACCTCGAGGGGCAACCGGCCTTCCGGCTCATCCGGCACAACGTGTCCGAGCACCTGGAGATCGAGGGGCCGGTCGACGCCATCCTGCACTTCGCCTCCCCGGCGTCGCCGGTCGACTACGCCGCCCACCCGATCGCCACCCTGAAGGTGGGCACGCTCGGCACCCACAACCTGCTCGGCCTGGCCCGGGCCAAGGGGGCGGTCTTCCTGCTGGCCTCGACCTCGGAGGTGTACGGCGATCCGCTGGTCCATCCCCAGCCGGAGACGTACTGGGGCAATGTCAACCCGATCGGGCCGCGGGGCGTCTACGACGAGGCGAAACGGGCGGCCGAGGCCTTCACCATGGCCTACCACCGGGCCCATGGGGTGCGGACGCGGATCGTCCGGATCTTCAACACCTACGGCGAGCGGATGCGGCTCGATGACGGGCGGGCGGTGCCGAATTTCGTCAGCCAGGCGCTCCGCGGTGAACCGCTCACCGTCTACGGCGACGGCTCCCAGACCCGCAGCCTCTGCTACGTCGACGACCTGATCGAGGGGATCGTGCGCCTGCTCCGGCGCGACTTCGCGGAGCCGGTCAACCTGGGCAACCCGAGCGAGGTGACCATGCTCGAGCTGGCGCGGCTGATCCGTGAGGTCAGCGGCAGCGCGAGCGAGATCGTGTTCCGGCCGCTGCCCGAGGACGATCCCCGCCAGCGCCGGCCGGACATCACGCGCGCCCGCGAGGTGCTCGGCTGGGAGCCGCGGGTGCCGCTTCGGGATGGACTCGACCGCACGATCACCTGGTTTCGCACGGCGCTGGGGGCGATGGCGGGCTAGGGAGCGCGGCGGCTACTCGAGGTAGTCTTTCAGCTTCTTGCTGCGGCTCGGGTGACGCAGCTTGCGCAGCGCCTTGGCCTCGATCTGGCGGATCCGCTCGCGGGTGACGCCGAAGCGCTTGCCCACCTCTTCCAGGGTGCGCTGGTGGCCGTCGATCAGGCCGAAGCGGAGCTGCAGCACGCGGCGCTCGCGAGGGGTCAGGGTATCGAGGATGTCCTCGACCTCGGTGCGGAGCATGGTCAGCGAGGCGGCGTCAGAGGGCGAGGTCGCCTCCTTGTCCTCGACGAAGTCGCCCAGGTGGGAGTCCTCCTCTTCGCCGATCGGGGTCTCCAGCGAGACCGGGTCCTGGGAGACCTTGACGATCTCGCGCACCTTCTCCGCCGAGATGCCCATCTCGTCGCCGATCTCCTGGTCGGTGGGCTCGCGGCCGAGCTCCTGCAGCAGCCGGCGGCTGACCCGCACCAGCTTGTTGATGGTCTCGACCATGTGCACCGGGATCCGGATCGTGCGCGCCTGGTCGGCGATCGCCCGGGTGATCGCCTGCCGGATCCACCAGGTCGCATAGGTGGAGAACTTGTAGCCCTTGTGGTAATCGAACTTCTCGACCGCGCGGATCAGGCCCATGTTGCCTTCCTGGATCAGGTCGAGGAAGCTCATGCCGCGCCCGATGTACTTCTTCGCGATCGAGACCACGAGCCGCAGGTTGGCCTCGGTCAGCGCGTGCTTGGCGACCTCGTCGCCGGCCTCGATCGCCTTGGCCAGGGTGACCTCCTGCTCCGCCTTGAGCAGCGCCACCCGTCCGATCTCCTTGAGGTACATCCGGACCGGATCGTCGAGCGAGACCGAATCCATGACCTCGACCGCCGCGATCAGGTCGTCGTCGATCTCGACGATCTCTTCGAAGTCCTTCTCGCCGTCCGAGACCTCGATCCCCATGTCGCGGAAGACGTTGAAGATGCGGAACAGCTGATCCGGATCGAACTCGACGTCGGGGAAGCCGGCCAGGATGTCGTCCGGGCTCAGGAAGCCCTGCTCTTTCCCCTTGACGATCAGGGCTTCGGCGGCGAGCACGAGCGGGTCTTCGATCCGGCGCGGCCGGGCCGGGGCGGCCGCCTTGCGCGGCGGCGTGGCGAGAGGGGCGGGCGCGGGCCCGGCTTCCGTCGGCGGGTCGGACACCTTAGCTCTGGCCATGCTTGCTTCCGCGGGCGCCCTGCTCGGACGCCTCCCCTACGTTCAACCGCCGAAAGACGGCGTTTATTGTAGGAGTCCGTCTTCCCCTCGTGAGGTCGCCTCCCGCCCGGATATTCGTAACCATTCCGTGAAGATCGAGCGCCCCTGCGTGCGGGTTGGAAAAGTCTACACTTCGCTCTCGCGCAAACCGAGGCGTTCTCGCACTCATGACTTAGCCACCGCCGCGCACGCCTTTCAGGGCATCGAGCCGGCGGGCCAGCCGATCGATCTCCTCGGCCAGCGCCTGGCGCCGCACCGGATCCCCGTCCGGCTGCCCGAGTTCGGCCTTGAGCGCGCGCAGCCGCCGCGTCCCGGCATTGATCTCGAGCGTCTGGATCGATTGCGCCAGGCTGACCGCGAGCGCGACCTCGCTGCCTTCGTCCAGCTCCGGGTAGTCGCGCAGCGCCGCCGCCGCCAGCAGCCGCTGCTCTTCCGCCGGGAACTCCTCCAGGCGGTCGAGCGGGCGCACCGTCCGATCCGCCTCCGCCATGGCGGTCAGCCGCTGGAAGACCCCCGCGTAGGCGGGGTTCGAGAACTCGATCCCGGCGAGATCCGGCCAGAGCGAGGGGACGAGGTCGGGGCGGGCCAGCAGCAGCCCGAGGAGATACCCCTCGTCCCGGGTCGCCGGCAGGGAACCGGGGGGCCGCGGCGTGGCGGAGCCCGGCGGGATCGCCGCGCGGGCGGGATCGCCGGCGGGCGCGGGCTTGAGGGGACGCGGACCGGGCCGGCCGGCGTCCTGACGGCGGGGCGCGGACGCGTCGCGCAGGAGCGCCGACGCGTCGATCCGCAGCCAGCCGGCCGCCTGCTGGGCGTAGATCTCCTTGACCGATGACTCCGGGATCTGGGCCAGCACCGGGATCACCGCCTCGGCGCCCCGGCGGCGGTCGTCGGCGTCGGTCAGGTCGAGGGAGTCGAGCGCCTGGCGCAGCAGGTACTCCCACTCGGGCACGGCGCGCTCGACCAGCGCCGCCCAGCCCTGGGGATGCTTACGCAGGTAGTCGTCCGGGTCCTTGCCGTCGGGCACGCGGACAACCTTTATATGGATGCCGGAGCGGGCGGCCAGCTCGATCGCCCGCTGGGTCGCCATCCGCCCCGCATCGTCGCGATCGAAGGCGAGCACGAGCTCCTGCGTTTCGCGCTTGAGCAGGCGGACCTGGTGCTCGGTCAACGCCGTCCCCGAGGTGGTGACCACGTTCTGCACGCCGTGCTGCCAGGCGGTGATCGCGTCGAAGTAGCCCTCCATGAGGACGGCGTGCTTCGCCTCGTGGATCGCCTTGCGGGCCCGGAAGAGGTTGAAGAGCGTGCGCCCCTTGTCGTAGAGCGCGGTCTGCGACGTGTTCAGGTATTTCGGTTGCTGGGCCTCGTCGAGCACCCGGCCGCCGAACGCGATCAGCTCACCCCGCTCGTCGTGGATCGGGATCATGATCCGCTGGCGAAACCGGTCCCAGAGCTCGCGCTCGCCATCGGACGGGCGGACGGCGAGCCCCGCCTCCACCATGTCCGCGTCCTTGATGCCGTGCTTGCGCAGGAAGCGGACGAGGTTGTCGCGCCGACGGGCCGCCGGCGCGAAGCCCAGCCCGAACTCGGCCATCGAGGCCCGCGTGATCCCGCGCGCCTCGAGCTGCATCAGGGCCGGCAGCCCGGCCGGCTGCTCGAGCAGCACGTGGTGGAAGTACTTCGCGGCCAGCTGGTTGAGCTGCAGGATCACGCGTTGCAGCTCCCGCCGGCGGCCGCTGCCCTCGCTCTCGTCCAGCTCGACGCCGACCTTTACGGCGAGCAGGCGCAGCGCGCCGCGGAAGTCGAGGTGCTCGATCTCCATGACGAAGGTGAACAGATCGCCGCCCTTGCCGCAGCCGTAGCAGTGCCACAGCTGCTTCTCCGGGGAGACGTAGAAGGAGGGCGTCTTCTCCTGGTGGAAGGGGCACAGGCCCTTCAGGTCGCGCCCGGCCTTCTGCAGCCTCAGGTGCTCGGAGATCAGGTCGGCGAGGTCGAGCCGGTCCTTGATCTCCTGCTTCGCGTCCAGCTTGAGCACGCTCATGGGCGCAAGCTTACAGACCACACCGCGGCCCCGCCGCCCCGCGACCCACCCGGCGCAGCGAGGCGCCGCAAGTTCAATTCGCGCCGCCAGTTGTACCAGGCGACGTGGACGGCACGCGCCCCTCCGCTCCGGATCTCGACCTGGTCGTGGTGGGGGGCTGCGGCCACGTCGGACTGCCGCTCGCGCTGTGCTTCGCCGACGTCGGCTGCCGGGTCGGCATCTACGACATCGACGGCCATGCGCTGGAGCAGGTGAGCGGCGGGCAGATGCCGTTCCGCGAGGAAGGGGCGGCGCCGCTGCTCAGGGCGGCGCTGGCGGCGAACCGCCTGGTCTTCAGCCGCGAGCCGGCGCTCTGCGCCCGCGCCGCGGTCGTCATCATGGTGATCGGCACCCCGATCGACGAGTTCCTCAATCCATCCACGCGGCTCTTCGACCGGGTCATCGAGCAGCTCGCGCCCCATCTGCAGGACGGAACGCTGGTCGTGCTGCGCAGCACTGTCTACCCGGGCGTGACCGACTTCGTCGACGAACGCCTGCGCCGGGCGGGACGCGCGGTGCAGGTCGTCTTCTGTCCGGAACGGGTCGCCGAAGGCCACGCCATCGAAGAGATGCGGTCGCTGCCGCAGCTGATCGGCGCCAACGACGAGGCGTCCTACGAGCGCGCCGCCGAACTGTTCTCGCGGCTCGACGTCGAGCTGGTGCGGGTGACCCGCAAAGAGGCGGAGCTGGCCAAGCTGCTGACCAACGCCTGGCGCTACATCCGGTTCGCGATCGCGAACCAGTTCTTCGAGATCGCCCACGCGGCCGGGGTCGACTACACGCGGGTGCTCCACGCGGTCCGCTACCACTATCCGCGCGCCCGCGACCTGCCCGGCCCCGGCTTCGCGGCGGGCCCCTGCCTGTTGAAGGACACCATGCAGCTGGCCGCCTTCTCGCCGGATCACTTTCCCATGGGGCATGCCGCCATGCTGATCAACGAAGGACTGCCCGGCTACATCATCGACACCCTGGACCGGCGCCGGAAGCTGAGCGGCCGGACGGTCGGCATCCTGGGCATGGCGTTCAAGGGCGAGTCGGACGACGCCCGGACCTCGCTCGCCTACAAGCTCAAGAAGCTGGCGGCCTTCAAGGGGGCCCGCGTCCTGTGCACGGATCCCTTCGTGCGTGACCCAGAGCTGGTTGCCCTCGACGAGGTGATCGAGAAGGCCGACTGCTTGATCATCGCCGCGCCGCACGACGCCTACCGATCGCTCCCGCTGAACGGCCACGAGGTGGTCGACATCTGGGATTGCGCCGGCCAGGGCATCCGCCTGTGAAGGTGCTCGTCACCGGCGCCGCCGGGTTCATCGGCGGCTACCTCGTGCCCGAGCTGCTCGAGGCCGGCTGGGAGGTCGTCGGCCTCGACAACTTCAGCAAGTACGGACCGGTCGCCCACAGCTACGACACCCATCCGCGGTACCGGCAAGCGGTCGGCGACGCCAAGGACGCGGCCGTGTTGCAGCGGCTGGCCCAGGACTGCGACCACCTGGTCGCGGGCGCGGCCATGATCGGCGGGATCACGTACTTCCACGAGTTCGCCTACGACCTGCTGGCCGAAAACGAGCGCATCATCGCGGCCACCTTCGATGCGGCGCTGCACGCCTTCCGGCAGGGCCGGCTCAAGAAGGTCACGGTGCTCTCGAGCAGCATGGTCTTCGAGAACGCGAGCGTGTTTCCGACCCCGGAGGGCGCCGAGCGCAGCAGCCCGCCGCCCACATCGTCGTACGGGTTCCAGAAGCTCGCCTGCGAGTACTACGCGCGGGCGGCCTGGCAGCAGTATCGCCTGCCCTACACGATCGCGCGACCGTTCAACTGCGTTGGGATCGGGGAGCGCCGGGCGCTGCGCGATGCGGAGGTGCGCAGCGGCAACGTCCGGCTCGCCATGAGCCACGTGGTCCCCGACCTGGTCCAGAAGGTGCTCAAGGGACAGGATCCGCTGCACATCCTGGGTGACGGCACCCAGGTCCGCCACTACACGTACGGAGGCGACCTCGCCCGCGGGATCCGCCGGTGCATCGAGTCGGAGGCGGCCTGCAACCAGGACTTCAACCTCTCGACCGCGCAGTCGACCACCGTCGCGGAGCTGGCCGGCGCGATCTGGCAGAAGGTGCACGGACCGGACCGGCCGGTCCGGCTGGTGCACGATCCCGCGCTCGAGCACGACGTGGCCCGGCGCGTGCCCGACGTGCGCAAGGCGCGCGAGGTGCTCGGCTTCGAGGCGTCGACCACACTCGATCAGATGCTGGATGAGGTGATTCCGTGGATCCGGAACGAGATCGCGTCAGGCCGGATCTAGGGGCGCTCCGCCTGTCGATCGTCATCCCCGTCTACAACGAGGGGGAGGGTATCGACGGCGTGCTCGTCGACCTGCAGCAGAAGGTCCGCACCCGACCGTTCGAGGTGCTGATCGTCTACGACCGGGAGGACGACACCACGCTGCCCTGGGTGCGGCGGCGCCAGGCGGACCTTCCGGAGCTGCGGCTCGTCCGCAACGCGCTCGGGCCGGGCGTGCTGCCCGCGCTGAAGACCGGCCTGCGCCAGGCGCGCGGCGAGAGCGTGGCGGTGATGATGGGCGACCTCTCCGACGACGCCGCGACGCTGGACCGCATGGTGGCGCGGGCCGAGGCGGGGGCCGCGCTGGTGGCGGCCTCCCGGTACATGCGCGGGGGCCGGCAGATCGGCGGGCCGCCGCTCAAGCGCACGCTCTCGCGCGGGTGCGGGCTGAGCCTGTACTGGCTGCGGGCGCTTTCGATCCACGACCCGACCAACAACTTCAAGCTGTATCGCCGGGACTTCCTGGAGGCGGTCTCGATCGAGTCGCGGGGCGGGTTCGAGCTGGCCCTGGAGCTGACCGTCAAGGCCGCCCGGATGGGCCGGCGGATCGAGGAGGTCCCGACTACCTGGCGGGATCGCACCGGCGGGCAGAGCCGCTTTCGGCTGCGCAGCTGGCTGCCGCGCTACCTGCACTGGTACCTGTACGCGCTCAACCCGTTCGGACGCCGCCGGGGTGATGCCGCATCCCCCTCCCGGCCCGACCAGCGCGCCGCCTGACGCCGGATCGCGCCGGCCTCCCCGTATGCTGATGCCGATGGCGATCGCCGACCGGCTCGACCACGTCTCGATCGCGACCTGGAAGATCGCCAGCATGGTGCCGCTGGTGCGCGACGTGCTCGGGGCGCGCTTCTTGATGGGCGCCGAGGATCCCGCGCTGCGCTTCCGGTGGGCGCAGTTCCAGCTGCCGGGCGGCGGCATCATCGAGCTGCTCGAACCCACCGATGACCAGGGGTTCCTCCACCGCTTCCTCAAAGAACGCGGCGAGGGCCTGCATCACCTCACCCTTCGCGTGCGCGACATCCGCACCCGGATGCAGGAACTCGAGGCGGCTGGGTACCACGCGGTCAAGGCGCGGCTCGATGATCCGAACTGGCGCGAGGCCTTCATCCATCCGAAGGACGCGCACGGCGTCCTGATCCAGCTGGCCGAGTCGGAGCTGCCCTACCCGGAGGAGATCAAGCTCTATCAGCAACTCGACTTGGGGCTGCTGGAGAGTTAGCGGCCCGGTCACGGCTTGACGGGCCGGCGCTGCCCGCCGCGTCTCCGCCTCAGGTCGCCGCACCCTCCGGTGTGCTCGCCGGACGGGGCATTGCTCCCACGTCGCTGCCTGAGGTCGCCGCCCCCGCGACCCACCCGGCGCAGCGGGGCGCCGCCAGGGCACTTCGCGCCGCCTGACGCCGGATCCCGCCGGCCTCCCCGTATGCTGATGCCGATGGCGATCGCCGACCGGCTCGACCACGTCTCGATCGCGACCTGGAAGCTCGCCAGCA
>DASQGL010000050.1:0-2966 GCA_035632635.1 Candidatus Limnocylindrales bacterium
TTCCTCGTCTTCTCGCATTTGCAGCCGGCCAACCTGCTGATCGACCAGGCGGCGCCCGCGGTCGCGCAGGCGAGCGCCCTGGTGACGGTGGGCGTGCTGGCCGCCTGGACCGCGCTGCTCACGAGCGTCTCGCTGATGGCCTTCCGATGGAAGGACGAGCTCGCGTGATCCGTCGATGAACGAACCGCAGAGGAGGTGAGGATCGCCGGCATTCGGGCTGCCACCCACATCGATCGCTCGATCCGCAGGTCGACGACTTCCTCGTAGAGAGAAGGAGAACACTCATGGTTTCGACCCTCGCCCGTCCGTCGATCCCCCTCAATGCCGATCGCGCGTTGTGGCTGGTCGCCGCTGCAACGGTGGCAGGCTTCATCGCCCTGGCCCAGGCCCAGATCGGCATCGGCGCGTCGCACGTCATGCACTTCGCCGTCTACATGCTGGCCACGGGACAGTGGAGCCCCGAGCATGCCTTCGGGTACATCCTCAGTGCACTTCCGCTGTGGGTGGCATACTCGGGTGTGGTCCGCTCCGTCCTGTGGACCTTCGTCGTCTACATCTCCTGGTGGGGCTGGGAAGGCGTCGCCCTCGCCTACAGCTTCATGCTCTCGACCGGCGTCGGGGGCCTCATCCTCGGGGTTCTCTCCGGTGCGGTCCTCGGCTAGAATCCGGCTCGCATCACGGCCTGGCTGGTTCCCCTCCCGCAAGAGGGGACCAGCATCGACCGCCTCCATGGCTGCCAGGTACACCTTTCGCATCCTCCGCTACCTCGGGATGATCACGCTGATCAGCCTGGTCGACCCGCGCTATGGCCTTCCGCTGGCGCTCGGCCTGTTCCTGGTCGCCTTCTTCTGGATCGACCGGGAAACGCTCGGCGAACGGGAGGCCGGCAGCCGTTACCAGCAGAACCTGCGTCTTCCCGTCTGGGCGGCGGCTCGCGAGGTCTCCGCGGCGCCGGTCGTGCCGCCCTGGGCCAAGTGGTTCCTGCTCTACGAGCTGTGGGGCGCGAAAGGCGAGCCGCTGCTGGTCTCGCGCCTTTTCCGGCCGGCCCGCTTCGTCCGCACCGAGCGCTCCTACACGCTGCTCGACGAAGACCAGGATGCCGCGCTCCCCGAGCGGATCAAGGTCATCCTCCTGGTGGTCGTGCTGGCCGCGCTGCCCGTGATCGCCCTGCTGGCCGGATGGGCCTTCCAGGGCTGGCGGGAATCGTCCGGGACCGCGACCGCCTACTGGATCTGCCTCTCGGTGTTCACGGCCGGCTTCTGGTTGATCCTCCTGCTCGACGACCGGGTCATGACGCTGACCAGCCGGCCCTGCCCGGACCCGACCCTGCGCGGGCTGTGTGAGCCCGCCGACCTGCGCATCAGCTACCGTCCGCAGCTGCTCCATCTGTGGATCCGCGGGGGCGCGGTGGAGCGGCCGTGGAAGCAGGTCGCCTACATCTCGGCCAACGACTACGAAAGCCTGCCGCCCGACGAGCGCGCCGCGATCGTGGCCCACGAGGCGGTCCACCTGCGCCGGCATCACGACCTCTACCTGGGGACGACCCCCATCATGCTGGTGGCCGCGCTGGGGAGCGTCTTTGCGCTCGCGCACTGGCTCGGCCTGCCGGCCGGCACGCTGCTCGGGTGGGCCGACCGGCTGCCGCGCTCGCTCGCGGTGCTCCTGCTGCTCGCCTTCGTCGCGATCTTCGTCGTCGTCATGCCCTACCTGCGCCAGGCGATCGCCGAGCCGGACGCCTACCGGGGCGCGGCGAAGGTGGTCGGTCCCGGTCCGGTGCTGCGCCTGATGGGCGTTCCCCCGTCCGCGCGCCTGAGCTGGATGGGCCTGCTGCCGATTCCCAACGTGGCCGCCGAGCTGGCGGCGCAACTCCGCGAGAGCCATGAGGAATAGCCGCCGGTCCTGGGCTCGCCGCGCGACCTCGCTGCCGCAGATGGTCGTGGCGTTCCTGGCGGTCCACCTGGCCGGGGTCCTGGTGGGGTTCACGCTGCTGCCGCTTCGGACCGGGACCGGCGCCGCGGCGGGGTCGGCGGCCGCGCGGGCCACCGCGACCGCGCTGTTCGCGAGCAACGCGAGGCTGGTCGCGGTCACCTTCCTGGTCAGCCTCTGCACCGGCGGGACGGTGGCCGTCTTCATGGTCGGCGCGAACGGCGTGCGCTACGGGCTGGCGCTGGCCAGCGCGACGCCGGCGGTGCGACCGGTGACCGTCCTCGACCAGCTGATGGCGATCACCTTTCCGTGGCTGGAGTTCGCGGCCCTGATCGGCATGGCCGCGCTCGGCGCCGTCCTCTTCTGGCGGCTGTGGTTGAACGCGCGGTTGATCGGGCCTCGCCTGCTCGCCGGCATGAGCCTGGCATCCGCGGCCTGCCTCTGGGGCGCGGCCGGCATGGAAGCGCGGGTGCTCGGGTCATGACCACGGGGGTTCTGCGCACGCGTCGATCGACGCGCCTCCTCATCCTGTCCGCGATCCTCGCCGCCGGCCTGCTGACGGGGAACGGGCTGCTCAGCACCCTGTCCGCGGGTCACCGGATCGGTCCAGCGGCTGCCTATCTCGCCGGCGTGCTCGTCATGTCCGCCAACTTCGGTGTCCAGAGCCTGCTCGCCGCCCTGATCGTGCGGGTCACCCGGCGGGTCCGGCCAGGGGCGGGGGCCCCGGTCCGCCTGGTCGATCTGCTGGCGATCCTGGCGATGGCGACGCTGGGGGCGGCGGCGCTGACCCGCGCAATGGCCGGGCTCGGCCTCGGGACGTTCCTCGGATGGAGCCGGTTCTTCCCGGCCACGACGCTGGTGATCGCGATGCTCCTCAGCCTGCGGGTCGACCCCTCGACCCGGCAGCGGTGGCATCGCGTCATCGTGCCGCTCTTCGCCCTGCAGCTGCTGCTGACCGCGGCCTTCACCTTCTTATAGGGAGACTCACCAATGAGCAACGCAATCCGTATCGGCGTCGTCTTCGGATTGATCCTGACCGC
>DASQGL010000051.1:0-32380 GCA_035632635.1 Candidatus Limnocylindrales bacterium
TGATCTTTCCCGGATCGCCCTCGCCCGGTGGCTTTCGGGGCGCGGCGGACGCCGATCTGGCGTTGATCTCGTACCTGAACGAG
The DNA here is from genome assembly GCA_035632635.1 of Candidatus Limnocylindrales bacterium. GTDB lineage: Bacteria > Chloroflexota > Dormibacteria > CF-121 > CF-121 > CF-120. Next base: position 84 of record DASQGL010000051.1, read on the forward strand.
AGTTTTCCGCAACTCAGCCTCGCGGGACCGCGCCGGGAGCGAGTTCGACGCCGGATGAAGCGCGCGCTCGGGCTCCCCCCTCCACCCCAGGCCGTTCGCTTCGGACGGCTGGAAGAGGAGATGAATCGCCGCCTCCGCAGCGTCGATCCCCGCTGGCGCCCGGTCATGGGCGGAGCCGCGATCCTGCTCCTCGGAGTCCTCGGAATCGCGTTCATGCGTCAACGAAGCGGCCCGAAGGGGATCGCCGCCATCCTGCCCTAGGCAGGTTCGCCAACCGAAACTTTCGCCGGCCGGGGCCGTTACACTTTGCGCCGTGAGGGGGCCGATTCGCATGGGCGTGCGCTTCGCCGCAGTGACGGCGCTCCTGGGGCTGGCCGCGGTCCTGCCCTCGACGGGCGCCCTTCAGGCGCCGCCCCTGCGGGCTGCCGGCGCCGTCGCGGCGACCGGCATGGGAGCCCCGAATCCGCGGACCATGGACGAGGACACCGAGCACGTGCCGGGCGCCGCGGCGGGCCGGCCGTCGCTGGTCGTGCTGGTGCAGCCTCCCGTGCCGCACGCCGGCAACCCGGCCGCCGGCGGCGGCGGGGCGGCGACCTACGTGCCGGTGCTCTATTACCACTACATCCGGGTCAACCCGATCGCCAGAGACACGGTCGGCTTCGGGCTCTCTGTGCCCCCGGCCATGTTCCGGGCCCAGATGCAGTACCTGGCGGATCACGGCTTTCATGTGGTCCGTCTGCACGACGCCGTCCAGGCCATCCTTCATCACACCGGGCTGCCCTCGCGTCCGGTCGTGCTGACGTTCGATGACGGCTATGCCGACTTCTACACGCAGGCGATCCCGGTCCTTCAGAGTCACGGGTTCACCGCCACCGACTTCGTGATCGCCGGCCGCATGGGCGGCTGGTCGTACATGACCGCGGCGCAGGTGCAGGCCGCCGACCAGATGGGGTTCACGATCGGCGCTCACACGATGAATCACATCGCGCTCGCGGCGGCCAGCCCAGCCCGCGCGCTCTGGGAGATCCGGCAGAGCAAGCTCACGCTCGAGGCGCTGCTCGGACACCCCGTCGTCGACTTCGCCTATCCCTACGGGAGCTTCAACGCGTACGACGAGACGCAGGTCCAAAAGCTCGGGTTCGAGGTGGGCGCCTCCACGATCGGGGGCAGCCTGCACTGGCCCGGCCAGCTGATGGACCTCTACCGGCTGCGGGTCAGCGGCGGCCTGGGCCTGGCGGGCTACGCGCGGCTGGTGGGGGGACCGCCGCCGACCGCCGCCGAGGTGGCGATCGGCGCCGGGGCCGGCGGCCCCCTGCCGACTCCGACCCCGGTGGCGACGCCGACCGCGCGGCCGACGTCATCCCCGACCCCGACGCCGACACCGACCCCGAGGCCCACCGCCAGTCCCAGCCCAACGCCCACTCCCACGCCCACGCCCACGCCGACCGGGAGCCCGACGACCCGACCCAGCACCAGCCCCACGCACTGATGGACGAGGACGAACTCTCAGCCAACGAGCGGGCGAAGACGCAGGCCCGAGATCGAAAGCTCCGCCCACCTCGGATGGTGGTCGACAATGCCGGCGTCAAACGGATCCAGGCTGCCCTTCGCGCTCGCGCGCAGGCAAAGAAGAAACGCGCGGACAGCCGATGACATCGCCCGGGAGCCGCACCGGACGGCCGGGTCCTCCGATATAGTCACGGCATGAACGCGATCCGCAAGGCTGTCTTCCCGGCGGCCGGACTCGGGACTCGGTTCCTTCCCGCGACCAAGGCGCAGCCGAAGGAAATGCTGCCGGTCGTGGACAAGCCGATCATCCAGTACGGGGTCGAGGAGGCGGTCGCCTCCGGGATCGACCAGATCATCGTAGTCACCGGGCGCGACAAACGGGCTATCGTCGACCATTTCGACATCTCCTTCGAGCTGGAGCACTATCTCAAAGACCGGGGCAAGACCCGCGAGCTTCAGGTCGTTCGCAAGATCTCCGACATGGTCGACATCACCTACATCCACCAGAAGGAGCCGCTCGGCCTCGGCCACGCGGTCCTGATGGCAAAGGACGTGGTCGGGAACGAGCCGTTCGCGGTCTTCCTGGCCGATGACATCATCCGCGCCTCGGTCCCCTGCATCAAACAGATGATGGACGTCTACGAGCGCGAGCAGGCATCGGTGCTCGCCCTGTACCGGGTCGAGCCGGACCAGGTCTCGCGCTACGGCATCGTCAAGGTGTCGACGAGCAATGGGCGCATTCACGAGGTCGAGGACATGGTCGAGAAGCCGGAGCCGGCCAAGGCGCCGTCGAACCTCGCGATCCTGGGCCGCTATATCCTGAAGCCGAGCGTCTTCGGGATCCTCGAGACGACGCACGAAGGCGTCGGGGGCGAGATCCAGCTCACCGACGCGCTCCGCACCATGGCACAGCACGAAAAGGTGCTGGGCCTGGAGTTCGAGGGCACCTACTTCGACGTGGGTACCGTGGCCGGCTTCCTCAAGACCTCGATCGCCTTCGCCCTCGAGCGCCCCGGGCTGAACGACGAGCTCCGGGGCTTCCTCAAGGGGCTCGACGGGCTCCATCCGAATTCGGGCTCCTGAGGCTTGCGGCGGGGGCTAGCCAAACGGCCGGGCGAGCCTATAATGAGTGGTCACGAATTGATGCACTTGCTATGCCGCTCACAGGTCCAGAAATGGCAGTTTCAGGAAGACGCAGATCTGACGAAGACCGGGTCGTCCGCTACCTCAATACGGAGGGCGACTTCGAGGTCGAAGTCTCGCACACCCTCAACAAGTGGTGCGTGACGGTCTTCCAGCTGCCCTCGCGGCAGGTCGTGGCCCAGGACTTCTTCCCCGAGCGGTGGAAGGCGCTGGCGCGGGCGCAGGACTTCGTGCGCATCCTCAACACGCGCAATAAGCCGCAGCCGGAGACGGACGAAGAGCCCTGATCCGTAACAGCAGCGCCGCCTTCTGGCGCCGCGAATGGGGAGCGGTCGCCTTCGTCATCACGGTCTTCATCGGGCTGATCGTGGTCCCGGTCGCCCTGCTGCTCAACGGCGGCGGCAAGGGCCAATCGGTCAACGCCACCCTGCTGGCGCCGCAAAGCCCGGGTCTGTGCGCGAGCGCGACGCCTGCGGCAAGTCCGACCGGGACGCCGGCCACGAGTCCGAGCGCGTCCGGTACGGCCTCACCGAAGTCATCGGCCAGTCCCTCCGGATCGGCCAGCGCCAGCCCGTCCGCCACTCCCTGCGTGCCGATCGTATCGACGCCGTCCGCCACCGGATCCCCGACCAGCGCCGCGATCACGGGGACCCCGACCGCCTCGCCGAGTCACTGACCGCCCGCGGGGGGAAGCTCGGGGACGAAGCGAAATTCCGCCAGCACGCGGGTGCGCTCCGGGTCGCGGCCGGCGAGTCCGGTGAGCGAGATGAAATGCCGTCCCCCGCGCACCGGGTCGACCAGGTACCCCTCATCGCCCCCGAGCTGGTGGCGCAGCTCGCTCAGCCGGTAACCCGGAAAGGGCGTGTGCCGACCGGCTGGCCTCACCCGCTCGTGCCCGGGCTCGCCCTCCTCGTAGACGGTCACCACCAGCTCGACGTGGCCGGCGGCGTCCCGGTCCAGCAACCGCCGGCCTCAGCGCAGATCCCAGAGGACGATCGAGCCGTTCTCCGGGACGATCTGATCGCGGGCCAGCTCCAGCTCAGCCATCAGCTGCGAATCGCGGAGCACGGCCAGGCCGATGCTGTCGCGCAGGGCGAGGCCTCCGATTCGCACGCAGTCGCGCAAGAAGGGAAAGACGAGCGGCCGGATCAGGTTCGCGAGGTACCGCTCCGCGCTGCCGGCCGGCTCGCCGTCGCGCAGGCTCTCGTCCCGAAAGGCAAGCAGGAAGACCTCGTCGGTGAGCTGGATGAGATCAGTCCAGCTGTAGGCTTCGCCGGCGCCGTCCGGCACCAGCGCCGGCTTCTGACGAAAGAGCTCGAGCCGCGAATGGAGGACGCGCATCGGGCGCGAGGGGCCCTCGATGATGAAGGGGACGTCGCGTAACGGCGACCGCGGTTCCTGGGCCGGGTAGCGCGTACTGAACCCGATATCCGGGCTCCCGAGGAAGGGGGCCGGCACCTTGATGACGAGCTCCTGGAGCATGCGTCCGATCCCTTTGTGTGCTTAATTATACCGTCGCTATCAATTCAACGGGAAATCTCCGCGACTCTTGCGGCCTTCGCCCGGGCGTGGGCCAGCACGCCTTCGACCTCCCGCGTGTTCAGGACGTCCTGGGCCTGAAGGCCGGCCCGCCGGGCGATCGCCGAGCCCCAGCGCGGGTAGTCGAACTCGGCGGGGTAATGCGCGTCGCAATCGATCGCCAGCAGGACTCCTGCCTCCCGAGCCCGCCGAGCCCAGGCGTCATTCAGGTCGAGGCGCATGGGACTGCTGTTGATCTCGAGCGCCGTCCCGGTGCGGGCAGCCTCGGCGATCACCGTCTCCAGATCGACGCTCGTCTCACCGCGCCGGTCCAGACGGCGGCAGGTCGGGTGGCCGAGCACGTCGACGTGCGGGGATCGCAGGGCGGTCAGCACCCGCTCCGTCATCGCCTCGCGCGACTGGTCGAGCGCGGTGTGAACGGAGGCGACGACGACGTCCAGGGACGCCAGGACCTCGTCGGGCAGATCGAGGGAGCCGTCCGGGAGGATGTCGACCTCGGCCCCGCTCAGGACCCTGAAGTCCGGCATCGAGGCGTTCACCGCGGCGATCTCGGCCGCGCGTTGCGTGAAGCGCTCGGGGGTGAGCCCGTTCGCGATGGCGAGTGACTGGGTGTGGTCGGTCAGCGCCATGTAGTGGTAGCCCCGAGCCTGGGCCGCGCGGGCCATGGTTGCGATGTCGCTGCGTCCGTCGCTCCAGGTGCTGTGCGCGTGCAATTCGCCGCGGAGGTCTGTCGCCTCGATCAGGGTCGGCAGCGTTCGAGACGCGGCGGCCTCGATCTCGCCCATGCCCTCGCGCAGCTCCGGCGGAATCCAGGCACAGCCAACCGCCGCATACACGTCTTCCTCCGTCTCCCCCGCGATCCGTGTGCCGTCCTCTCGGAACACGCCGTACTCGTTGATCTTGAGCCGGCCGAGACGCTCGGCGCGTCCGCGCAGCTGGACGTTGTGCGCCTGCGAGCCGGTGAAATACTGCCAGGCGGCGCCGAACTGGTCCGGGGTCACCGCCCGCAGGTCGACCTGCATCCCGGATCTGACCCGGACGCTGGCCTTCGTGTCGCCCTGGGCGATCACCTCGGCGACCTGTGGCAGCCGGGCAAACTGGCCGCACAGGGCCGCGGGATCCGGACACGCGACCAGCAGATCGATGTCGCCGACCGTCTCGCGGGCCCGGCGAAGACTCCCGGCGACCTCCGCCCGCACCACCTGCCGGAGCTCTCGCAGCGTGGCCAGCAGGGAGTCGGCCAGCAGGGACGCCTCCGGGAAGTAGAGGCGTCCCTCCGTCCGCTTCAGCATGGCCAGGCCTTTCAGGATGTTCTCCTCGGTCCTGGCCTTGATTCCGGGGACGGCCTGCAGGCGGTGGGCACTGGCGGCCTCTTCGAGCGCATCGAGGCTGACGATGCCCAGGGTGTCGTAAATGTCCTTGGCGGTTCGCGGCCCCAGCCCGGGTACCCGCGTCAGCTGCAGGAGTGCCGGCGGAACCTCCACCTCGAGCTTCTCCAGGAACGGCAGCGTCCCGGTGGTCACGTACTCCACGATCTTCTTCTCGATCGCCTCCCCAATCCCGGGCACTTGGCGCAGGCGCCCGCCCTGGATCATGTCCTCGACCTCGGTGGTCAGGTTGTCGAGCTGGCGGACGGCCTCCCGGTAGGCGCGGATCTTGAAGAAGTTCTCGCCCCGGATCTCGAGCAGATCGGCAATCCGGTTCAGCATCGCCGCCACCTCGGCGTTCTTCATCGGGGAGGCTCCGTTCGGGCGGCCATCGGCTCAAAATAGCAAGCCGATGCAGGGTGTGCGCGTGCTCGACCTGACCCGGCTGCTGCCCGGTGGCTACGCCACGATGCTGATGGCCCGCATGGGGGCGGACGTGGTGAAGGTGGAAGCCCCAGGCCATGGGGATCCGCTGCGCGCACTTCCCGGCGGCGCGGCCTATTTCGCCGCGCTCCACGCCGGCAAGCGCAGTGTCGCGCTCCGGCTCAAGTCCGAGGCGGGCCGGCGGGCGCTGCTGAAGCTGGCCGAGCGATCCGACGCGCTGATCGAAGGCTTCCGCCCGGGGGTCATGGACCGGCTCGGTCTGGGCTTCGAGGTCCTGCGCCGGGCGAACCCGCGGCTCGTCTACTGCGCCATCACGGGCTACGGATCGACCGGGCCGCTGCGGGCGAGGGCCGGTCACGACCTCAACTATCTCGCCCGCGCGGGCGTCCTGTCCCTCATGCCGCCCTCCGGCCGCGCGCCCGCGATCCCGGCGGTGCAGCTCGCCGACCTCGCCGGCGGGATGCAGGCGATCATCCTCGTGCTCGCCGCCCTGCTCGAGCGCGAGCGCACCGGCCGCGGCCGGCGGGTGGAGGTCGCCATGACCGATGTCGCCCGCAGCTGGCTGACCACGCAGCGAGCGGTCTTCCAGGCGGGCGAGCCGGGAATCCCGCTCACCGGCGAGCTTCCCTGCTACCACGTCTATCCCACCCGCGACGGGTTCCTCACGGTGGCGGCCCTGGAGGCGCCCTTCTGGCAGGCATTCTGCGACGCGATCGATCGACCGGACCTCTGCGGACGGCAACTGGACCCGACAGCGATCGACGAGGTGGCCGGCGTGCTCGAGCGCCGGACACGGGCCGAATGGATGGCACGGTTCGGCGATAAAGACGTCTGCGTGGAACCGGTGCTCTCGCTGGGGGAGGCGGAGCCGGACCCTGGGGCCGGCGTCGCCCTCGCGCCGGCGCCCGCGCTCGGTCAGCACACGCGCGAGGTGCTCGCCGAGTCTGGCCTCAGCCTGGCTGAGATCGACGCGCTCGCCTGACAACGCCGGCGCCGGGTGCTAGCCTCGATGCCATGGTGCGATCCCGGGAGGTCGACGCGATCCTTCCCGACCCGCAGCGCGTTTTCAACCAGGCGCCGCCGCTGCGAGGGTACAACCTGTTCACCGCCGATCACGCGCTGGTCGAGGCCGTGCGGCGTGAGGGAGCCGGTCACGCGAGCGAACGTCTGGTGGGGCTCGGCCGGCAGGCTGGAACCGATGACGCGATTGCGCTCGGATTCGAGGCGAACGCGCACCCGCCCAGGCTCCTGACCCACGATCGATTCGGGAATCGCATCGACGAGGTCGAGTTCCACCCGTCCTGGCACCGTCTGCTGGAGGTGGCCGTCGGCGAGGGCCTGCATGCGTCCCCGTGGCGGGCGCCGATCCCGGGCGCTCACGTCGAGCGGGCCGCCGCCTTCTACCTCTTCACGCAGGTGGAAGCCGGCCATGGCTGCCCGATCTCGATGACCTACGCCATCGTCCCGGCGCTTCGCACGCAGCCGGAGCTCGCGACGGAGTGGGAACCTGCCCTGACCAGCCTGACGTACGACGCCGGGCTGCGGTCCCACCGCGTCAAACGCGGGGTTCTCGCCGGCATGGCGATGACCGAGCGCCAGGGCGGGTCGGACGTGCGATCCAACACCACGCGAGCCGCCCCGGTGCATGGGGGAGGTCCGGGAGCGGAGTACCGGCTGACCGGCCACAAGTGGTTCTGCTCGGCGCCCATGAGCGACGTCTTCCTGCTGCTGGCGCAGGCGCCGGAAGGCCTCTCCTGCTTCCTCCTCCCTCGCGTCCTCGAAGACGGGTCACGGAACCGGTTTCACATCCAGCGGCTCAAGGACAAGCTCGGCAACCGCTCCAACGCCTCCAGCGAGGTCGAGTTCGTGGAGGCGTGTGCCCGCATGGTCGGAGAACCGGGACGCGGCGTGCGGACGATCGTCGAGATGGTCAACCACACCCGGCTGGACTGCATGATCGGATCCGCGGCCGGGATGCGCCAGGCGGTTGCCCAGGCGACCCACCATGCGGCGCACCGGCGCGCGTTCGGGCGCCGTCTTACCGAGCAGCCCCTGATGCTGAACGTGCTGGCCGACCTGGCGCTCGAGTCCGAGGCCGCGACCGCGCTCGCCTTGCGGATCGCGCGGGCCTTCGACGAGGCGCCGGCTGATCCCGAGCAGGCCGCGTTTCGGAGGCTGGGCACCGCCGTCGGGAAGTACTGGGTGTGCAAGCGCGCTCCGGCGGTGGTGGGCGAGGCCCTCGAGTGCCTGGGCGGTAACGGGTACGTCGAGGAATCGATCATGCCCCGCCTCTACCGGGAAGCCCCGCTGAACTCGATCTGGGAGGGGTCCGGCAACGTGATCGCGCTGGACGCGTTGCGCGCCATGGTGCGGGAGCCGGCATCGCTGGATGCGTTCTTCGGCGAGCTCAACCGTGCGATCGGAGACGATCGCCGGTTCGATGCCGCGCTGCGAACGCTCGAGACCGAGCTCCTCGACCGTGACAACCTGGAAGGGCGGGCGCGACGGCTGGTCGAGCAGATGGCGGTGCTGCTCCAGGCATCCCTGCTCCTGCGCCATGCGCCGCCCGAGATCGCGTCAGCCTTCTGCGCCGCCCGCCTGGGAGAGGATCGAGCCCGCGCGCTGGGCACGCTCCCACCCGGAGCGGACCTGGAGGCCATCGTCGACCGGGCGCGGCCGGCACCCGTCGCCGGCTAGCGGATCCCGTCCCACACGCGGCGCGCGTCGGCCGCCGGGTCCATGACCAGGGTGCCGCCGCGCTCGTCGTACCGCATGATCCCGCGTCGCGATTCGAGATAGGCGGGCCAGCCTGGATCCACGCCCTGGGCGAAGGCCACCCAGTCGCGATGCATGCGATCCGCGAGTGTCTGGGGCGCCTGGGGGCCGGTCATGGTCGTGGCAGCCGCGAGATTGTCGAAGACGAAGCCGAGCTCGATCGCATGGCAGGCGCCCAGCCGCTCGTCGAACAGTGGCGATCGCCACGCGAATTCGTACAGGTACGTGACCCCGCCGCTGCCAGCCTGGGCTTCGGCGAGCCGGATGGCCGGGACCTTGAAGAACCAGTCGGTCAGCACCGCGGCCAGCAGCTCACCCGGCGACGCGCCCGGGCGAGCGGCGCGGTAGACCGATAGGCCGTCGGGCGAGAGGCCGAGCGCCGCCGTCGTCGCGCGCAGCGCGGGTTCGGTGACTCGATCGATGATCCCGCTCGGCACCAGGAAGAAGCGGAATTCCTCTGCGGTCCATCCGGCCATGAGCTCGATGCCGGCCGCCGCACCCGCCGCGATGCGCTCGATCGGCCGGCCGGGCAGGACGGTGCCGTCCACCACCGGCTCGAACATCATCGCGTTGGCGGCTGTCTCTCCCCAGCGGGATGGGTCCGGCTTGAGGGCGAGCTCGCCCGCCAGGGCGGTCTGGGTTTGCAGCAGCCGATCGATGGGCACGGCCGCGATCGCGTCGGGAGTGCCGGCCACCCCGAGGGCACCGGCCAGATTGCGAAGCACCATGCTCGCCGTCTCGGGTGAGATCGTGTGATGAGCGGCGCCGCTCTGCAGGATCGCCCGCCGGAACAGGCCCCGCGCCCGCGGCATGGCGAGCAGGGCGCCGATCGAGAACGCGCCCGCGGACTCGCCGAACAGGGTCACGCGGCTCGGATCGCCTCCGAATGCCGCGATGTTCTGCTGGACCCACTCGAGCGCCGCCACCTGGTCGAGCAGCCCGCGGTTCGGGGTGCCCGGGCTGAACCAGAGGAAGCCGTCGCACCCGAGCCGGTAGTTGATCGTGACGCAAATGACCCCGTCCTGCGCGAACCGCGCGCCGTCGTAGACGGGCAATGCCCCGGAGCCGCGCGCGAAGGCGCCGCCCGGGATCCAGACCATCACCGGCAGGCCGCTCGTGGCGGGATCCGGCGTCCAGACATTGAGGTTCAGGCAGTCCTCGCCGACCAAGCCCTGGTCGCCGAGGAGCTCGGAGACGGGCGACGGGTACGGGGTCTGGGGAGCTACCGCGCCATAGGCCTGCGCCTCGCGCACCCCGCTCCAGGACTTCGCCGGCTGCGGCGGCCCGAAGCGGTGGCGACCAAAGGGGGGAGCGGCATAGGGAACCCCCTTGAAGCTCGCGACGCCGCGGTCCATGCGCCCGCGCAGGCGACCTTGCGCGGTTGCGACGACGACATCACTCGACGTCTTCGGGGTCACCGGGGGAGGGCGGCGCGTTCGCGGTCGATGAGCACCCGTCTCAGGATCTTTCCCGCGGCGCTCTTCGGGATCTCGGAGACCACTTCGAGCCGCCGGATCTTCTTGTACGGGGAGACCTGGCCGTTGACGAAGGCCATCAGCTCGTCGGGCGTGGCGGTCCCTTTGAGCACGACGTACGCCTTCGGGATCTCGCCGGCTTCGGCATCGGGCACCGGGATGACCGCGGCGTCCGCGACCGCGGGATGGCTGAGGAGCAATCCCTCGAGCTCGGCGGGCGCGACCTGCAGGCCCTTGTATTTGATCAGCTCCTTGACCCGATCGACGATGCGGAGGTAACTCTCCGCGTCCACCGACCCGATGTCGCCGGTGCGCAACCACCCATCCGGCGTGATCATGGCCGCGGTCGCCTCCGGATTGTTGAGGTACCCCTTCATGTTCTGCGGACCGCGGACCCAGATTTCGCCCAGCTCACCAGCGCCCAGCTCGCGGTCGCTGGCGAGATCCATGACCTTGCATTCCGTGTTCGGGATCAAGAGCCCGGCGGAGCCGGCCCGGCGGCGGCTGGGATCGACGGGCGTCGCCGAGACCACGGGGCTGGTCTCGGTCAGGCCGTAGCCCTGGGCGACGAAGCAATTCAGACGCTCCGCGCAGGCCTGCTCCACGCCGGCGTCCAGAGGGGCGGCTCCGGAGATGATCGACTTGAGAGAGGAGAGATCGTAGCGGCCGACCAGGGGATGCTTGGCAAGGGCGAGGATGATGGGCGGGACCAGGTACGCGCGCGTAATCCGCTGGTCTTGCAACACTCGCAAGAATGCCTCCAGGTCGAAGCGGGGCATGCTGACCAGCGTCACGCCCTGCCAGAGGCCCATGTTCAGGAGGACCGTCAGCCCGTAGATGTGGTAGAAGGGCAGCACGGCGATGGCGCGCTCGCCCTCGTCGCCCGGCAGAAAGGGCGACACCTGGGCGACGTTGGCAACCAGGTTGCGATGGGTGAGCATGACGCCCTTGGGCAGCCCGGTCGTCCCGCTCGAGTAGGGAAGGGCGACCACCTCTTCGCGCGGATCGATGGAGGGGGCGGGGATGGCGCCGTCAGCCTCGAGCAGCGAGGCGAATGGCGTGGCCCCGTCGGCGTCGCCGAAAACGAAGATCTCCTTGACCTTCGACTGCGCGGCCGCTTCCCGGGCCGCCGGGAGCAGCGGCGCCACGGTGAGCAGGTAGCTGGCGCCCGAGTCGCGCAGCTGCTGGCCGAGCTCGCGCGGGTTCGCGAGCGGGTTTGCGGTCGTCGCGATGCCGCCGAGGGTGGCGATCGCGTGGAAGGCGACGGCGTACTCGGGCAGGTTGGGACTGTAGATCGCGAGCGTGTCACCCCTGCTGAAGCCGCGTCGGTGCAATCCGGCCGCGACTCCGCGGACCGCGCCGGCCAGCTCCGCGAACGTGATCGTGCGTCCGCTCGTGCCGTCGATCAGGGCCGGCGTGCTCCCCCGGGTGGCCGCCCGCGCCAGGACGAACTCGGTCAGGGTGGTGTCGGGGATCTCTACGTCGGGATAGGGGCTGCGGAAAATCATGCGACAAGCGTACGCGCGCCGGCGTCAGCCTGCAGCGGCGAGGGTCCGGGCGGCCTCTCGGCGATCAGGAAAGGCGCTCGACGATCATCGCCATGCCCTGGCCGCCGCCGACGCACATCGTTTCCAGCCCGATGGTCCGGTTGTCCTGGTGGAGGCCGTTCAGGAGCGTGCAGAGGATGCGGGCGCCGGTCATACCGAAGGGGTGGCCGAGCGCGATCGCCCCGCCGTGCGGATTCAGCCGGTCGCTCAGGGGGTCGATGCCGAGCGCCCGCGCCGACGGGATGACCTGGGCGGCGAATGCCTCGTTGATCTCGACGGTGTCGATGTCGTTGATCGTCATGCCGGCGCGGCGCATCGCCTGGGTGGAGGCCTCGATGGGTCCCAGGCCCATGATCTCGGGCTCGAGCGCCGAGACGCCGGTGGCGACGATGCGGGCGAGCGGGGTGAGGCCGAGCTCCTTCGCCTTGCGGTCGGAGAGGATGATCACGGCGGCGGCGCCGTCGTTGAGTGGGCAGGAGTTGCCGGCGGTCACCCGGCCGTCCTCCCGGAACGCGGGCTTCAGGGTCGCGAGGACCTCCATGGTCGTGTTCGGTCGAGGGCCGTCATCGCGCGTCAGCGTCGATCCACCGGGGAGCGGCACCGGGATGATCTCGCGCTCGAAGAATCCGCCCTCGCGCGATTGCACCGCCAGCGTCTGGCTCTTCACCGCGTAGCGATCCATCTCCTCCCGGGTGATGCCCTCGCGATCCGCGACGTTCTCGGCCGTCTGCCCCATCGCGATGTAGACGTCCGGGTACTCGTCGTCGTTGTCGGGTCGGAGCCGCGGGTTCTGAGCATCCGGCGGGTCCGCGAACCCGTGCATGAAGCGCGAGACGCACTCGACACCAACCGACACGAAGGCGTCGCCCTCCCCGGCCTTGATCGCGTGGAATGCCATCCGGGTCGTCTGGAGCGAGGACGAGCAGTACCGGTTCACCGTGGTGCCCGGCACGTCGAGGCGCGCCAGGACACTGACCACCCGGCCGATGTTGAAGCCCTGCTCGCCGGCGGGCATCCCGCAGCCGCAGATCAGATCGTCGAGCGTGGTGCGGTCGAGCGCCGGCACCTTCTGGAGCACCCGGTCGACGACATGCGCGGCCAGGTCGTCGGGGCGGACGTCGACCAGTGAGCCTTTGTTCGCGCGCCCGATCGGCGAGCGCCCATACGCCACGATCACCGCTTCCGGCACCGCCTAACGTTACTCCGCGCCGGCCGCCGGTCGTCGCCGTACGCTACGAGGATGCGCGCCGCGGGCCGGATCCACTCTCGGCTGCCGGGCTGCGGCTGCTCGAGAAGGCGCGCACGCCGGAGCAGGTGCAAGCGGCCCTCGAGGCGATCCCCGACCGGACCGCGACTCGCCGCCTACCAGGCCGCACGGCTGGCCGAGACCGAAACGCGCCGCGAGCAGCGCATCATCCTGCGCGAGGCGCTGGGGCTTGAGCCGTAGGACTCGCTTCGTCGTGCACGGTTCCCCGGAGAGGGATCTCCGGCAGGAAGAAGGTCAGGATCAGTCCGAGGCCGGCCAGCACCGCGCCCAGCAGGAAGGCCCGCTGGATGCCCACCGCGAGGCTCTCGCGAACCGCCGCGATCACGACCCGGGCCACGGCCGGCGGGATCCCCGGGATCTGGGACAGGCCGCTCTGCCCGACGCCGGAGACCAGCCCCTGGCCGATGTCCTGCCCGTGAGCGGCGAACGCGCGTCGGACGGCGGCCGGCAGGCGCGGGGGCAGCTCGTGGCGGAACGTTTCCAGGACGATCGTCGTCATGACCGGGACTCCGACCACGGCGCCGAGGTTGTTGAAGAACTGGCGGGCCGAGTTGGCCGTCCCCAGCAGGCGGTACGGAAATGAACTCTGCACGACCACCGACAGGATGGGGAAGACGGCGCCGACGCCGATCCCCGTGATCACCATGTCGCCGATCGCCACGGACCAGCTGGACTGCGCGTCGAGTCGGCTCATCAGGGCGATCCCCACGACCGCCAGCGCCATCCCGATGATCGCCTGGACGCGGTAGCGGCCGGTTCGGGTCAACAGCTGTCCGCCGATGACGCTTCCGATCACGAACCCGATCATCATCGGGGCCAGGATCAGGCCGGCGTCCTGGGCGCTCTGGCCCTTGACGCCCTGCGCGTACAGCGGCAGGAAGGTCAGGCTGCCGAAAAGTGCGATCCCGAGCAGGAAGCTGAGGGCGACCGCGACCGTGAAGGTCCGGTTCTCGAACAGGTGGAGGCTCAGGACGGGCTCGCGGGCCCGGTTCTCGTACCAGGCGAAGGCCGCGGCCACGATCGCCCCCGTCCCCAGCGTACCGATCACCTGCCAGGACGTCCAGGCGTAGGTCACGCCGGCCCAGGTCAGTCCGACCAGGACGGGGACGACCGCCAGGACCAGCAGCGCGATGCCGATCCAATCGATGCGGGCACGTCCCGACGGGCGGACCCGCGGCAGCAACCAGGCGAGCATGGCCAGGGAGACGATCCCGAGGGGCAGGTTGACGTAGAAGACCCAGCGCCAGCCGAAATGGTCTGTTATGAACCCACCTACGGTGGGACCGACGATCGAGCCCAATCCGAACACGCTCATGATCAGGCCCATCCAGCGGCCGCGCTCCCGAGGCGAGAAGATGTCGCCCAGGGTCGTGACCGAGAGCGCCATCATGGCGCCGCCCCCGATCCCGGTCAGGGCGCGGGCGCCGATCAGCTCGACCATGTTCTGGGACAGGCCGGACACCATGGAGCCGAGGAGGAACACGAGCAGCCCGCCGATGTAGAAGGGCCGCCGGCCGAACAGGTCGGACAGCTTGCCGACGACCGGCACCGTGACCGAGGAGGCGAGCAGGTAGGCGGTGAAGATCCAGGCGTACAGATCGAGCCCGTGCAATTCGTCGACGATGGTCGGCGCGGCGGTCGAGACGATGGTGCTGGTCAGCACGGATGTGAACTGGACGACCATGACGGCGCCCAGCACCCAGTAGCGCCGGTGCTGCACGACCTGGTTCGTGACCTGTCCCGGCGGGCGCCGGCTGGGCTCGGTGGCGCTTACGGGCGCGGATTCCGATGAACGTGGGGCATCGGGTTTCAGTCTACGCAACGCGCGGCTTGGCGCACGGCGGTTCGTACCGAGGGGTTCTTATCGATCTCTTCACTGGCCTTAATGTAGTTTTTAGGGAAGCGTGCGATAGTGGAATTCGCACAAGGATTCCTCGCGCATCAAGGAGTGATCGATCATGCGATTCAATCGGTGGATGGCGTTGCCGGTCGCCTTCGTGCTGGCGCTGGCGATCGGGGTGGTGGCGGTGTCGGCCGCTCCCTCGCCGTCTGCGTCCGCCTCGCCCTCGGGCAAGAACTACGCGCAGGTCTTCGTCCAGAAGCTGGCCGGGATCCTGGGCTTGACGCCCGCCCAGACGACCAGCGACCTCAAGTCGGCGGAGCTGGCGACGATCGACCAGATGGTCGCGGACGGCCGGATCACCAAGGCGCAGGGTGACGCCATGAAGGCGCGGGTCCAGAACGGCCAGACGCCCTCCCTCGGCTTCGGTTTCGGGCGAGGTTCGGGCAGGCCCGGGTTCGCCGGCCGGGGCGTCTTGCAAGACGTTCGCACCGCCGAGCTGAACGCGCTCGCGTCCACCCTCCACATGAGCGTGACCGACATCCAGGCGCAGTTGCGGTCGGGCAAGACGCTGAGCGACCTCGAGAAGCAGCAGAACGTGAGCGACGCTGCGGTCCAGAGCGCGGTGCGCGCCGCCGCCAAGAGCGTTCTCGACAAGGCGGTCACGGCCGGGACGATCACGCAGCAGCAGGAGAACGCGTTGCTGGCCCGCGTCGGCACGATGCCGTTCAGCTTCGGCCACAAGTTCGGCTCCAAGCCGGGGCGGCCCGCCCCGGGCTCGAGCGGCGCGCCGACGGCGCCGGCCGGCTTCTTCAACGCCTGACGCATAGCCCACAACCGACTTCCGCATTCGGGCCGGCGCTTCCCCCAGCGCCGGCCCTTTTCATTCGGCGCGCTCGGGAAGGTAGCGCGCGGCGATCGCCTCGACCTGCGCCCGGGTGTCCTCCAGCGACCGGCTGTTGTCGATGACGTGATCGGCGAGACGCCGCTTGTCGTCGAGCGGCATCTGGGCGGCGAGTCGAACGGCCGCCTCGCTCAGGGTGAGCCCGTCCCGCTCCACGAGCCGGCGCAGCTGCGTCAGATGATCGACCCAGACCAGGACGGTCGCCTCCATCTCGTCGGCGCGCCCACTTTCGAAGAGCAACGGCACGTCGAGGACGAGCAGGCCGGGCTCGCCTCGGTGGGCGGCGACCGCGTCGCGCAGCCGCTCGCGGATGCGGGGGTGGGTGATCGCGTTGAGCGTGGCCCGCGCCACAGCATCGTGGAAGATGAGGTCGCCCAGCCGGAGACGGTCCAGGCTCCCGTCGGCCTGCAGGACGCCGCGTCCGAAGGCCGTCACGATGTCCCGCAGGGCGGGCTCACCGGGCCGGACGATCTCACGAGCGATCTGGTCCGCGTCCACCACGAACGCCCCCTGCTCGGTGAACATGCGCGCGACCGTGGACTTGCCCGAGCCGATCCCGCCGGTCAAGCCGAGCACACGCACCGCTTGAGGATACGGCTGACCCATATTCGCAGGGTTTGCGGCGGCCCTGAGTGTGGTAATAGTGAGGAGGCTCAATATGAGGACAACGAACGCCCTGAAGGATCGGCCCGTCCCCCTGTTTCCGCGGGACGAGGGCGGCTGCCTGTACGACCCGCGCGTCCGGGAGGCCGTCGAGCGCTCCGGGGAAACGGCCCACGGCCTCCAGATGGAGGCGGTCGCCGCCCTTCGGCTGGCCAGCAAGAAGCTGCACCTCGCCATGGAGCGCTACGCCGACAAGCACGGGCTGAGCGAGGGCCGCATGTACGTGCTCTTCCGGTTGCTCAGCGAGCCCGGGCACCGGCTCCCCCTCGGCGAGCTGGCCGAGACGCTGCTCCTGGCGCCGCGCACGATCACCGGCCTGATCGACACCCTGGAGCGGGACGGCTGGGTGAGCCGGGTGAATGACCCGCAGGACCGCCGCTCGATCTACGCGCAGCTGACGCCTGAGGGCGTGGCCCGGATCGACCAGCTCCGCCGCCAGGCGGCTTTGCAGCAGAGCTCTCTCACTCACGATTTCAGCGACCAGCAGCTGTTGCAGCTGCGCGACCTGTGCCTGCGCATCGTGCAGAACCTCGAATCCGCGGAAGGAGATCCCCATGCCGGCTGAACTCTCGCGCAACGTGAAGATCTTCTCGACGGTCGGCGTCATGCTGGCCCTGCTGCTGGCGGCCCTGGATCAGACGATCGTCGGCACGGCGCTGCCGCGCATCGTCGCCCAGCTCAACGGGCTCGACCGGTACTCCTGGCTGATCACGGGCTACCTGGTCTCCTCCACGGTCGTGGTCCCGATCGCCGGGAAGCTCGGCGACCTGTTCGGGCGCAAACCGTTCTTGATCGCGGGGATGGCCGGCTTCGTCGGTGCGTCCATGCTGGCCGGCCTCGCCCAGGACATGAACCAGCTGATCGTGTTTCGGATCATCCAGGGCCTCTTCGGCGGGCTCCTGTTCGCGTCCGCGTTCACCGTGCTGGCCGACATCTTTCCCCCGCAACAGCGGGCCAAGGTGCAGGGCCTGTTCGGCGCTGTCTTCGGCCTCTCGTCCATCCTCGGCCCGGTGGTCGGCGGCTACCTGACCGACAACCTCGGCTGGCGCTGGGTCTTCTACGTCAACCTGCCGGTCGGGATCGCCGGGGTCCTGATGGTCGCGCTCTTCCTGCCCTTCGTGCGCTCCCGCGCATCCTGGCGCGACATCGATTTCCTGGGGTCGGGTGCGCTCGCCGCAGGCCTGATCCCGCTGCTGATCGCCCTCTCCCTCGCCAAGGACAAGGGGTGGACGTCCCCTGAGGTCCTCGGGCTGGCGGGCTTCGGCGCCGCGATGCTCGTGGCCTTCTACGTCATCGAGCACCGGGTCAAGGAGCCGATTGTGCCCTTCTCCCTCTTTCGCAACCGCGTCTTCGCGGTCTCGATGGCGGTCGGCTTCCTGAGCGCGCTGGGCATGTTCGGCATGATCATCTTCATTCCACTCGAGCTCCAGGGCGTGCTCGGCGTCAGCGTCACGAACTCCGGCTTGCTCCTGACCCCGATGATGCTGGGCCTGATCGTGGCCAGCACCCTCACCGGACAGCTCATGGTCCGCATCAAGCGCTATCACTACCTGGGCGTGATCGGGTGCGCCCTGATGGCGGCCGGCATCTACCTGATCGCGCAGACCACGACGTCGACCCCCCAGATCAACGTGACGATGGCGATCATCATCGTCGGTGCGGGGCTCGGCATCACGTTCCCCCTCTACATCAACGCCGTGCAGAGCGGGCTTCCGCCGCGCTACCTGGGCGTGGGTTCGAGCCAAATCCAGTTCTGGCGCAACGTCGGCGGAACGGTCAGCTCGGCGGTGCTCGGGACGATCCTGGCCCAGCGCCTGCCGGGCGCCATCGAGGCCCAGATGAGCAAGATCGCGCTGCCGCCGAGCTTCAAGGTTCCGAGCACCGCCTCCCCCAGCAATCCGAACGCGCTGCTCGATCCGGCCGCGATCGCCGCCGCGAAGGCGAAGCTCCCGGCCCAGGTGGCCCCCATCTTCGACCAGATCATCCACGCCATCCGGCAGGCCCTGGCGCTCACGCTGCACGACCTCTTCCTCGCCGCGATCGGGATGACGCTACTCGCGATGGTCGTCGCCTTCTTCCTGCCCGACGTGCCGCTTCGCGCCCGCTCGGAGCAGGCGCCCGCATTTGCCGAGATGCCCGCCACCTCCGACGACGCCGCCTGACGGCCGGGCCTGATCCAGGGAGGCGGCGCCGGCGTTCGCTGACCCGCGACGCGGTTCCTCCGTAGTATTACGGCGTGAAGTCGATCGCCGTGGCCGTCGTGTTCCTGGCGGCGGTCTCGTACTTCGCCTACCGGGCGGCTCGGCTCTACCGGATCCTGCGGCTGGGAGGCCCCGACCGTCGATTCGACCGTCCGGCTGAACGCATCGCCGGCGTCCTCAAGTACGTCGGCGCTCACACGCGGATGTTCCGCAACTTCTACTCGGGTCTGGCCCACTTCTTCATCTTCTACGGCTTCGTCGTCCTGCTGACCGCGGTCTTCGAAGCCTTCCTGAGCGGCATCTTCCCCGGCCACGACCTGGGCGTCATCGGCGGGCACACCTGGCTCGCCTTCCTCCAGGACCTGTTCGGCGTGCTGGTCCTGGTGGGCGTCGTGATGGCGCTCATCAACCGCGTGATCATCCGGCCGCGGCAGTTCCACGACAGCAACGAACGGGACGCGCTGATCATCCTCGGCCTGATCGCGACGATCATGATCGGCATGCTGGGGCAGTTCGCCACCAGCATCGCCAGGGGAGGCGATCCGTCCGCCGGGGCCCGCCCCTTCTCCTCGGCGATCGCCCGCTGGTTCGAGGCGATCGGCTGGTCGGGCTCGGCGGCGACCGTCCCCCATGAGGTCTTCTACTGGATCCACATCCTGGGCGTGCTGGCCTTCCTCGTCTACATTCCCAGCTCCAAGCATCTCCACATCTTCGTGGCGATCCCGAACATCTACTTCCGCAACCTCGGTCCGAAGGGCGCGCTGCACCCATTGGATCTCGAGCACAGCGAGCACTACGGGATGAACAAGGTGCTGGACAACAGCTGGAAGGGGCTGCTCGACCTCTACTCCTGCACCGAGTGCGGCCGCTGCCAGGAACAGTGCCCGGCGTTTCTGACGGGAAAGCCGCTCAATCCGAAGATGATCATCGTCGACTCGCGCGACAACCTCTACAGGACGGTGCGCGACGTGCCCTCGGGTCAGCGCCACTCCGGCGCGCCGGCGGAGGAGCCGCTGATCGGGGGCGCCGTCAAGGAAGACGAGATCTGGGCCTGCGTGAACTGCGGCGCATGCCAGGAAGAATGCCCGGTGCTGATCGAGCACGTTCCCAAGATCGACGACATGCGGCGCAGCCTCGTCCTCGAGGAAAGCCGCTTCCCCAAAGAGGCGGAAGGCGCCCTGCGCAGCATCGAGACGCAGGGCAACCCGTACGGGCTGCCCAAGGCCCAGCGGGCCGACTGGGCCAGCGGGCTCGGGGTCAAGACGGTCGAGGAGAAGCCGGACGCCGAGTACCTCTATTTCGTCGGGTGCGCCGCGTCCTACGACGAGGCGAACAAACAGGTGGCGCGCGCCTTCGTCAGGCTTCTGCAGCAGGCCGGTGTCGACTTCGCGATCCTGGGCCGGACCGAGACCTGCAACGGCGATCCCGCGCGGCGGATCGGCAACGAGTACCTCTACCAGCAGCAGGCCCAGAGGAACATCGAGTCGATGAAGGCGGCGAAGGTGCGCAAGGTGATCGCCACCTGCCCCCATTGCTTCAACACGATCAAGAACGAATATCCGCCCTTCGGCGGCACCTTCGAGGTCGTCCACCACACGCAGCTGCTCGCTCAGCTGATCAAGGATGGCAAGCTGCGTCCGCAAAAGCCGATCGACGGCAAGTTCACCTACCACGACTCCTGTTTCCTGGGTCGGTGGAACGACATCTACGACCCCCCGCGCGCGATCGTGGAAGCCATCCCCGGCGCCGATCTCGTGGAGATCGAACGTCATCGCAAGCGCGGCTTCTGCTGCGGCGCCGGCGGTGGGCGGATGTGGATGGAGGAGAAGATCGGCAAGCGGATCAACCATGAGCGGGTGGAGCAGACGCTGCGCACCGAGGCTCCCCGGGTGGCGACCGCCTGCCCGTTCTGCCTCACCATGTTCCGCGACGGGATCACCGCCAAGGGCGCCCAGGACCGTCTCCTGGTGCAGGACCTCGCGCAGTATCTAGCTCAGAGCGTCGACGGGGAATCGCCCCCTCGGTGATGCGCACGGTCGCCGACCTCGTCGCGGGGGAGGCGATCCTGCGACTTGCCGAGCCCGGTGATTACGATCGCGGCCGAGCACTCGTCGAGCAGGGCAGCGTCAACCTGGAGGCGGTCACCCCCATCCGCGTGACCGCGACGGTCCAGGACCCGGAGCGGCATCGGGTCGAGTTGCGCCTCACCCCCCGCGGCCTCGAATGGTGGTGCAGCTGCCCGCCCGGGCGGTCGGGGGCGTTCTGCGCCCACGTGGTCGCCACCGCCTTCGCGGTCTGGCGCCAGACGCCCGGCCGCCCCCCGCGCCCCGCTTAAGCCGGGAGCACCCTGAGCGTCGTCCGCCGCACGGAAGCCGGCTTCACCATGGCCTCGGTCTCGACCGGCCAGCGCGGGCCGTACTTGCGCTGGTACGCCTCGTCGATCCGCCGGTTGTGGGTCGGGTCCGTATCCGGCTCCAGCCGCACCGGGATCCGGCGGCGGCCAACCCGCAGCACGGCGGTGCCGGTCCGCTTGACCCGTTGATACCACTTGCCCTGCGGCCCGCGGTACGAGCGGACGAAAACCCCATCCGCCGTGACCACGACCCAGATGATGGTGGAGTGGCGGGTGCCATCCTCCTCGGTCTCGATGCGGATCTCCGGGCGCTCGCGAAGCTCTTCCTTGAGGTCGGCCGGAAAGTCCTTCATGCTGCTCATGCCTCCTCGAGCAGGGTCGGGTGCTCGCCGACCCGTCTCAGGGGCGTCACGAAGGCCGCCGCCGAGATGACGGCCATGGCCGCCCCTCCTCCGATCATGACAGGGACCAGGCCAAGCCGGGTGCCCAGGTAGCCGCCGATGATATTGCCGAGCGGCCACGCGCCCCAGTAGACGGTCCGGAACAGCGCATTCATGCGGCCCTGCAAGCGGTCGGGCGTCAGCGCCTGCCGGAGCGTGACCTGGTTGATGTTGTGGACGGGGTCGGCCAGCCCCAGCAGCATGTAGCAGAGGGCAAGTGTCGGGATGGCTGGCAGCCTGACCGCGGCCGAGAGTCCCATCAGGGCCAGGCCGCTGAGCACGCCCGAGATGCCGATGATGCGGCCGACTCCGACGGTCCGGGTGATGGCCTGGGTAAGCGCGGAGCCGAGCACGGCACCGACGCCGGCCAGGCTGAGCAGGACGCCGAAGACGCCGGGCGACAGGCCGAGCCTTCGATAGGCGAACGGATACTCGACCGCCTCCGCGACGTGGGCGCCCATGACCGAACAGCCGACGATCAGGATCAGGCTGCGCAGGACCGGGTTGCCGAACACGTGGCGCGCCGCGTCCCGGATGTTGGCGATCACGGAGCCGCGCGCGTCCGGATCGGCCGGCGGCTCAGGCGCCGAGATCCACAGCAGGCTGAGCCAGGACACCAGGTACGAGGCGGCGTCGACCGCGATCGCCCGGGCGGCGCCGATCGCCTGGATCAGGACGCCGGCGAGGGCCGGGCCGAGCAGCTGGGTCACGGACAGGCTCATCTGGAACTTCGTGTTCCCCTCCTCGAGGTCCACGCGCGGGATCATCCCGGGCAGGAGCGCGAGGTAGGCCAGGTCGAAGAAGATCGTGAGCACGCCGCTCAGCAGGCCGACCAGGTAGAGCTGCTCGATGGTCAGGCGGTTGGCCAGCGCGGCCAGGGGGATGCTGGCGAGCAGCAGCATCCGGCCCACGTCGGTCAGGATCATGACGCGCCGGCGGTGCAGGCGGTCGATGTAGACGCCGACGAACGGAGCCAGGACCGGGAACGCGATCCGCTGGGCGGCGAGGAGCAGGCCGACCTCGAAGGGGCCGGCGTGGAGCTGGAGCACGGCGACCGTCGGCAGGGCGACCGTGGTGACGGCGCTGCCCAGCTCGCTGATCGTTTGCCCGCCCCAGAGCTTGAGGAAGTCGGGGTGGGCCCACAGGCGGCCGCCGAGCATCAGCCCAGCTGCGCCCGGTTGTCGCGGACCGCGACGCCTTCGCGGCGAAGGCGCCGGGCCTGCTCCTCGGCGCCGTGCGCGGCCAGCGACCCGTCGGCGCGGACCACGCGCCACCAGGGCAGCCCCTGGCCGCGGGCCAGGAGGTTCCCGACCGCGCGCGCCGCGTTCGGATAGCCGGCTCGCCTGGCGACCTCGCCATAGGTGACGACTTCCCCTCGCTCCAGGTCGCGCAGCACCGCGGTGACCGCCCGGGTGAAGCCGGGCCCGGTTCGATCACGCCTTGACACCCGGCCATGATGACTGAGATGGTCTAGGCGATGCCGGTCACTGTCGGTCCGTCGACGCTGACCATCAACCACGACCGGCAGTTCCTGATCAGCCAGCCCGACGCCACCATGGCGGCGGTCGACGACGTGGGCTTCTTCGCCCGCGACACGCGCTTCGTCTCCGGCTACAGCCTGACCATCAACGGCCGGCGGCCTCAGCTGATCGATGCGATCACCGTCGATCACTTCGCGGCGCGGCACGAGTTCATGACGCCGGAGCTCCCGCTCGGCCCCACCGTCGGAAGGCCCGAGGACGGGGTACTGCCCGAACGATCGATCGGATTCCGCCTCGAGCGCACCATCCTCGAAGGGATCCACGAGGACTACGACCTGGTCAGCTACGCGCGCCAGCCGATCCGGATCGTGATCGAGGTCGGCATCGAGTCGGACTTCGCCGACATCTTCGACGTCCGGGCCCGCCGGCTGGTCCGGCGGGGCGACCTGCAGAGCACCTGGCGTCCGCGCGCCGGCGTCCTGCGGGTCCGCTATCACAATCGCTCCTTCAAGCGGGGACTCGTGATCAAGGTCGACAGGGCCGGCTCACGGCCGGAGTTCGCCAACGGCCGGATCGTGTTCGCCGCCGATCTGCAGCCCAGGGTCCCCTGGCACACCTGCCTGTTGTGGTTGCCCGTGATGGAGGAGCGGCCGGCCCGGGTGCTGCCCTGCCATGCCAGCGTGCTGGAGGGTGGCCCGCCTGCCGCCCGCCGCCTGCCGCCGGTGGAGCTGACCACCCCGGCCCACGCGACGCTGCCCGCGATCTGGCGCCAGGCGGTCAGCGACATGGAGGCCCTGCGCATGGAAGACGCCACGGTCCGGCGCAACGTCTTCGTGCCGGCCGCCGGCATCCCCTGGTTCGTCAGCCTCTTCGGGCGGGACTCGCTGGTCGTCTCCATCGAGAGCATCAGCGGCTTCCCGGAATTCGCGCTGGGCGCGCTGCATGCGCTGGCCCAGGTGCAGGCGACCTCGGACGACCCGATCCAGGACAAGGAACCCGGCAAGATCCCGCACGAGATCCGGTCCGGCGAGCTGGCCAGCCTCGGGCTGCTGCCGTTCGCGCCCTATTACGGGACCCACGATGCCACGCCGCTCTACCTGATCGTGCTCTCCTACGCCTACCAGTGGTCGGGCGACGTCTCGCTCCTGCGCCGGTATCGCAAGAACGCCGACGCGGCGCTGGGCTGGCTCGAGCAGTACGGAGACCGTGACGGCGACGGCTTCCAGGAGTATCTGCGGCGATCTCCACAGGGCATCTTCAACCAGGGGTGGAAGGATTCCTGGGACGCGATCCAGCACGAGGACGGATCGATCCCCGAACCGCCGATCGCGCTCTGCGAGCTGCAGGGGTACGCCTTCGACGCCATGCTGCGCATGGCCGAGATCTGCGAGCTGCTCGAGGAACCCGAGCGGGCCCGGGAGCTGCGCGCCCGCGCCCGCCGCCTCTACGAGCAGTTCAACGAGGTGTTCTGGTGGGAGGCGGAGGGGACCTATTACCTGGGCCTGGACGGGCGCAAGCGCCCGATCCGGACCGTCGCCTCCAACGCCGGACATTGCCTGGCCAGCGGCATCGTGCCGGCCGACCGGGCGGGGAAGGTGGTCGACCGGTTGATGGCGCCCGACATGTGGAGCGGCTGGGGCGTCCGCACGCTCTCCGCCGAGCATCCAGGGTACAACCCGTACTCGTACCACTGCGGGTCGGTCTGGCCGCACGACTGCGCCACCATCGCAGGCGGCTTCCGGCGGGCCGGGCGCTACCGCGAGGCGCAGCGGGTGGCGGAGGGGATCCTGGCCGCCGCCGAACGGTTCGACTCCTATCGCCTGCCCGAACTGTTCGCCGGACTGCCGCGCGACAAGGGCGCCTTCCCCGTCCCGTATCTCGGCGCGAACGTGCCGCAGGCCTGGGCCGCCGCCGCCGTCTTCCGGCTGGTCGCGATGCTCTGCGGCATTCACGCGGTCGGCCGGCCACGGACGCTGTACGTGAACCCGCAGCTGCCCGAATGGCTGCCGGCGCTGACGCTGCGAAACCTACGGGCCGGCCGCGGCTCCATGGAGCTGCGGATCCAGGGCGACGAGGTCCACGTGCACGACAACACGACCGGCTTCAAGGTCGTCAATCGCCGCCCGCCGCCGGTGCTTCCCGGCGCGCCGCTCACCCGGGCCTGACCGGTCCGCTCAGGACCGCCGGCCGCGCCGCAGCTCGACGATCGCCATGGCGGCGCCGAGGACCGCGATCAGCAGGGCGGCGGAGAACGTGCCCAGGGTGACGGTGGCGTAGCAGCCTGAGGCGCCGGCCCGGCAGGGCGCCGGGCGCAGCACATTGGGCAGGAGGAGGACGGCGATGGTCGCCCCCAGCCCGTAGACGAGCGCCGACCATCCCCGGGCGGCCGAGCGGTAGCGGAGGGCGAGCCCGGCCGCGAGCGCCACCCCGGCGAGCAGGAGCAGGGCGCCCCCGGCGAACAGGCTGACGAAGCCCGCACCGAGCAGGACGCCGCTCACGAGCCACAGTGCCGCTTGCTTCAGAGACGCCCTCCACTCCCCAGCTGTTCAGACATGCCCCGTATCCCAGATATTGACAGCGGGGCGTAACCTATTGATGCTATAGAGACGCCGCCTCGATGATCGAGGCGGGCAGGCATCCTGAGGCACGAGGAGGAAGGAAGATGCGTCCAAAGCGGCTGGGCGCCGTGCTCGGCGTGGTAGCGCCGCTGCTGCTGGCGGCCTGCGGTGGCACGGCAAGTAGTGGTAGTGGAGCGACCAGCGAA
Organism: Candidatus Limnocylindrales bacterium; assembly: GCA_035632635.1. Lineage (GTDB taxonomy): Bacteria > Chloroflexota > Dormibacteria > CF-121 > CF-121 > CF-120. The sequence continues at coordinate 25,796 of DASQGL010000051.1, forward strand.
TCCGACGTGACCGGGACCCTCCGGGCGGCGAACTGGGGCGGCAACCCGACCGAGGAGCGGCTGGTCAAGAAGTACGAGGCCGATTTCATGGCCAAGTATCCGAAGATCAAGGTCACCCAGGAGGAGATCCCCTCCAACTTCGAGGACAAGATCAAGACCGAGATGTCGGCCAACAGTGAGCCGGACGCGATGTACGTCAGCACCAAGCTGATGAACTTCGCGGCGCCGGCCGGCCGCCTGCTCGATCTGGGCCCGCTGATGGACAAGTGGGGCATCAACAAGAGCGACTACGTGAGCACGCTGATGACGCCGTGGCAGTACAACGGCAAGCAGTACGCGCTGCCCAAGGACTTCGGCGACCTGGTCCTCTTCTACAACAAGACGATGTTCCAGCAGGCCGGCCTGCAGCCGCCCACCACCTGGGACGAGGTCAAGAGTGACGCCAAGAAGCTGACCACCGGCGGGGTCAAAGGCCTGAGCCTGCCCGCGGACTCGGCACGCTGGAACGCGCTCCTCTACGCCTATGGCGGGAAGGTGCTCAGCAGTGACGGGAAGTCGGCGGTCTTCAACGACAGCAAGGGTGTGGCGTCGGCCACCTTCTACACCGGCTTCCAGACCCAGGACCAGACGTCCGCGCTGCCGGACACGCTGGGCGCGAGCTGGCCGGGCGACGCCCTGGGAAAGCAAAAGGCGGCCATGGTCATCGAAGGCGGCTGGCTGATCCCCTACATGCACGACACCTACCCGACGGTCCAGTACGGCAGCGTCAAGCTTCCGCCCGGGCCCGCCAAGCAGGCCTCTCTCCTGTTCACGAACGGCTGGGGCTGCTCGGCCCGGACGAAGTATCCGGATGCCTGTGCCCTCTTCGTCAAGTACATGACCGGGCACGACGTGCAGCTGCAGGTCCTGCAGAGCGGCTTCGCCCTGCCCTCGCGCAACGACCTGGCCAACGACCCCGCGATCACCTCGAACCCCGACGTCAAGAACCTCTGGGACAGCGCGAAGTTCGCGATTCCCTGGACGTTCGGCCCGCATGAGGACAAGGTCGAGAGTGCGATGTCCGATGCCCTGACGGCGATCTTCCTCGGCAAGAAATCGGTGAAGCAGGCGCTGGATGATGCGGCGGCCGACGCCAATACGGCGTTACAGCAGTGACGCAACCGGCCTGACGCAGAGGTAGGGAAGGCGAGGAGTGGCGACGACGGCAGCGCCGACCGCGGCGGCCGCGGTCACGACGGCGATCGGCAAGCGGGGCGGCAAGCCCGGCGGGCTGGTCGCCGCCTCGGAGGCGCGTGCCGGCCTTCTCTTCGTGCTTCCCTACCTCGTCTTCTTCGTCTTCCTCCAGCTGGGCGCCCTCGGGTTCGCCTTCTGGGTCAGCCTGCACCACTACGACCTGCTCGCGCTCGACAACCCGTTCGTGGGCCTGAACAACTATCTCAAGCTGCCGGGCAACCACGACTTTCTGATCGCTCTGCGGAACACCACGGAGTATGCGGTGGTGGTGGTGGTGATTCAGACCATCGCTGCGCTCTTCTTCGCGATCCTCCTCGACGCCAAGATCAAAGGGCGCAACTTCTTTCGCTCCGCGTGGTACACGCCGTCGATCGCGTCGTCCGCGGTGATCTCGATGATCTTCCTCTGGGTCTACCACCCGACCGGGCTGCTGAACGGCGCGCTCGGACTCATCGGCATCCACACCAACGAGGCCTGGCTGCACGACACGCGCTTCGCCCTGCCCGCCCTGATGGGCCTGAACATCTGGACCACCGCCCCGACCTTCATGCTCATGTTCCTCGCCGGGCTCCAGGACATCCCGAAAGAGGTCTATGAAGCCGCCCAGGTGGACGGCGCGGGTTTCTTCAAGACGATCTTCCAGATCACGCTGCCCCTCCTTCGGCCCGTGATCTTCCTGGTGGTCGCCCTCGGCATCATCGGCGCCTTCCAGGTCTTCGATCAGGTCTACATCATGACCGAAGGCGGTCCGCTGAAATCGACGCTGAGCGTTGCCTACCTGATCTACCAGGACCTCTTCAAGGACACCGGGACGGTCGGCATCGCCTGCGCCATGGCGGTCGTCCTCGGCATCGTCATCTTCGCCCTGACCTTGCTCTCCCGCCGGATCATCGATACGAAGATCGAATACTGAGATGGCGATCTCCCAACCCGAACCGCGTCTCGATCGACCGGCGGCCGTGGCCGTCAGGTCGCGGCGGTCCGGACGGACCGGGGACACGACTGACCAGCTGGGGCGTCTCGAATCGGCCCTGCGATACATCCTGTACGCAGCCGTCACCCTGTTCCTGATCGTCCCCTTCCTGCTGACCGTCCTCTCCTCGTTCAAGACCTCGGCAGAGGTGATCGCCTACCCACCGACGCTCCTCCCATCGGTCTGGCACCCGGAGAACTACGTCCGGGTCTTCCAGGAGACCGGCAACTTCCCGCGCCAGACCTTCAACAGCTTCGCAGTCACGCTCGGCATCGTCGTCATCAATCTGTTCTTCGACGCCCTGGTCGGCTATGCGTTCGCGCGCCTGCGCTTCCCCGGGCGTGATTTCTTGTTTGCCCTGATGCTGGGCACGATGGTGATCCCCGGGTTCGTCTTCTTCGTGCCCCGCTACATCATCCTGCAGCACATGCCGTCGCTGGGGTCCAGCGGCTGGATCAACACCTACGCGGCCCTGCTCGTGCTCTTCTTCGTCCAGCCTTCGTTCATCTTCCTGATGACGCAGTTCTTCAAGAGTATCCCCCGCGATCTCGAGGAGGCTGCCCTGATCGACGGGCTGGGATGGTTCGGGATCTTCTGGAAGATCATCCTTCCGGTGGCCCGGCCGGCCCTGCTGACCGTCGGGATCCTGGCCTTCGCCGGGGCGTGGAACGATTTCCTCGACTGGGTCATCTTCATGCAGACGCCGGACATGTTCAACATCCAGCTCGGGCTCTCCTCCTTTAAGCAGGTCTATCAGAACCAGTGGGACCTGATCATGGCCGGCTCGGTGGTCGCGATCATCCCGATCCTGGTCGTCTACGTGGCCGGGTCCCGATACTTCACGCGCGGGATCGCCACCACCGGCCTGAAATAGCGGGGCCGCCGCTCACGCCGCTCGGGCCCGTCCTGGCGGCCGACCCGGCGCTGCGCGAGCGGGCCGTCATGAGTCCGGCGGTCGTCCAGCAGGGGTTGGGGTGGCTGGCGCTGTACCGGCGGGTGCTGGCGCGCGACCGGGATGCGCGGACGGCGTCCGAGTACGAGGATCGCTCGGTCATCGCCCTGGCGGCAAGCCCCGACGGCCGGCGATTCCGGGCGCGGCCGGCACCGGTGCTCGAGCCGGGTGGGGAGCATGCCGCCTCCGGCGTGGAGGACCCGACGATCGTCCGATCCGGCGGCGAGTTCGTCGTCTTCTACACCGGGTGGTCGGGCTGGCAGGCGCGTACCGCCACCCTGCTCTGGGCGCGGGGCCCGTCGCTCGACGCGCTCCGGCCGCAGGGCGTGGCGATCGCGCCGCACCCGCCCGAACACTTCGTCAAGGAGGCCGAGGTCCGGGCCGGGCGGGGCGGCTTCGCGATGTGGTGCGAGGTCGCCGCACTGGACCGCCATGAACGCTCGCGGATCGCCTTCACGCGGGCGACGGACCTCGGCGGGCCCTGGCCGGCGCCGGTCGTCGTCGCCTCACCGCGGCCTGATCGGTGGGACGCCGTCAACGTCAGTACCGGACCCCTGCTGGACGCCGCTGGTCGTGTCTACATGATGTACAACGGCATGATCCGCAGCGGCGACCCGGACTTCGTCCATGCGGCGCGGATCGGCCTGATGGAGGTCGATCCCCGGTCCGGCCGCGTCCGGGCCCGCTCGGTCGAGCCCATCCTCGACCCGCCGCCCGGCGCTCGGATCGTGTTTGCCGCATCGATCGCGGGCGATCGCCTCTACTACACGGTCGACGATGTCGAGATCTGGGCCGCCCGCATCGACGCTCAGGCGCTGGGACGGGTCGCGATGGAGCCGGAGGCGTCAAGCTGAATCCGGCGGGCCTCCCCCGGCGCGAGCATGAACGGCCGCGCTGCCGCGCCGCCGAACACGGTCAGGCGCGCCTCGCGCGGTTGTGACGTCGGATTGAACACGGCGAGCCGAAGGGTCGAGGGCGGGAACTGGTCCCAGCTGTCCAGGGCGTCGAGCCAGACCACGCACAGCTCCGGGTCCTCGGATCGCGCGAGCGTGTCGAAGAGCAGGGCCATCCAGAAGACTTCGCCCGTGCCATAGATCTCGCGGCCGAGGCTGCCGGCCGGCGCGCCCAGCTCGAGCGTCGCGACATCCTCGTAGGGGATCGGGGTCCCCCCGGCGAAGAAAGCGCGATTGTTGCGGCGCTGGAGATCCATCATGCGAAGCAGCAGAGGGGACAGCGCTGTCCGGCGCATCCATCCCGTCCAGGGAAGGATCGACTCCACGTTCTCCTTGAATGCCGGGTAGAGGAGGCCGGCGCAGGCCTGGAATCCGCCCCGGATGTCGTGGCCGCCCTGCAGGCTCACCGGGTCCGTGTCCCAGTAGGCCATCCGGAGTTGCGCGTTGAGGAGGTGCCGGCCGGCCTCCTCCCAGGATGCGGACCCTTCCCGCTGGTCCAGGATGGCCGCGGCCAGGGCCCCGAAGGCCAGCTCCTGCGGTTCGTGGGCGAGCAGGTCGATCGGCGCGTGGATCATCGCGCGCAGCGCGCACCCGGCTTCATCGGCCCAGCCCCCATGCGGGTCGAGGGGGTCGGCGAGCAGGCAGGCGTAAGCGTACAGGCCGTTGACCGCGACGTTCCATCCGGCGCCGACCGGCTCCTGCGTGGCCGCGTCGTAGAAGAGCGGGAACAGGTACTGACACCGGTGCGCCAGCTCGCGCGCCCGGGCGAGGCCGTCCAGGACCCGGCGCCCAAGGGTCGCGTCTTGGCGCGCCCGCGCGATCCAGGCCAGCTTGATCAGGGCATTCTCGAAGACATACCAGCTGTCGATCACCTCGTCCGAGGGCGCGGGATGGACGTTCCCGAAGACGCCGGGGTCGGGCCGCCAGAACGCGTCGAGCGAGGCCGCGAGCCGGTCGGCGTGGCGGCGGGCGCCGGCGTCCACGCGGGCGTGGAGCGCGAGGGGCGCGAGCACGTCGGCCTGGGTCATGAGCTCGATCGCGCCGGGTGTCGCCGTCCCTACCTGAGGCGCATACGCGGGGTGCCCGACCACGCCGTCGACGGTGATCAGCGCGCCAGGGTCCTCGAGCGCCCGCAGCGTGCCGGCGCTGACCGCAAGCCAGGCGGGGTCGCGGTCGAGCGACGGCGGGTCGGCCCCGAGCAGCGGCGCGCACAGGTCGATCAGGGTGGCCAGCGCCTCGCGCTCGGTCGGCGACGCGGGCCGATGACGCTGCCAGACCGCGTAGGAGAACCGCTGCGGACCGGCGGGAAAGCGGCGGCCGCTGCGGCGCCGCGCATGGAGGCCGACGCCGTACCGGCCGTCCGGCTCGCGGACGGGGCCGATCTCGACGTCCCGGAAGCGGGCGTGCGTGTCCGGGCCGAACCACCCCATGCGGCCGACGTCGGCGTAGAAGCAGACCTCCGCCTGGTGCGCGACATCGTAGAAGTAGGCGGCGGGCAGATCGTTGCCCGGCGCCCCCATCGAGGATCGGGTTGGCGCGCGAATCGTCGTCTGCCGCCAGGCGTCGTGCTGCGTCCAGCGCAAGAGGTCGAGGTGACCGAGCCAGAGCACGCACCAGGGTTCGAGAAACGGGTGGGCCCGCAGGCTGACCGGCTGCGCAGGTTCGACCGTGACCAGGACGTGCAGGAAGGCGTCGGCCGGGGTGGCCGAGACCCGGGCCTGCCAGGGGAACGGCTCACCCCCCTCGAACCAGACGGCGAGGGCATCAGGACCGGCGTCCTGGATCGCGAACCGGTCGGCGGCCAGGTCGAAGCTCGCGCCCTGCACGAACGTGTTCGGAATGGTCGCCACCGCGCGCCACCCCGTCTCGCCTCGGACCTCGCTCTCGAAGCGCAGCCGGCCGTCCTTCCCTCGGCGGAACCTCAGCCGTTGCCAGCCCGCCGTGATCAGGACCCCGTCGCCGTCGACCTGGGCATGATGGCCGGGCACGGCAGCACCCTACCATCAGGTCGTGACCATCCGCTTCGACGCGGCCGAGTGCCGCGACCTCGCTCGCGCCCTCGAGCGCGAGTGGCTGGTGGTCAACGGCCTGGGCGGGTATGCCTCGGGCACGCTCGCGGGCGTCAACACGCGCCGCTATCACGGCCTCCTCATGGCAGCGCTGCGCCCGCCGATGCAACGCGTCCTGTGCCTGGCCGTGGTCGAGACCTGGTGGGTGCCGGCGGACGGTTCGGTACGCGCGCTGGTCGGGCATGAGCATCCCGATGGCACGGTGTCGCCGGTCGCGGCGCCGGACGAGGTCGTGCTCGATGGAAGGCTGCCGCGCTGGCGATGGCGTTTCGGGAACGACGTCGTTGAACGCCGCCTGTGGATGGACCCGGACCAGAACCGGACGGTCATGACCTTCCGTCTCCTCCAGGGGGCGGCCGGACGCCTTCGACTGCGCCCGCTCTTCGCCCTTCGGCCCGCGGACCA
>DASQGL010000052.1:0-30052 GCA_035632635.1 Candidatus Limnocylindrales bacterium
CCGCGCTCGACGAGGACGTCCTGGCGGAACTGGAGGTCCGCCTCCAGGAACTCGGTGCGGACCGTGGCGAAGCCCTCGCCGCCGCGCAGCTTCGGCTTGTACGAGGTGTGGATCGTCCAGGCGCCCAGCCCCATCCGCTCCACCCAGACGCGAAGGCGCTCCTCGAACCACTCGGGGGGTTTGAGCTCGCGGCGTCCGGAGACCTTGATCGGGGCCTTCGCCGGTCCCGGTTCCGGAGCCGCTTCCTGCGGCTGGGCCATCGATCCGAGCGTACCGGACCGGACCCTCGTACCGTCGCCACCCCCGCGGGAGCCCGCGGCTAGCGGTGTGCGGCTTCCTTCTCCACGGCCTGCGCGATCGCCGCGAAGTTGCGGGCGATGCTTCGCAGCTGGGCCTTCGTGAGGGATGCGCCGTCGGCCTGCTCGAGCGTCCGGTTGATGGCCTCGAATCGCTTGATCAGCTGACCGAGCACCGGGTGGCTCGTGCGCTGCCCCGCGGTCGGCTGCTGGGCGGCGCCGCCCATCTGGCCGAGCAGCACGGCCATCTCCCGGATGGCCGCCACCAGGCCCCGGACCCCGACCTTGTCGAGCACCAGGAGGGTCACGGCTTGAATCTATCACCCTGGGTGGGCTACTGTCATCCCCATGGCGGGGCTGCCCCAGGGCACGCTCACGTTCATGCTCAGCGACCTGGTGGCCTCGACGAAGACCTGGGAGGCGACGCCAGTCGGCATGCGTGACGCGATGGCACGCCATGACCGCATCGTCGCCGACGCGCTTCGGCGTCATCACGGTCACGATGTCCGGAGCGGCCGCGCCGGGGACAGCTTCCTGGCCGTCTCTCGCCGAGCCCAGGACGCCGCCGCCTGCGCGCTGACCCTTCAACGCGAGTTCGCGAGGGAGCCGTGGCCGGCCGGCGCCCGGCTCCAGATTCGCATCACGCTCCACACGGGCGAGGCGCAGTTGCGGGCCGGACAGTACTACGGGATCGCCCTGGCCCGCTGCGCCCGCGTGCTCAGCGCCTGCCACGGCGGGCAGATCCTGATGACGGCGGCCACCCAGCAGCTCCTGGCCGATGAGCCTCCGCCGCGATCAGCCCTGCGAGATCTCGGCTTCCATCGGCTGAAAGACCTGGAGCGACCCGAACACGTGTACCAGCTCGACGACCTCGACCGCCCCATGGAGTTCCCCGCGATCCGGTCGGTGCTGGACGCCCACAGCAACCTGCCCATCCCGCTCACGGCGTTCATCGGCCGGCAGGACGAGCTCGGCGAGTTGCGAGACCTCCTCGAGGGCGGACGCCTGCTCTCCGTGATCGGTCCCGGGGGAGCCGGAAAGACGCGGATCGCGCTCCAGCTCGCCTCGGAGCTGACCCATGCCTACCCCGATGGCGCCTGGCTCGTCGAGCTCGGCCCGCTGGCGGACCCGGGGCTGGTGCCGCTGGCCGTCGCCGAGAGCCTGGGTCTCTCCGAGCAACCCGGGCGACCGATCGCCGATACCGTGGTCGGCCACTTGCGAGCCCGCCGGCTGCTGTTCGTGATCGACAACTGCGAGCACGTGGTGGAGGCCGCCGCCACGCTGGTCGCCGATCTGCTGGCGCGGTGTCCGCACCTGCGACTGCTCGCGACCAGTCGTGAACCGCTGGGGGTTCCGGGCGAGATCACGTGGCGCGTGCCGCCCCTGGGTGAGGAGGCCTCCGTCCAGCTCTTTCTCGATCGCGCCCGCGCCCGGCAGCCGCGGCTGCAGGTCGGCGATCGTGACCGGACGACGATCACGCGGATTTGCGAGCGCCTCGACGGCATCCCGCTCGCCATCGAGCTGGCCGCGGCCCGGCTGCCGGCCCTGCCGCTCGACGAGATCTCAAGCCGCCTCGAACGCCGCTTCACCCTGCTGACCCTCAATGATCGGACCACGCCGACGCGGCAGCGCACCCTGCGAGCCGCGATGGACTGGAGCTACGAGCTGCTGACCGAGCCGGAGAAATCGTTCTTTCGACAGGTATCGATCTTTTCGGGACGCTTCGCCCTCCCCGCCGCGGAGGCGATCGGCGCGGGGGCGTCCGAGGAGGCCGTCGAACGGCTCGGCGCGCTGGTCCAGAAATCGTTGGTGATCATGGACGACGGCCGCTACCGGCTGCTCGAGACGATCCGCGCCTACGGCCGGGAACGCCTGGATCAGGTCGGGGAGAGCGATGCGATGCACAGGCGGGTGGCCGGCTATCTTCTAGGGCTTGCCGAGAGCCGCGTCCCGGGCCATCTGGCGGAGTGGCTGAACACGCTGGAAGCCGTCCACGACGACACCCGTGCGACGCTGCACTGGGCGGCGGCGGCGGATCCCCAGCTCGGCATGCGGCTGGCGCTCGCGCTCTATCGATTCTGGCAGTTGCGCGGTCACGCGTCGGAGCCGCGCCAGTTTGCGCAGGAGATGCTCGAGCGGTTACCGGCCGGATCCCCGATGCACGCCGTCGGCCTGCATCTCGCGGGCGCGTTTGCCTTCGTCCAGGGCGATCCGGCCACGGCCGGCCGGATGGTCGACGCGGCGCTGCAGGAAGCGCGACAGGCCGGCGACCTGCAGGCGGTGCTGCGCGCGCTCGACACGCGAGGGTTGGTCTCCGCGGCCGAGGGCGACGTCGCCCGCTCCGAGGCCGCGCTCAAGGAAGCGCTGACCTTGGCCCGCGAGCTGGGTGAACGCGATGCGGAAGCCGCCGTCCTGCACCAGCTCGGGCTGGCGGCCGGGCGGCGAGGCGCCCTGCCCGAGGCGCGGCGGCTGCTCGCCCAGAGCATCGACGTCAAGCGAGCGCTGGGCTGCGCAGACGAGGCCTCTATGACCCTGACCTTCCTGGCCCAGGCCTCGCTGCTGAACGGCGATCTCGAGGACAGCCGCCGCTGCATTGCCGAGGCCCTGCAGATCGGACTGGCGCTGGGCGACCGTCGGGCGGCGTTCTCGCTCGACGTGCTCGCCTGCCTGAACGCGCTCGAAGATCACCCCGAGCGTTCGCTCACGCTCGCCGCCGCCGGCGCGGCGATGCACGACGCGAGTGGGAACACGCCGCCGGAATCCTGGACCGTCCTGGTCTCGTCGCTCGTGCAGCGGGCGCGCCAGACGCTCGAAGGCCAGGCGGCCGACGCGGCCTGGGCGGCCGGTCGCCGGATGACGTTCGACGAGGCCCTGCACTTCGCGATCGCGTAGAGGACCGGGGAGGGCGCCCGTCACGCCGGACGCTCTCCCATCTTCGATCGGGGTCGCGACGCCGCTACGCGGGGCGCAGCACCCGGGTCACGGTGATCTGGTCGGCCTTCAGGTAATCGCGCAGGAACGCGTCGTGCCGCTCGTACCGTTGCCTGGGCAGGACGCGAGCCGGGATGTGGAATTCGAGGCGATCGGTGTCGAACGGCCACGGCGACACGGTCCCGGTGACCTCATCGACCACGTTGATGCTGAGGGTGGTGTCGGGCTGGCCCGGACGCGTCGGGGCGTTCTTGAGGGTCCGCGCCGGCGTCCCCTGCGCGCCGCCGCTCGATGGCGCCGGCGCTCCCTTCTCCCGCGCCGCGCTGTTGAAGGGATGGCGGTTGCACAGGATCTGGGCGAACTGGTCGCCCATCTGGACGTACTTCCAGTTGCGGAGCACGGCGTCGTCTTCGAAGTAGGGCGGCAGCGCGCCGCCGTTGCGCGCCTGCTCGCGCAGCTGCGCGCGAAACGCCTGCTGCCGCTTGGCAAACGCCGCGGCGGGCGGCTGGTCGACGGTCCGGTCGGGCATGTGCGGCAGGTATCCGAAGCCGCCGTTGACCATGCCTTCGTGGTGCATGCTCACCAGGAACCCCGCGTACGGGTCGCGGCTGGCGAGGCGCTCGATCCAGCGGTTGGTGAAGTCGACCCAGGTCCGGCCCAGCTCGTCCGGGCTCCGGTAGTAGTCGGTGCTCTCCCAGTCCCAGGTCACGCTGTAGTCCACGACCTTGCCGTCCCGGTCCAGGGTCGGCTTGATCTCCCAGTCCCACCAGGCGCTGTCGTGTCCGCCGGTGGCCACCGTCACCGACTCGTACGGCGACGGCTCGGCGAAGTCCTTGTTGCCCCAGTGGGCGACCATCGCGCCGGCCACCCGGCTGTGGTCGATCTGCAGGATGATCAGGAGCCTCCCATCCGCTTGCGGTGACAGCATCATCGGCGATCCCTCCTCTTCAACGACTCACGATTCACGTCGCGACACCTCCTTCACGGTATCCGTCTCGGTAGACTGCTGGGCTCGCTGTTTGAGAATGCCCTTCTTCACCTTGCCCATGCTGTTGCGGGGCAGCGCGTCGCAGACGAGCAGGTGGGAGGGCAGCTTGAAGAACGCGATCTTCGGCTTGAGGAACTCCTGGACGGCCTCGAGCGTCAGCGCCGCCCCGGGCTCGGGCACCACGCAGGCACAGACCACCTCGCCGTAGTAGGGGTCGGGCAGCCCGACCACCGAGACCTCGTGCACCCCGGGGTGGCCGGCCAGCGCGTCCTCCACCTCCCGGGGCGAGACGTTGGCGCCACCCTTGATGATGATGTCCTTGCTCCGCCCGACCACCCGGAAGTTGCCGTGCTCGTCCCTCGTCATCAGGTCGCCGGAATGAAACCAGCCCTGCTCGTCCCAGGCCGCCGCGTTGGCCTCCGGGCTGTCGAGATACCCGGCCGACATGCCCGGGCTCTTGATCACCATTTCGCCCGGCTCGCCGACCGCCGCCGGTTGCCCGTCGTCCCGGACCACCCGCGCCTCGACGCCCGGGATCGGGCGGCCGATCGTGCCGTCCACGATCGCGGGGTCGTCCTGTGGCGTGAACCACATGGCCAGGCCGAACTCGTTCATGCCGTAGCCTTCGACGGCCGCCGTGTGCAACCCGTCCCGCACCCGCTGCAGGAGGCCCGGCGGTCCGCTCGCTCCCGACGCGAACGCGAGCCGCAGCGAGCCCAGGTCTCGACGTCCGAGCTCGGGGCTGCCGAGCAGCGCGAGGAAGGCGGTCGGGGTGCCGGGAATGAAGGTCACGCGCTCCCGCTCGATCCGCTCCAGCACCCGGTCGGGATCGAAGCGATCCATCAGGACGACGGTCGCGCCCAGCGTCACCGGGAGGTGGAGCCCGGTGATCGCGCCGTAGTTGGTGGAGAAGGGCACGTACATGAAGACGACGTCGCCCGCGGTGAAGTGGAAGGCCGAGGTCAGCGCCGCCACCGAGAAGGCGACCGAATTGTTCGTGTGCACCACCGGCTTCGGGATCCCCGTGGTCCCCGACGTGAACACGATGCGGGTCATGTCCTCGGAGCTCCGCTCCTCGCGGCGCAGCGCCTGGCCCGATCGCGTTTCCAGGGGGTCCTCCAGCAGCCGATCGAGCGAGAGGCATCCGGCCGGGGCGCTCCCCCGGGCCACGATCACGTGCTCCAGGTGGGGCAGGCGCGGGCGCAGGGCGGCGATCATCGCCGGGAAGTCGACGCGAAACTCGCGCGGGACGATGATCGCCCGGACCGGCCCGGTCTGCAGCGCGTGCTCCAGCTCGACCGTGCGCCAGTCGATGCCGGGCTGGACCACGACGGCACCGGCGAGCTGGATGCCGTAGTAGCTGACCAGGTACTCGAGCCAGTTGGGCAGCTGGACCGCGACCGCGTCGCCGGGCCCGATCCCGATGCTGCGCAGGTGCGCGGCCAGCCGGCGGCTCAGCCGGTACAGCTCCTGCCAGGTGACCCGACGGTCCGCGTCGACGACGGCCAGGCCATCGGGCCGCTGCGCGGCCTGCTGCTCGAGCAGCTCCCCGACCAGCTCCCGGCGCCAGTAGCCGGCCCGGTACCAGCGTTCGACCTGGTCCTCCCCGGGGTGTCCCCGGCGTTCCGGCAGCCTCACGCCCGTTCCGTGCTGGTGCGCGATCCGCGGGCGATCCAGCTCCAGACCGTGGACAGCGAGAGCGGGGTGGTGGTGACCAGGTGGGCGATCTCGGGCATGGCGTTGGCGAGCGCGTTGCCGAGCGCGGCCGGGGGCGCGATCGTCCCGCCTTCGCCCATGCCTTTCATGCCACCCGGGATGAAGGGCGAGGGGATCTCGGAGTGCTCCACCACCATGTCCGGGACCTCCGCCGAGGTCGGGATCAGGTAGTCCATGTAGGTCGTCGTCAGGGGCTGGCCGGTGGGATCGTAGACGACCTCCTCCAGCAGCGCGCCCCCCAGCCCCTGGGCGACGCCGCCGTGGATCTGGCCGTCGACGATCATCGGGTTCACGATCACGCCGCAGTCGTGCACGACGATGTAGCGCTCGACCTCGATCTGTCCCGTCTTCACGTCGACCGCGATGGCTGCCGCATGGGTCGCGTAGGAGTAGGAGATGTCCTCGGGGTCGTAGATGTCCTGCTCCTCCAGCCCGGGCGCGACTCCCGGCGGCAGGCCCCAGCCGAGCCAGGCCTGCTCGGCCAGGCTCCGGATCGTGATCGCGCTCTTCGGCGTCCCCCGCACGCGCACCGTGCGGTCGGTCAGCTCGAGGTCGTCGGGGGAGGCCTCCAGCGCGTTGGCGGCGATCTGCAGCAGTTTCTGCCGCACCTTGCCGGCGGCCCGCACGGTGGCGCCGCCGCCGACGGCCATCGACCGCGAGGCGATCGTGCCCGCCGACGAGTAGGGCGCGGTGGCCGTGTCGCCGAAGACCACTTTCACGTCTTCGATCGGCAGGCCGAGCTGGTCGGCCACGAGCTGGGCCAGGCTCGTCTCCAGCCCCTGCCCGTGCGGGCAGACCCCGGTCAGCAGGGTGGCGGTGCCGTCCGGCTCCAGGCGGACCCGCGCCGTCTCATAGCCGCCCAGGCGGAAGTTGCGGCTCTGCTGGACCGCGGTCGGCCCCAGCCCGGTGAACTCCACGTAGGACGAGAGCCCGATCCCGCGCCGCCGTCCGTCGTCGGGGGGTGGGGTGGAGGGCGTGACCAGGGTCACGGCCCGGTCGAGCGCCGCGATGTAGTCGCCGGAATCGTAGCGCTGGTTGGTGCGCGTCGTGTAGGGGAGCTCGTCGCGCCGCAGCATGTTCCGCCGCCGGATTTCGTGCGGCGTCGACCCCAGCCTGCGGGCCGCCTCGTCGACCAGCCGCTCCCGGACCCAGGCGGCCTGCTGCATCCCGAACCCGCGATAGGCGCCGACCGGCGTCTTGTTGGTGACCACGCAGGTCATGTGGCTGCCGCTGACCGGGATCCGGTAGGGGCCCTGCAGCAGTCCGGTGGTCACGAACGCCGGCCCGGCGCCGACGTTCGACGGATGGGCGCCCAGGTCGGCCAGCATGCGCGTGTGCAGGGCGAGGAAGCGGCCGTCCCCATCGAGCGCGAGGCGCGCCTCGTGGATCTGCTCGCGCGCCTGCACGGTCGCCGTGAAATGCTCGCGGCGATCCTCGATCCACTTGACCGGCCGGCCGGTGCGCATCGCGGCCAGGCACACGAGAACCTCGTCCGGGTACAGGTGGTCCTTGGGCCCGAATCCGCCGCCGACGTCGGGCGCGATCACGCGCACCCGGTCATAGGGGAGTCCGAGCGCATCGGCCAGCCCGTCGCGGACGTGGTGCGGCACCTGGGTCGAGGACCACATGGTCAGCTCCCGGGTCGCCGCATCCCAGCGGGCCACGACCCCGCGCGGCTCCATCGGCTGCCCCGACTGCCGCTGGATGCGAAACCGCATCGCGATCACGTGCGCGGCGGCGGCGATCGCCTGCTCCACCTGCTCCGGCGGATCGCCGCCGTCCATGTCGATGGCCACGTTCGTGCCCCAGTCCGGGTAGAGGAGTGGGGCGCCGTCCAGGACCGCGATCTCGGGGTCCACCACGGCCGGCAGCTCGGCGAAGTCGATCCGCACCGTCTCGGCGGCGTCCTCCGCGGCGGCCCGGCTGCGGGCCACCACCACGCCGAGCGGCTGGCCGACGTAGCGCACGACGTCCGCGGTCGCGACCGGATACGCGGTCATCCGCTGCCCGGGCATGACGAAGACGCAGGGCAGCGTCTTCGTGTCGCGGACGGCAGCCTCGGGCGTGATCACCGCGAGCACGTTCGGATCCAGCTCGGCCTCGCCGGCATCGACCGCCACGATCCGGGCGTGCGCGACCGGGCTGCGCAGGATGGTGGCGTGCACCATGCCCGGCAGGCGCAGGTCGTCGACGAACTGCCCCTTGCCGGTCAGCAGCTTGGGATCGTTGACGCGCAGCACCGGCGTGCCCACCAGCATGCCCGGCCGGGTCATTCGGTTCGTCATCGGCGCTCCTTCAGGGTGGGCCACGCATCGCGGATGGCAGCCCGGATGTTGACGTATCCGGTACAGCGGCACAGGTGGCCGCTCAAGACCGAGTCCAGCACGGTCTGCAGGTCGCGGCCGGCGTTGGCCTCGCCCAGGACCCCCATCAGGATCCCGGGCGTGCAGAAGCCGCATTGCAGTCCGTGATGGCGCCGGAAGCTGTCCTGCAGCGGATGCAGCCCCGAAGGCCCGCTCAGCGATTCGACGGTCAAGATCTCCCGGCCGTCCACCTGGGGCGCGAGCATCAGGCACGACCGGACCGCCTGCCCGTCGACCAGCACGGTGCAGGCGCCGCAGACTCCGTGCTCGCAGCCGACGTGCGTGCCCGTGTAGCCGAGCTCCTGCCGCAGCAGGTCGGACAGCAGCGTCCGGACCTCGACCTCCACCACGTGCCGGGTCCCGTTGATGGTCACCGACACGGAGCGCGTCTCAATGTCCAGCGGCTCGGCCCTCCCACAGCGCGGCCAAGGCCCGTGAGACGATGGTGGCGCCCACCTCGCGCCGGTACTCGGCCGAGGCGTGGATGTCCGCCGGCGGATCGAGCGCGCCCCGGACCGCCTCGCCCAGCTGCGCGAGGGAGTCCGCATCCACCGGGCGCCCGGTGATGGCGCGTTCCGCCGCCCGCACCCGCAGCGGCGTCCCGCTCACCCCGCAGAGCGCGATCCGCGCCTCCGCGACCACGCCGTCCTGCTCCCGGCAGGCGACGCACGCGCCCACCACCGCGAAGTCTCCGTGGCGCCGGGCCACCTCCTGAAAGGTGGCGCACAGCCCGCCGGTCAGCGGCAGCCAGGCCGAGGTCACCAGCTCCTGCGGCTGCCGGGCGGTCGAGAACGGCCCGATGAAGAACTCGTCCCAGCGCAGCCGCCGCACCCCGGTGGGGGAGGTGAGGCGGATCTCGCCGTCCAGGGCGGCCATCACCGCGGGCAGCTCCGATGCCGGGTCGGCGTGGGCCAGGTTGCCGCCGATCGTGGTCCGGTTGCGGATCTGCGGATGCCCGACATGGTGCAGGGCCGCGGCCATCACCGGCAGGCGGCGGAACAGTTCCTGGTGCCATTCGACGGCGCTGGCCCGGGCCAGGCATCCGATCTCGACGCCGCCGTCGTCGACCGTGATCCCATCCAGCCCGGGGATCCGGTTGACGTCGACGATCATGGCCGGCCGGCTGAGCCGCAGGTTGAGCAGCGGCACCAGGCTCTGGCCTCCCGCCAGCACCACGGCCTCGTCCCCGTGCTGGTCGAGCAGCGCGAGCGCCTCGTCGAGGCTGTGGGGATCGCGATAGGCAAACGGCGCCGGCTTCATCCCCCGTCCTCGGTCGTCGGTCCAGCCGTCAAGCGGAGATCACGGGCGCATCGGCCGCGGTCGACCAGAATCCCTGCTTCTCCAGGTGCGAGACGAGCAGGTCCCCGACATGCTGGATATGCTGCGCCATCGCCCGGCGCGCCGCATCGGCATCCCGGTCCCGGATGGCATCGATGATCGCCGCGTGGTCGCGCAGGGAGGCCTCGTTCCAGCCGGCGATCGTCGCGTAGAAGATCCGGGGGACGTACCGGACCACGAGCCCGAGGAGCCAGGCGAGCTTGGGCGACGCGGTCGTCCGGTTGATCGTCCGGTGGAACTCGAAGTTCAGCCGTTCGAGCTCGTCGTCGTCCGAGCGCCGGTCGGCCTCGATCATGCCCGCCTGGAGCCCGCTGACCTCCTCGATGAACTGGTCGGTGGCGGCCGCGGCGGCCCGGGCGGTCAGCTCTCCGGCGATCATGCTCTGGATCAGGAACATGTCCTCCACGTCCTGGCGGCTGAGGGGCGCGACCCGGAAGCCGCGGCGGGGTTCCATCAGCACGAAGCCCTCGCCCTTGAGCCCGAGCAGCGCTTCGCGCACCGGCGTGGCGCTCGTCTCCAGGTCTTTGGCCAGGGTCTCGATGTTGAGCGACTGTCCGCTGCGCAGCTGCCCGGACATGATCAGCTCCCGCAGGTAGGCCGCGATTTCCTCGCCGAGGGGCACCCGTTCCGCGAGCAGGCGCTCGCGGATCAGGGCGAGGGAGGCCAGGCGGGAGTTCTCCGGCGCGAGTCCGATGCGGTCAGCAGTCTTCATGCCCCTTCCTTCTTATTGCATGCTGGCGGAATGACCCGGTTGCATCCTGTAGCCTATAGACGATAGAATACAGCGTCCCCGCGGTTCGATGAAGTCGCTGAGGAGGGAAACATACGATGTCAGGATGGGGAACCTCGTTGTCCAGGCGCGTCTTACCTCTCGTGGCGGCGCTCGGGCCGATGCTCGCGGCGTGCGGCCAGAATGCGACCACCTCCGGCGCCTCGCCGTCGGCGTGCGGCGCGTCCGCCAAGCCCGAGCAGACCAACGTCACCTTCGCCCAGGAGTGGCTGCCCTGGGCGGCCTACGCGCCCGAGTGGACGGCCCAGGAGCACGGCTACTACAAGGCTGAGGGCCTCAACGTCAACATCATCACCCCGGCCAGCGGGTCGGATCCGGTCCGCCTGGTGGGGACCGGCAAGGCGGAGTTCGGGGTCACCCAGCCGGCGACCGTGATCGTGGCGGCCGGCAAGCAGGGGCTGCCCATCGAGTCGGTCGGCGCCACGCTGCGGCGGGAGGCCGACGGCCTCTTCTACAACCCCGACTCCGGGATCAAGAGCCCGCAGGATCTCAAGGGCAAGACGATCGGCGTCAACCCGATCCCCAACGCGCTCGCCTTCACGAACACGCTGCTGGCCTCGGCCGGCCTGACCAAGAACGACGTCAAGATCGTCGATCCCGGCTTCAGCGCGACCGAGCTGGTCCTGACCAACAAGATCGCGGCGGGCTGGGGCTTCGTCTACTTCGAGGGCAGCATCTACAAGCTGCAGACCGGCAAGGCGCCCGGCTTCCTCCTCTGGACCGACTACGGCGTGCCCAGCATGTACCAGCAGGTCGTGATCGCGAACACGCAGTGGCTGCCGCAGCATCCCTGCACCGCGGCCGCCTTCATGCGGGCGACCCGCAAGGGGCTCGAGGACTTCCTCAAGAACCCGCAGTCGATCACGCCGGTCATGACCGCCCACAACCAGGCGACCACGCTCGTCATGCAGAACCAGATGGCCCAGGATAGTGCCTACAATTGGACGGACAACACGACCAAGGCCCACGGCGTCTTCTACCAGGACCTCTCCGTCTGGACCAAGGCCCAGCAGTACATGAAAGACCAGGGGATGATCGACACCGTGATCGACCCGAACAAGTACTTCACGAACGCCTACCTCGACACCACGCCATCGAGCTGAGCGGCAGAAAGCAGGAGGGCAGCGGTTGATTTCGCAGGCGCTGCCCTCCGCCGTGGAGTGGCGGGTCCAGGTCCAGAACGTGTCCAAGGAGTTCCCGCCGGCCCTGGGATCATCCACGCTCGCCATCTCGAACGTGAGCTTCGAGGTCCGCAACCACGAGTTCCTCACCATCGTGGGGCCGAGCGGCTGCGGCAAGAGCACGCTCCTCAACATCCTGGCCGGGCTCGCCCAGCCGACCGCGGGCACCATCCTGGTCGACGGCGTGGAGCACGCGCGCCGGACGCCGTTCTTCGGCTACATGTTCCAGAAGGACCTGCTGCTCCCCTGGCGGACGATCGTCGACAACGTGGCGCTCGGGCTCGAGGTCCAGGGCGTCTCGAAGGCGGAGGCGCGCCGGGAGGCGCTGCGGGTGCTCGAGCGCTTCAAGCTGGCCCGCTTCGGCGACCGCTACCCGGTCCAGCTCTCGGTCGGCATGCGGCAGCGGGTCGCCCTGATGCGCACGCTCGTCTGCGACCGGCCGGTGCTCCTCCTCGACGAGCCGTTCGGCGCGCTGGACGCGCTGACCCGATCGGTGATGCAGGAATGGCTGCTCGAGACCTGGATGGTCGAACGGCGCACCGTCATCTTCATCACCCACGACATCGACGAGTCGATCTTCCTCTCCGATCGCGTCCTGATCATGTCCTCCCATCCCGGCCGGATCAAGGGCGAGTTCCGGGTGCCGTTTGCGCGACCCCGCACCCATGAGTGCCTGGCCACCCCCGAGTTCACCGAGCTCAAGCGCTACGTCCTCGACCAGCTCTACGACGAGAGCGTCAAGGCGTTCCAGGACGAGGCCTGATCGGTGACCCGGGGCTTCACCCGCTGGGCGGCGCCGACCGGTCTCTTCATCGGGCTGCTGGCCGCCTGGGAGGCCTTCATCGTGGTCACGAACCAGCCGGGCTACGTGGTGCCGCACCTGACCACCATCGCCGGCATCATGATCGCGCGCGCGGACATCCTGGTGCCCGCCACCTGGGTCACCCTGCAGGAGGTCGTGGCGGGATTCGTGCTGGGGGTGGCCGCCGGCCTGGCGCTCGCCGTGGCGATCGCCCACTCCAAGGTGGTGGGGCGGGCCGTCTACCCGATCGTGATCACCTCGCAGGCGATCCCGGTGATCGCGATCGCGCCCGTGCTCGTGATCTGGTTCGGCTTCGGGATGCTGCCCAAGGTCTTGGTGGCGGCCCTGATCTGCTTCTTCCCGGTGGTGATCAACACCACCGCCGGCCTGCTCTCGGTCGAGCGCGAGATGATCGATCTGATGCACTCGCTGCTGGCCTCGCGCTGGGCCACGTTCTGGAAGGTCAGCCTGCCCACCGCGATGCCGTACGTCTTCGTCGGCCTGAAGAACGCCGCCGTCATCAGCGCCATCGGCGCGATCGTAGGCGAGTGGGTGGGCGCGGAGCGGGGCCTCGGCCCCCTGATGATCGCCGCCAACGCCTCGTTCCAGACCGCCCTGGTCTTCGCCGCCATCACCTACCTCGCGGCGATCGCGGTCGTCCTCTTCCTGCTCGTCACGCTCGCCGAGCGGATCGTGATCCCGTGGTACTTCCTGACCCGGCGGCGCGACATGCACAGCGTCCATTAGCGGAGGGAAACACATGCCAGACGTCCGGCCGCACGCGAAGTTGACGCACGAGGGGGCGCTCAAGATCCTGCATGCCGCCCTCGCGAAGGCGCAGGAGATCCGGGTGCCGCAGTGCATCGCCGTCACCGACGACGGCGGTCACCTGCTCGCCTTCGTCCAGATGGACGGGGCCCGGCGGCTCAGCCAGAGGAGCGCGATCCGCAAGGCGCAGACTGCCGCCTCCAACCAGGCGCCCACCGGCGGGATCCCAGCGGAGCTCGAGGTCAAGCTCGCCCTGGCCACCGGCGGGGCCGTGGTGAACCTCAAGGGCGGCCTCCCGATCGTGGTCGACGGCCAGCTGGTCGGCGCCATCGGGGTCGGGTCCGGTACCCAGGACCAGGACGTCGAGGTGGCCCGGGCGGGGATCGCCGCGCTCTCAGCCGCGACGCCCGTCTGACCGCGTGGTCCGGCCTTCGGGGTCGTGCACGACCCGTCCGCCCGTCACCGTGAGCGCCACCGGGCTCTCTGGCAGCGCGTCCAGCTCGCAGGTGAGGGGATCGAGCGGCAGGGCCGTGATGTCGGCGAGCCGGCCGGGCAGCAGGCCGTCGCGCCGGTGCGGGCCGGTCCACAGCCGCGCCCCCGCCGTGGTGCCCAGCCGGAGCGCCTCGAGCCGGGTCAACGCCTGGTCGACGCCGCGGCGTCCGGCGACCGCGGTCTGCCGCGAGACGGCGCCCCAGAGCGCCAGCAGCGGGTCGAACGGGTTCACCGGCGAATCGCTGCCCGCCGCCAGGAAGACGCCGCCGTCGACCAGGTCGCGCAGCGGCTTGGTCCGCTCGGTGCGCTCCTCGCCCCAGTACACCAGCATGTTCCCGGCCAGGAAGTAGAGGAGGGGAAACTGCACCGTCACCGTCAGACCCAGCCGCCGCAGCGCCTCGATGTGCCGCGGGTTCGCCAGCGAGGCGTGCTCCACCACGAGCCGTCGCGGGTCGACCGACGGATCGCGCCTCAGGACGGCGTCGTAGGCCTGGATCGCGGCATCGATCGCCTTCTCGCCGACCGCGTGGCAGCCGACGTCCAGCCCGCGGGCGAGGGCCGCCTCGACCACGGTCACGAGCGACTGCGGCTGCTCGAACAGGTGGCCGGTGAAGCTCGGGTCGTTGGCGTAGGGGCTCTCCAGCGCGGCGGCCTCGACGCCGCCGTCCAGCCACAGCTTGACGCCGCCGGCGCGCAGCAGGCCGGCCGAGCCGTTGGGCGTGGGCCAGGTCTTGAGCGCATCGATCTTCTGCTCCAGCGGCCAGGACGGCTCCATCCGCAGCATCACGATCGAGCGCACGCTGAGCCGCCCCGCCTGCTCGCACCGCTGGTAGACGGCGAGCTCGTCGCGGTTGATGCCGGGGTCTCGCACCGCGGTGATGCCGCGCGCGTTGTAGAGCGCGCAGCCGCGGGCGAGCTGCTCCACCCGCTCCTTCTGGTCCGGCTCGGGAAGCAGGGCGATGAGCGGCGCGAAGGCCGGCGGCTCGAGCAGGGTCCCGGTGAGCCGGCCGCTCGCGTCCCGGATGAGCGACCCGCCGGGCGGATCGGCCTGCTCCGCGCGCAGCCCGGCCCGGCGCAGGCCTTCCGAGTTCGTCACCACGACATGGCCGCCGCGCGGCAGGTAGACCGGGTTGCGCGGCGCCACCCGGTCCAGCTCGTCGGCCCGCGGCAGCCGGCGCTCGGCGAGCAGCGTTTCGTGCCAGGTCGGGGAGCACCGGATCCAGTCGCCCGGCTGGGCCGCGGCGGCCGCCTCCCCGATCGCCTTCAGGATGTCGGCGATCGACCGGGCTTTCGCGAGCTGGACCGCATCCAGGTTGTGCGCGGTCGACAGCTGGTGGTTGTGGCTGTCGAAGAATCCGGGGATCACCGTCAGGCCGCGGGCGTCGACGACCCGGGTCTGCGCCCCGATCAGCGCGTCGAAGGCGTCGGCGCGAGCCGAAACGCCGAGGATGCGTCCGTCGCGCACGGCCAGCGATGCGCCCTCCGGGGCGCTGGTCGCGGGATCGGCCGGCAGCGGCAGCACGCGCCCTCCCCGCAAGACCAGGTCGGCCCGGGCCGCGTGGCTGAGGTCGCTCGATTCCGGCATGGCCGTGCCATATGGTAAAGGGAAACGTGCCCGTGGATGTCGTCCTGCTCTGCCGTGACGCGCACGCGGAGTCGATCGTGGACGCGATGCTGTTCGCGCGTGATGCGGTCAAGGCCGGCCGGACGGCGGGCGTGATCGTCACCGGCGCGGCGCTGCTCGCCATGAGCCAGGGCCATTTCCTCTGGTCTCGCGGATTCTGGCCCCAGCAGATCCGCTGGGGTATCGCGGACCGGGCCAAGGCGGTAGGAATGCCGGTGACCGGTCGCGGGCAGTTTCGGGCGCTGGACGTCAAGGGCGTCATCCTGCAGGCGCGGGACGCCGGGGTCCGGCTGTTCGCCTGCCCGACCTGGATCCCGCTGCTGGGACTGGAGGACGCGCTGCCCGAGTACCTGCAGTCCCTGGATCACGCCGGCGCGCTGGAGATGATGGAGCGCGCCTCGACGGTCGTCGGGAG
The DNA here is from genome assembly GCA_035632635.1 of Candidatus Limnocylindrales bacterium. GTDB lineage: Bacteria > Chloroflexota > Dormibacteria > CF-121 > CF-121 > CF-120. Next base: position 15,705 of record DASQGL010000052.1, read on the forward strand.
TTTCTAGAGAGGACGGAGGACGCAATGGGCTGGACAGCATGGGAGCGGGTCGAGGGCGACGGCCTCGACTTCACCGACGTCGTCTACGAGAAGAAGTACCATACCGAGCTCTGGGGCGGTCCCGCCCGGATCACGGTGAACCGTCCGGGCCGTTACAACGCGATGACCCAGCACACGCACGGGGAGATGCTGCGCGCCTTCGACGATGCCGGCCATGACCCGCGCGTGGTGGCCGTGGTCCTCACCGGGGCCGGCGATCACTTCGGGGTGGGCGGCGACGTCGAGGACGAGCAGCGGACCCTCCGCGAGCAGTTCGTGCGGGGCTTCACCCTCGACCGGCTGGTCCGGCTGTGCCGCAAGCCCGTGATCGCCATGGTCAAGGGCTTCTGCATCGGGGCCAGCCACCACCTGGCCTACTGCTGTGACTTCACGATCGCCGCGGACAATGCCGTCTTCGGCCAGAACGGCCCGCGGGTGTCGAGCCCGGCCGACGGCTTCATCCTGCCCTACCTGGTGCGGGTGGTCGGCGCCAAGAAAGCCCGCGAGATCTGGATGCTGTGCCGGCGCTACTCGGCGTCAGAGGCCCTCGAGATGGGCCTCGTCAACACGGTCGTGGCCCTGGATCGCCTCGAGGACGAGGTGGACCGCTGGTGCGAGGAGATGCTCGGGCTCAGCCCGGGATGCCTCGAGATCCTCAAGGCGTCCTTCGACTGGGAGATCGACACCATGCCGCAGCTGGGTGTGCTCTCGAACTGGCTCTACCCCGACTGGTTCGAATCCGATGAGGGTCGCGAAGGCGCCCGGGCGTTCCTGGAGAAGCGGCCGGCGGCCCACTGGAAGATCCGGCGGGCGGAGGCGGAGGCGCGGGCGAAGGTGAAACGGGAGATGGCGGAGGACGGCCGGACGCCGTCCTAGCGCGTGGCCTCGGCCCCGCGGTCCAGCAGGTGGTTCAAGTCGTCCTCCTCGTGGCCGTCCCGGACCCCGTAGGGATAGAGGATCGGGACCACGCCGGCCTCCAGGTACTTCAGGATTCGCGCCTGGATGACGTCGTCTTTGAATCCCAGCCCGAAGGTCTCGACGAACCGGTCGTCGGCCAGGGTGGCGGCCTCGTCGCGCCGGTTCTCCCACCACAGGCTCTTGATGCGGGCCCGCAGCTCACCCCATTCCGTGTGTGAGACGAACCAGTCGAACGTCTCCGAGGCCAGGTAGAGGCACAGCGACCGCTTCAGCGCGAAGATCGCCTCCTCGTCGTTGACGCCGACCGGCAGGTTGGACAGCATCAGCACCTCGGCCGGATCGCGGCCGGCGCGGGCCGCGCCGATCGCGACGTTCTCCTTGACGTCCTTGATCGCCTCGATCGGTGCGTGAGTCAGGATGACGCCGTCCGCCAGCTCGCCGGCGAGCTGCAGCATCCGGGGGTTGATCCCGCTGATGTAGATCGGGATGCCGCGGCCGTTCGGCTTGAGCCGCAGCCGGAAGTCGCGGCGGATGTTGAAGATCTCCCCTTCGAAGTTGAAGCGCTCCCCGGAGAGCAGGCTGCGGATGATCTGGACGGTCTCGCGGGCCCGCTTGACCGGCTTCTCGAACGGGATCCCGTGCCCGTCGCTGATGATCTGGGTCCCGCCCGGGCCGATGCCGAGGATGAAGCGGCCGCCCGAGATCTCGTGGAGGGTGAGCGCGCCCATGGCGAGCAGGGTGGGGGTGTGGCTGAAGAAGCTGGCGATGTCGGTCCCGATCGTGATCGTCGACGAGCCGAGCGCCAGCAGGGTGGCCTGGGCGAACGCCTCGCGGTCGGTCGACTCGAAGTTCCAGATCCGCTCGAAGCCGGCTGCCTCGGCCCGGCGGACCAGCCGCGTGAACACGTTGTCCAGCCCCGGAGGCTGCAGCGGAATCTTGACCGTGGGGACGGAGAAGTCCGGCCTGCGGTAGCGGCTCACGGGCGCGTGGGCGCCGGCTGCGGCGACACGTACGGGCTGCCGTCGGCGTTCCGGTGGTCCTGCAGCTCGAGGACGACGCCGTTCAGCGTCGACGGGCGCGTCCAGTTCTCCAGCACCCAGGGGATCTGGCGGCCCACGATGCGTACGTCGCGCATCTCGAGCGGCGCCGGCAGGACGAACTCCACGCCGGCGCGGCGCCAGTGCGTCATCAGCTCCTCGATCCCGTCCACCAGCAGGGTGATGGAGAAGATCCCCTCGCCCCGCCGGTCCAGGAAACGGGCGGTGGGGTCGCCGTCGCTGAGCGGCTCGATCAGGCTGAGGTTGGCATCCGCGATCGGGAAGCTCGTGGTGCGGATCTCGACCGGCGGGTTGGAGACGGCCCAGGCCGGCATGCCCTGGAATCCCATCTCACGAAACCGCTCCGCGACCTGGTCCAGCTGTCTGACTGCGAGGTTGACCTCGAGGATCTGCCTGATGCGTGCCGTTGGCCCTCAACTCCCCAGTGAATCTGCAAAGCCCCGCCTCGGCGGGGCCTTGGAACATTGCGATCGCGCGAAACGGATGAGCTAATAAGTTAGCATGCGGGCGTGGTTCGAGGACGCGCGTGCACGATCGCATCCCGCTGATCCCGTTCGCCCGGCAGGCCGGCGTCGAGATCCTGTCGGCCGCCGCCACCGAGGTCCGAGGCCGCCTGGAATGGTTGCCGGAGCGCTGCAACGGCGCCGGCGTCCTCCACGGCGGCGCCCTGATGACGTTCGGCGACACCCTCGGGTCCGTCTGCGCGCTGCTCAACCTGCCGCCCGATGCCACGACCGCGACCATCGAGTCGAAGACGAACTTCTTCCGGGGCGTCAAGGAGGGCTACGTCGAGGGCGTGGCGCGGCCGCTGCACGTGGGCCGGTCGATCATCGTGGCCCAGACCGATCTCGTGGATCGGGAGGGCCGCCGCGTGGCGCAGGTGACGCAGACCCAGGCGGTGCTGCGACGCGCCTGACCGGCCTCAGCCGGTGCTGAGCATCAGGTCGCCGCGGTCACCCTCCTCGACCGGGTGCCGGAGCAGGTCGACCAGCCGGGGGTCCGCGGCCACGATGACGCCGTCGCGCCCGGCCTCGGCCAGCGCCGTCTGCCAGGCCTGACGGTCCGCCGGCAGCCCAACCGGCACCCAGCGCTCACCGTTGAGCGCCACGCCGCCCGGCGTGCGGACCCCGATCGCGACCCGCTCGCGGGCGAGCCGCTGCACCGTGCGCAGCCGCGGATCCTCGCTCAGCACCCGCCTCTCGGCCTCCGTCTGCGCGATCACCCCGAGCGCGACCCTCCCGGTCACCGCGGCCAGCGCGCCCAGCAGCACCAGCGGATCCGCGTCCGCGGTCGCCTCCACGAAGATGCGGTCGGCGCCCGCCGCCTCGAAGGCGCGCGCGTCGGCCAGGTACTCGCCGGGGTCCCGGAAGGCGGTGGGGAAGAGGATGCCGATCTTCACCCGCGCCGCCTGGTCCGGCTCAGGCCTGGGCGCTGAAGATGATGACCGCGCGCAGGGCGAGCACGCCGAGCAGGACGAGGACCGGCGCCAGCAGCGCCGCCTGCCGCATCAGCCCCGGGCGCCAGTGCAGGCCGAGGGGAACGAGCGTGCCCAGCAGCACGATGACCCAGAGGATGATCCACCCGCCGGAGAGCACCTTCGAGAGGGTGCCGCCGAGCGTGGCCAGGAAGAGGATGATCAGGGCCAGCTCGAGCAGGATGAAATAGCGATCGGCCTCGATCAGCTTGCGATCCGTCATCGCCGCGCGCCGCGACCGGCTGGCCAGCAGCACGCAGGCCGCCGCCCCGCTCAGCCCGGAGGCGAGGAACAGTCCGCCCAGCGCCCAGGTGTCGCTCCAGACCGGCTGGTTGCTGACCGCGAGGAGCACGCCGGTGTAGGCGGCCACGAACAGCCCGAACACCGCGCCCACGATCAGGAAGATCCGCCCCGCGGTGGCCGCCACGAAGCTGGCGGTCGCCTGCAGCGCGCGATGCCGGACCACGCCGCCCTCGTAGAGCGACGCCGCGAACATGACCAGGCTGAAGATCCCGAAGAGGAGCAGCGCCCACGCGCCAAGGGACATCGGCGACCACGCCTTGAAGACGAGGCCGCCCCCGCTCACATCGACCAGCATGTGCCAGAAGCGCGAGGGCTGACCCAGGTCGAGCGTGAGCAGGATCGGGCAGACCAGCAGCACCGGGAAGCTGATCAGGAACGCGATCCGGGCGGCCGCGGCATCGCGCGCGTCGCCGAACAGGCGCAGCATCGTGCCCAGCACGAAGCTCCCGCCGCTGATCCCGGCGCAGAAGAAGTAGGCGAGGATGTACCACTGCCAGTTGGGCGGGGTGACGAAATGCTCGCCCACCTTACCGGCCTCCGGTGGTCGCCGCCGGCGGCGGCGTGGCGGCGGCCGGCTGCTCGCCGCGGCGCCGGAACGCGATCAGCCCGGCGAGGCCGGCGAGCACCGCGGTGACGGCGGCGGTCAGGTAGCCGGGGATGTTGTTCCGGCCGGGCAGCACGGCGCTGGCCTGGCTCGGCAGCCCGTAGGCTTCCGGCTTGTCGGTCAGGATGAACATCGCGTGCAGCCCGCCGTATTCCGTGTCGCCGTAGACCTGGGCCTGGCTCACGCCCTGGCTCTGCAGCGTCTGCACCCGTTCGGCGGCCGCCTGGCGCATGGTGGCCAGGTCGCCGAACTTGATCGACTGGGTCGGACAGGCGGTGGCGCAGGCCGGCATCAGGTTGTTCTGGAGCCGGTCGTAGCAGAACGTGCATTTCTGGGCGGTCCCCGACTGCTGGTTGAAGCCGATCACGCCGTAGGGGCAGGCCGCGATGCAGTCGCGGCAGCCGTTGCAGACGTCCTGCTGGATGAAGACGGTATCGAACTCGGTGCGCACGATCGCGTTCGTGGGGCAGACCTCCAGGCAGCTGGCGTTGGCGCAGTGCTTGCAGACGTCCGACATCATCGACCAGGCGATCGGCTTGTCCGGGTTCGAGGTGCTCGTCTCCAGGAAGCGGACGTGGCGCCAGTTCGCGTGGTCGAGCTGACCGGTGTTGTCGTAGCTGCCCTTGAAGTCGAGCGGGTTGTTGGGCAGGCCGTTCCACTCCTTGCAGGCGACCTCGCAGGCCTTGCAGCCGATGCAGAGCGTCGTGTCGGTCAGGAATCCGACGGTCTGTGCCATCTCAGTTCCCCAGCAGGTTCGCCGTGATCTTGGTCATCCCGCGCTCCTTCGCATAGAGATCGAGCGGAAGCGCCGCCAGCTCGTCGACGATCGGGACTGCGCGCGGCTCCTTGCGCAGGTCGACCGTGAGCAGGTAGTGATGGCAGGTCTCGCACGCGTCCACCCGCACGTGCGGCAGGTGCTCGCCCTCCTGGTAGATCGGCAGCCGGCGGCCCTCCTGCTCGCCGCAGCTGGCGCAGGTGACCCGGCTGAAGACCCAGGCGTGCGAGCAGCGCGAGCAGACCAGGTAGCGCGGTCCGCTGACCAGCGCCTCGCCGGAAAGCGCGAAGTACGACACCTGGGGCAGCCCTCCGCAGCGCGGACACCGGGTGCCGGGCCTGGCCTCGTCATGCTCGATCTCGCCATCGAGCGCTTCCAGCACCGGCTGCGTGCAGGCTCGCGCCAGGTAGGCCTCGTACGGCGTCAGTTCCCGGCCGGCGAGCCAGGCCCGCACGATCGCCTCCAGGTCGGCGCGGACGAAGCACGCGACCACGCCCGCGCGGAGCTGCCGCGGCCCGGCGGCGGTCGTCACGTCGATCACCTCGGGCAGCACGTGCTCCACCGCAAAGGCCGCCGCCTCATCGGGGGAGACCCGCGCCGCGCGCGCCCGGGCGAACCCGCGCGCCTGGACCTCCGCCAGCCGCCCGTAGAAATCCAGCAGCTGCGCGGCGAACGCGTAGCGCCCGCTCAGCTGGGCGGCCCGCTCGCGCCGGAGCGGCCAGGGATCGTAGGTCGCGCCCACCGCTTCCAGGACCTGCATCACATCTTCTCGATGTTGACCAGGAAGGCTTTGAACTCGGGCGTGAAGGCGTTCGCGTCGCCCACAAATGGGGTCAGCGCGTTGGCCAGCCAGTTCGCCCCCTTGCTCGGATCCGATTCCGCGGACACCCCGACGAATCCCCAGTGGATCGGCACGCCGACCGTGAAGACCTTCTTGCCGTCGATGGTCGAGGGCGCCAGCCGCTTGGTCACCAGCGCCAGCACCTCGACCTTGCCCCGGTTGGAGCGGACCCGGACCCGGTCGCCGCTCACGATCCCCTTCTGGGCCGCAAGCTCCTCCGGGATCTCCACGAACGGCTTCGGCTGCAGCCCGGCGAGCAGCGGCACGTGCTGCGTGACGTAATGCTCGTGCTCGGTCAACCGGTAGGTCGTGGCGATGTAGGGGTACTGGTCCGCGGTGCCGAACGTCCCCGTGACCGCGCCGTGGCTGCCGGTGCCCCCGGTATAGAGGAAGGCGACCGGCGAGGTGGACTGGCCGGCGTGCAGCGGGTTTTGGACCGGGCTCTCCATCGGTTCGTAGTGTTCCGGGAAGGGACCGTCGTTGACGCCGTTGGAGAAGAGGCGCCCGACGCCCTCCCCGTTCATGATGAACGGCAGCCAGGACGTCGCGCTGTTGGGGTCCATCGTCGGCGGATAGTCGGGCACGTCGCCGACCCATTTCTTCTGCACGGCGTCCCACTTGATGCCGGGCCGGCTCGGATCCCAGGGCTGGCCGGTCGCATCGGCCGAGGCGCGGTTGTAGAGCACCCGGCGGTTGAGCGGCCACGACCACGCCCAGTTGGGGAAGAACCCCATTCCGGTCGGGTCGTTCGCCTTCACGTCCTGCACGCCGAGCCGGCGCTTCATCAGGTTGCCGCTCGCCGGGTAGCCGCCCGTGTAGATCCAATCGCCGGCGCTCGTCGTCCCGTCATCCTTGAGCAGGGCGAAGGACGCCAGCCGGGTTCCGGTCTTCAGGTCGAACCCGTTGACCTCCTGGGCGATCTCGTCGAGCGTCGGCTGCTTCGGGTTGGCGTAGCCCATCGTCAGCGCCATGATCGGGTCCGGGAACTTCCCGCCCTGCTGCGTGTAGAGCGCCTTGACCCGCCCGAAGAGATCGGCCAGGATCCAGTGGTCGTGCCGCGCGTTCCCCTGGGGCGGGATCACCTGGTCCTTCCACTGCGACCAGCGGCCGCTGTTGACGAAGGAGCCGTCCTTCTCGATCCAGTGGGTGGTCGGCATCATGAAGACCTCGGTCTGGATCGACTTCGGGTCGGCGCCCGGCCGCCGCCAGAATTCCGAGCTCGTGGTGGGCAGCGGATCCATCACCACCAGCCACTTCAGGTTGGCCAGCGCGTCCATCACCCGGTTCGAGTCCGGGCCGATGCTGGTGGCCGTCATCCCGTTCAGGAAGAGCCCCTGCATTTTGCCCTTGAGCGCCTGGTCGTAGATCGACATCCAGGACGAGTTCTTGGCCGGCTTGGGGATGAAGTCGAAGGCGAATTCGTTGCTGGCGGTCGCGGCCTTCCCGTACCAGGCCTTGAGCAGGCTGACCATGAACTTGCGGTAGTTCGTGCCGAAGAAGTTCCATGAGCGCGGATCGTTCTTCTTGGACGCGCTCTGGCTGACGTAGTCGGCCAGGGTCTTCTGCCCGGGCGCGGGGATCTTCAGGTAGCCGGGCAGGATCTCCCAGGAGATCGCGTGGTCGGTGTTCCCCTGGATGTTCGCGTGGCCCCGCTCGGCGTTCATCCCGCCGCCCGGCCGGCCCATGTTGCCCAGCAGCAGCTGCAGCAGCGCGCCCGAGCGGATCAGCTGGACGCCGGTCGTGTGCTGGGTGAGTCCCACCGCGTAGACGATCGTCATCACCTTGTCGGGGCGCCCCATCTGGCCGACCAGCCCGGCGACGCGCAAGAACTGGTCCTGCGGGATGCCCGTGATCCGGGACACCATCTCGGGCGTGTAGCGCGCGTAGTGCTGCTTCATCAGCTGGAACACCGTGCGCGGGTCCTGCAGGGTCGCATCGCGCTTCGCGATCGCGGTCACCGCCCCGCCCGCCGGTGGATGCGCCGCATCGTAGGCGGCGCTGGCGGCGGTGTCGACCTGGTACGCCCAGGTCGAGACGTCGTACTTGCGGTTCTTCGGGTCGTAGCCGCTGAACAGGCCGTCCGTGAAGCCGTAGCCGTCCTTGATCAGGAAGGACGCGTTCGTGTAGTTGCGCACGTACTCGTCGTGGAACAGGTTGTTCTGCAGGACGTAGTTGATCAGGCCGCCGAAGTAGGCGACGTCCGTCCCGGGCCGGATGCGCACGTACATGTCGGCCATCGCCGAGGTGCGGGTGAAGCGCGGGTCGGCGTGGATGATCTTGGCGCCGCCGCCCGAGCCGGGGCCGCGGGCGGGGTCGAGCTTCGCCTTAAGGAACCACTGGAACCCGACCGGATGCGCCTCGGCGGGGTTGGCGCCGTTGATCAGGATCAGGTCGGTGTTCTTGATGTCGCGCCAGTGGTTGGTCATGGCCCCCCTCCCGAATGTGGCGGCCAAACTGACCACCGTGGGGCCGTGTCAAACCCTGGCCTGCTGTTCCAGGTGAATCAGGCCGAGGCCGCGCATCACCTTCGTGGCGAGGTATCCCTCCTCGCTGCTGAAGGCGGCGCCCCCGGCGAAGGCGATTCCCTCCGTGCGATTGACGGTGTTGCCTGCGGCGTCCTGGGCGACGAAGGTCGCGTCGCGCGCGTCCTTGACCCGCTGGGCCAGCTTGTCCAGCATCTGGTCCCAGCTGATCTGCTGCCAGTGATCCGAGCCCGGCGCCCGGTAGAGCGGCTGCTCCACCCGGCGGGCGCTCGTGGCGAGCTGCATGGCAGTGGCCCCCTTGGGGCAGAGCCGCCCTTCGTTGACCGGGCTGTCCGGGTTGCCTTCGATCTGCACGATGCGCCGGGTGCCGTCTGCGTTGGGCTGGGTGAAGGCGACCAGCGAGCACCCGACCGCGCAGTAGGGGCAGAGTGAGTTCGCCTCCTGAGCGCCCGCGATCTTGAACTGCTGGCTGATCTGGGCGGCCTGGGCCAGGTCGAACCCGAGAGCGGTAAGCCCCACGGCGCCGGCGCCGGCCGCGCCCCCCTTGAGAAACGTTCGCCGCGTGACGTTCGGCAGTGGTCTCCCTCCAGCAACCGCGTCGGCCAACTTCCGAGGTCCAGCCTACTCAGCCGCCCCGGGGATGTCAATCGGTAGGACCGCAGGGCGGGGTCAAGCCGCGCCGGCCAGGTCGTACAGCATCCCATTGCCCGCGCCGCTCACCGGCCTGCCGTGCTGCGTCACCCAGCTGTCGATGCTGGCGGCGGACGTTGCGCTCGAGATCCCGCTCTTCGTTGTAGACCGGGATGGCGATGTCGAGAAGTGGGAGGGGCGAGCCGGGGAGTGGCTCGCCCCGATGGGGGGGAAGACCGGTGACCGCCGCACCATGCGTTTGATGGTGACGGCGCCATCCTGTCGATTCCGTGAGCGTTCCCTAAGAGGTCGATGAGCCAGTCCAGGGATCGCCGGACGTGTTCCGGCGGCGACCCTCTATGACGCCGGCGGGCGGGCGGGAATCGGTTTCGGCCAGCAGAGGACTAGGACGATCGCCCCGAGCGCCCAGCCGAGATGGACCCACCCGACGATGGCCGGGTTCGCAAACCACCAGTGCGAGAGCCCGGTGCTCGACTCGAGCCGGCGCGCATAGTCGACCGCCCACGGCTGCCACAGGAGCACGACCGTGCTGAGCGTCGTCCAGGGGACCGTCCAGCGCGTCATCAGGAGATCGACGATCACGGCGGCGAGCGCCGCCCCTCCGACGTAATAGGGGTTGTCCTTCGGGTCCATGGCCAGGCGGACCGCGACGGCCACGAGGAAGAGTCCGGGCCAGCGCCGGCGCACGACGGGGGCGAGCGCGAGCGCGGGTTCGAGCAGGAACTGGCCCACCCGGTCCCAGGCGGGCACGAGGTCTCCCCGGTAGCCGAGCACCCGCAGCACGGATGAGGGCGCCACGCTCTCCGGTGGCTGCAGGGCGCGCAGCGTCCCGGGGCTCGCAATCAGGAACGGCGCCCACGCCGCCGCCACGCCGGCGAGCGCCGTCCCGATCGCCGCCAGCCGCCGGTGGTCGAGCACGAGCAGCATGGGGAGAAAGCCCAGCGCCCACGGCTTGGCGGCGACCGCCCCGGCCAGCGCCAGCCCCGCCGCCCCGGCGCGGTTCGCCGCGACCGCCCGCAGCGCGACGACCGCGAGGGCCAGCGCCAGCACGTCGTCGAGGTGCCCGAATCGCACCGAGAGCACGGTCCAGGCCGGCATCAGCGCCAGCGCACACAGAAGGATGCGCAGCCGTCGATGCCGTGGGGGCACGAGCGGCGCGATCCAGCTCAGGCAGAGCGGGCCGGCCGCGGTCATCGCGATCAGGGCGACCCACTGGCCGGCGTTTCCCAGCAGCGCGAAGGGTGCCGCCGCCACGAACGCGAGCGGCCCGATCTGCAGCTCCGGGTGCGCCGCATAGAGGTCGAGCCCCGATCCGGAGAACAGGATCCGGCTGCCCGACGCGAAGAAATGCCAGGACAGCCCGGATGGGTTCGACGGCACCCATGCCCACAGGGCGGCCCAGCCGCCGACCGCCGTCCAGAGCGCGATTGCCCTCCGCATGCTGCGCCTCCCGCCTCCGCGTTCACTCGCACAACGTGGCAGGCGCGTCCGTCACGGCCTGACCCCCGGCCGCGGCGGGCGCCGGCGACCTGATCGTTGACGATCCGTCATACGCTGGTGTCCGAACGATGGGGGAGCGCGCAACAGGGGTGTTGTAAACCTGAAGCGTGGTCCAGGCACCGATCACCGTGAACTGGCGCGGGGTCGAACCCTTAGTCCAAGCGCACGGCCGCGATCGCGTCAAACGCGCCATCCGCGTCGCGCTGGTGATCCTGGCGCTCGCAGCCGTGGTCGTGCTCCTGGTGGGCGCCTATGAAGACCATCTCCTGGGCCCGGCCCAGCCGGCCGTCGCCGCGGCGCAACTGCCCGCCGACCTCTTCACCGGGCCGAAGACGCCCGCGCCCAACGTCATCGTGCGCTACACGGCGCCGCACTCGGTGGCACCGGCGCCTGCGGCGCCCCGGGCGGCCGGGACGGCGCGCCCCGCATCGGACGAACACCACCCATCGGCATCGCCCTCCGCGGGCGGTGGAGACGACTGAGGTCTCGATGAGCGCGCCGCGCGAGATCGACGAGCGCGACCGCGACCGGGCGCTCCGCAAGCTGCGCTGGCTGACCGCACTCAGCGGGATCGCCTCGCTGGCGGTGGCCGCGCTCAGCACGTCCGCGGCCGCGCAGGCCTCCACGCCCACGCCCCAACCGTCGCCGACGAATCCGGCCATGCCGAGCCCCACCGGCGGGGCCCTGAGCCAAGCCCAGCTCCAGGCGCTCGATTTCGCGTTGCCCAAGCCCGCCACGGTGGTGATCTGGCGGACGGGTGGGCAGGGGCCGGCCGCGAGCCGCGGGTCGACCTCTGGGCCGGCAGCCGCACCGGCGCCCCGGCCGGCGCCGCCGCTCCCGCCTCCTCCGGTCGCGACCACCGGGACGTCATGACGCTGGGCGCCGTCAGCGCCCAGTTGCGCGCGATGGGGACGGGGGTCACGATCGCCACGGCCGAGCCCAAGGCACTCGCAGCCGCGGTGCGGGCAGCCGAGGCCGAGATCGCCGGCATCGACCGGGCGTGCAGCCGCTTTCGCGGAGACTCCGAGCTCACCCGCGTCAACGAGGCGGCCGGCGAGTGGGTGAAGGTCAGTGCGGTCTGCCTCGAGGCGATCGAGGTGGCGCTGCGGGCCGCGGAGATGACCGACGGGCTGGTCGATCCCACGGTCGGCGGCGCGCTGATGGAAACCGGATACACCCAGGACTTCGAGGTCCTGCCCAAGGACGGACCGGCGCTCCGGCTCTTCGCGAGGCCCATCCCCGGCTGGCGCACCGTGCTGATCAACCGGAAGGCGACCGCCGTCCGCCTCCCGCCGGGAGTTCGCCTCGACCTGGGCGCCACGGCCAAGGCCCTTGCGTCGGATCGCGCCGCCCGGGCCGCGGCCGGCTCGACTGGCATCGGGGTGCTGGTCAGCTGCGGTGGAGACGTGGCGGCGGTGGGGGAGCCTCCCACGGGCGGCTGGAGCGTCCGGGTATCTGAGCACCATCAGGACCCGGCGGACGCGCCAGGCGGCGAGACCATCCTCTTCGACGGCGGCGGCCTGGCGACGTCCGGGGTCACGGCCCGGCGCTGGCGGCGCGGCGGCGAGTCCTTTCACCACCTCATCGACCCCAGGACCAGCCTGCCGGCGCAGACGCCCTGGCGAGTGGTGACCGTGATCGCTGCGACCTGCGTCGATGCGAACATCGCCTCGACCGCAGCCGTGATCCTGGGCGAGGGCGGCCCGGCGTGGCTGCGGGCGCACGGGCTGGCGGCGCGGTTGGTGCGGGCGGACACAACGGTCCTTCGCCTGGGAGGCTGGCCCGCACAGGTGGCGGCGTGATCGCGGCGGCGGCCCCGAGCCCGCTCTGGTTCGCGACGCGCGGCGCGGGGACGGCGACCCTCGTGCTCCTGACCGCGGTCGTCGCGCTCGGGGTCGTGACTGCCGGGAGCGAGGCCCGCTCGCGCGTCTGGCCGCGGTTCGTCAGCGCCGAGCTCCACCGCAACGTCAGCCTCTTCGCCGTCGTCTTCCTCCTGGCGCACATCGTCACCGCGGTGGCCGATCCCTATGCGCGCCTCCAGTGGCGGGACGCGATCGTGCCCTTCGCCTCGGCCTACCGGCCCGTGTGGCTCGGCCTGGGGGTGATCGCCGCGGAGCTCCTGGTGTCGCTCGTCGTGACCAGCCTGCTGCGGCCGTGGCTGGGCTTTCGGGCGTGGAAGGCGGTCCACTGGCTCGCCTACGCCTCATGGCCAGTCGCGATCCTGCACGCGGTCGGAACCGGCACGGACGCGTCCGCAAGCTGGTCGCTCGCCCTCGTCGGCGCCTGTGCCCTGATCGTGGTCGGGGCGGTCTTCTGGCGGCTCAGTTTCGGCACGCCGCGCACCGCGTCGCTTCGGTACGCGCTCGGCATGGCGATGGCGCTGACGGTGGTGGGCACGGCCGCCTGGGCGGCCGACGGTCCCCTGCGACCCGGCTGGGCGCGGCGGGCGGGCACCCCGACCGACCTGATCGGCGGGACAGCGGCGGCCACCCCGCAGGCCCAACCGACCGCCACGCCCGACCCGCGCATCATCCAGGACCCGGTCGCCGGGGTCTGGGTGCACCTCGCGTCGGGGCAGACACGGCTGCTCCTCACCGACCTGCGCGACCCGACCGTGCAGTTCGTCGTCCGACCCCCGACCCCCGGCGATCCGGGCCCCATGCTGGCCGTCGTCCATGCCGGGCAGACCGGCTGCATCGCGCCGACCACCGTCGACACGCCGACCCTGGTGTCCGCGATCTGCGGGAATACCAGCCTGCAGATCGTCATATCCCAGCAGGGCGGAGACGGCGGCGTGTCCGGCCGTGTCGTCATCCGGCCCGTCTGAGCGATTGTCATGCTGGCCAGCCGTTCCGAGATCACCCCCGACGTGCCGGCGAGTGCCCTCTGCTGGCGCCTGCTCGCGGGCCCCGGCGGCCCCGTCGCCGAACCGCTCACCCAGCACCTCCACCGCCTGGGGCAGCGACCCCGGGGCGGCGCCTGGCTGATCGACGCCCTCGACCAGAGCAACCTTCGCGGTCGCGGCGGCGCCGGCTTCCCCACCGGTCGGAAGTGGCGGTCGGTCGCCTCCGGATCGCACCAGGACGCGGTGGTCGTCGTCAACCTGGCCGAGGGCGAGCCCGCCAGCTTCAAGGACCGAACCCTGGGCGCGCTGCGTCCCCATCTCATCCTCGACGGCGCCGCGCTCGCCGTCGAGTCCGTGGGCGCGTCACGCGCCGTCGTCTACGTGGGCCGGGCCCATGCGGCAGCCCGTGAGGCACTCCGGCTCGCCGTCCGCGAGCGCCGTCGCCACAAGCTCGCCGAGTGCGCGTTTGAGGTCGTCGACGCCCCGGACCGCTACGTGGCCGGCGAGACCTCGGCGCTCGTCAACCGCATCAACGGAGGGCCCGCCAAGCCGACCATGACGCCGCCCCGTCCCCATGAGGTCGGCGTGCTCGGCCGGCCGACGCTCATCCAGAACGCGGAGACGATGGCGCACGTCGCGCTGATCGCGCGCTATGGGCCGGCCTGGTTTCGCCAGGCGGGGACCCCCGAGTCCCCGGGCACGGCCCTGGTCACGGTCGCCGGCGCGGTCGCCCGGCCCTGCGTGATCGAGGTCGATCGCGCCGCCACGGTGGGGGCCGTGATCGACGCCGCGGGAGGGCTCACCCAGGCCACCCAGGCAATCCTCCTCGGCGGCTACTTCGGCACCTGGGTTCCGCT
>DASQGL010000053.1:0-2281 GCA_035632635.1 Candidatus Limnocylindrales bacterium
GCGAGTTGTACATCGCGATGACGGCAAGCTTGGCCTTGCGAACCCGCCGGCGGATGATCGAGGTGATGTCCTTGCACAGCGCGACCTCGAACTCGTTGGCCACCGAGCGCTGGGCGTCGCGGTACTCGTCCTGCGCGCCGGTGTCGACCCAGACCAGCTCGCGGTCGAACGGCCACGGCAGGGGCATCCGCGGGTGTGGCGCCTCGTGGATCAGCTTGCCTTCGTAAAACAGGTCTGACACGACACGCCCGATCGGCTCGCGCATGCGGTACTGGCGCGGGAGCATGATGCGCGAGCCCGCCGGCACCTTGTCCCAGATCCACCCATAGAAGCTGTCGTCACGGACGACCTCGTCGAGCGGCTGCTCGATCTTGAACGTAGAGGCCGCCTCTTCCATCACCGGGGGCAGCTGGTTGAGGTCGCCGATCATCACCCACCGCTTGGCGATCGGCATCAGGGCCAACGCCTCGTTGGCGCGCACCTTGTTGGCCTCGTCGAGGATCAGCCAGTCGAAGACCTTGAACCGGAGACGCGAGTCGATGGCCAGCCGGTTGCAGGTCCCGGCGACGAGGTTGTACGGCTCCAGGTCGTCGCCCTCCACCAGGGTCGGGCGCAGACGGCGCGGCACCTTGCCCGGCTCGGCGATGCGGGCCTGGCGCACGTGCGAGAAGCCGAGCAGCCGCTCCTGGCCGGTGTCGACGGCGTCGTTGGAGTGCGAGGAGAGCAGGATCGAGGCGTTCGGGTTGCGGCCGAGGATGCGGCGAATCGATTCCACGATGGCGGTCGTCTTGCCGGTTCCGGGCGGGCCCTGGATCAGGTAGAGCTGTCCGGGCCGCATGCCCATGACCCGGGCCACGGCCTCCGACTGCTCCTCGTTCGGGTCGGGCAGGTGGTGGGCCTTCTTGCCGTCGAGGGCGACGCGCGGGGGGCTGCCCAACCAGCCGGTGTCGGCGAGCTCGGCCGCCATCGCGCCGGAGCGAGGGCTGCCGATCTGCAGCTGACGGATGACCGAGCGCTGTGCCTCGAACATCTCCACGCTGGCCGTCGGAAGGATGATCCCCTCGTCCGGGAGCGGGTCGTAGCGCCGGAAGCTCACCCACAGGTTGGAGCCCTGGATGCGGTCCAGCGACATGCCGCGGTATTCGGGAAAGCCCTGCGACCGCACGGTCAGCGAATCGATGCCGCGGTAGATGCGCCCGTCGGCGTCGTCGACGAGGTGAAGGTTGGCGCGCACGTACTCGCCGCCGCGCATGTCCTCTCCGCACTCGGGACAGTGGATTCCGTTCGAGGTCGGGACCTCCGCCTCGCATTTCGGGCATTCCATCCACTGCTCGGTCGCCTCGTAGCGCCGCACGGCGGCCTCGGCGAGCTTCTCGCGGTAGTCCCTGAGGTGCTCGATGAAGCGCATGGTGGAATCCAGGATCGGCAGCGTCTTCGCCTGCTCCCGGAGGACCAGGGCGGTGAACCCTTCGAGGTCGCCGTCCCACTCCTTGACGACGTGCAGCTCCTGGTAGCGGAGCCGCAGCCGGTTCTTCTCCATCTCGTACTCGCCGTCGAGGTCCTGCCAGTCGGTGATCTCGAGCGCGAGTCCCATCGGGGTCCGGCCCAGCTTGCCGGTCAGAAGGGTCGTGCTGACCTGGCCCATGAACTCGAGCGGCTTTTCGGGTTTGACGACCGTGTAGGTGCCGTCGATGATCCGCTGCTCCTGCAGGACCTGGCGGAGCAGCTCGGCGCCGCCCGCCGCCTCCAGGGCGAGGACCTTGGCGGCGGCCGGGGTGCCCGGCCGCACCCGGATGCCGAGGCGGCCGGCCTGGATCTCCTCACCTGGAATCTCTGGATTCCAGAGCGGGAGGACGTCGCCTGGGTTGGGCGTGCTCATATCACTCGAGCCTTGAGGCTGGCCGGGTACGGGCGGGACGTAAAAGGGGGATCAAGTCAGTTAGGTGGGGTCCCAAGGCGGGACCAAGCGCCCCAACGGGCAAGGATTACGTTAACACAGACCGCGCGGGATTCAGGTGTTGACGGTGTCGCCGTCGGCGGTGATCCGATCGTGGATGGTGGCGGGCAGGGCCTCGATCCCCGGATGGGCGAGGATCGCCTCGACAAGGGCCGCCGATCCGCCGACGTACGTATAGGGGAAATCGATCTCGGAAGCCACGCACCAGGCGCGGTCGCCGGGCCACCACAGGTTGGGGCCGTCGTCCCAGGCGACCAGCTCGGGGTCGCTGGAGGCACCCACCGCGGCGACCGGGCCGAAAAAGAGCAGGTAGTCGCGCCCAGG
>DASQGL010000054.1:0-14448 GCA_035632635.1 Candidatus Limnocylindrales bacterium
ACTGGGAAAGCCGCTGGGCAAGCTCGCGTCCGGCCTCGAAACGATCGCGGAAGCGATGCGGAGCGACCTCACCGGTCGGGGCCCATCGCGAGAACAGGGCCATGTCCCTGATCATAGGCGGCGTTCCCGGCCGACCGCCGCGGTTGGCTGTCGTCATTACGGTGGACCGCGTCACGTCCGTTGACGGTCGCGGACCGGTTCAGGTACCCAGGATGCGGTGCTCGAATACGATTTCGCAGCCCCCCTCGCCCAGCTCGATCGTGCCGCCCACCGAGCAGTAGCGCTTGGTGGCGAGCTGGGTGGCCTTGCGCACGAGCGCCTCATCGAAGCGTCCGTCCCCGGAGATCTCGTAGACGAGGCGGATGCGGTGGAACGCCTTCGGCCAGTCGGGCTGCCGGTCGCCGTCGGCGCGAACCACGAGCGAGCGCACCGGCTGCTTCATCTTCCGAAGCAGCGAGATCGCGGTGATCCCGGTACACGCGCACAGCGCACCGAGCAGCAGGTCGGGAGGGGAGAAGCCCGCCTGGTCACCCGGAGGCGGCGGCTCATCGGCGACCGCCGTGTGGCCGCCCTCGTCCCGGACCTCGAATCGAAAACCCTCGCCCGACCACTGTGCCAGGGCCGCCATGGCAGACGCCTCCTCTGCGGTGTGTGTTAATGGCCCGATCTCGATCCGCCGGCTGGGCCGGGAACCATTATCCGGCTGGCCTGCCGGCATCCTGCCGCGGTGGTCTGCACCGCCGCGCTGATCGTCAGCCGACCGCTGCCTGGGCTCTAAACGACTCCCGGCACTGGGCGGTGCAGAAGACGATGAGCTCGTCGCCGCGCCGAAGGGTATGGACCGCCTCCGCGACCACGACGCTCATCCCGCAGATCGGGTCGATGGCCGACCCCGCCTCGGAGGGGGTCCCGACCGCATGGCCGAAGGCGGGCGCCGAGCGGCGCGTGCGGCGCTCGGCGACGATCTCGGACAGGACGGCGAGCGCGATCTCCTCCTGCGAGGCGGCGACCGCCGAATCCGCCGGACGGCGAACCCGGTCGAGATCCTTCACCCCCATCGTCCCGAGCAGGTCGAGGACCGCCTGGCGACGGCGCCGGCTGGCGATCAGCCCGACGTAGGCGGCCCCGGTCTTGAGCACGGCCGCCAGCGCGTCCTCGTCGTAGTGACCCATGGTCGCGACCACCGCCCAGGTGTCATCGCCCGACGCCAGGCCGCTGAGATCGAGGGTATCGATGACCTGAGCGGCCTCGGGGAAATCGGCGGCACCGGCCCCGGGGTGCACCGCGCAGGTCCGAAAACCGACCGCGGTCCCCAACCGGAGGAGCGTGCGTGCCGCCGGCGTGTCGCCGGTGACCAGCAGGAGGGGGCGCGGGACCTGCGGGTCGATGAAGACGTCGAGCGATCCGGCGCTGGGGCAGGTGCTCACGTGGGAGACGACGCCCGGCTCGAGCTCGGGCGCGGAATCCGGGGCGATCTTCACCAGCCGCGGCTGGCCG
Organism: Candidatus Limnocylindrales bacterium; assembly: GCA_035632635.1. Taxonomy (GTDB): domain Bacteria; phylum Chloroflexota; class Dormibacteria; order CF-121; family CF-121; genus CF-120. Next base: position 1,498 of record DASQGL010000054.1, read on the forward strand.
TCCTGCAGGGCGACCAGCGCCTCGCGCCGGACCAGCGCCTCCGAGCAGCTGCCGCCGATCCACCCCCAGAGCTGGCCGTTGTCGGTGATCAGCGCCTTGTCCCCGGGTCGCGCCGACGTCGGCGGCTTGACCCGCACCACCGTCGCCACCACGAACCGCACGCCCTGTTCTCGGAGCGCGGCCGCGCGGTCCAGCACGTCTTCGGCGAGGGCCATTCGTTACTCGGCCGCGCCCTTCTCGTTGAGCGCGGTCCAGATCTTGTCCGACGTCACCGGCATGTCGATGTTCGTGATCCCGAGATGGGCGACCGCGTCGATCACCGCGTTGACGAAGGCGGCGGGTGAGCCGACCGTCGCCGATTCGCCCACCCCCTTGGCGCCGATCGGGTGGTGTGGCGAGGGCGTGACGGTTTCGAAGGTCTCGAACTTTGGCGTTTCCCAGGCGGTGGGCAGGAGGTAGTCCGTGAAATTCGACCCGATGCAGTTGCCCTCCGCGTCGAACGTGATCAGCTCCATGAAGGCGATCCCGAACCCCTCGGCCAGCCCCCCGTGGATCTGGCCTTCCACCACCATGGGATTGATGCGGATGCCGCAGTCGTCGACCGCCACCATTCGGCGAACCTTCGCCTGGCCGGTCCCCCGATCGATGTCGACCACCACCAGGTAGGTGCCGAACGGGAAGGTCATGTTCGGCGGATCATAGTAGGTGACGCCTTCCAGGCCGGCTTCCATCCCCTCGGGCAGATTCGTGTAGGCGGCGAAGGCGACGTCCTGGATCGTTTTCGATCGCGAGGGCGTGCCCCGAACGAAGAACTTGCCGCGCTCGTACTCGATGTCGCCTTCCGCGGCTTCCAGCAGGTGGGCCGCGATCTTCTTGGCCTTGTCCCGCACCTTGCGCGCGACCACCGCGGTCGCGGCACCGCCGACCGGTGTGCTCCGGCTCGCGTAGGTGCCGAGCCCGTAGGGCGTGTTGTCGGTGTCCCCCTCCTGCACCTCGACGTCCAAAGCCGGGATGCCGAGCTCCTGGGTCACGATCTGGGCGAACGTGGTCTCATGCGCCTGCCCCTGGCTTCGGACCCCCAGCTTGAGGATGGCCTTGCCGGTCGGGTGCACCCGCAGCTCGGCCGAGTCGAACATGCGCAACCCGGCGATGTCGTAGTGCTTCCCCGGCCCCGCGCCCACCACCTCGGTGAAGCTCGCGATGCCGATGCCCATCAGCTCGCCGCGCTTGCGCTTCTCGGCCTGCTCCTTGCGAAGCTCCGCGTAGCCGAGCTTCTCGAGGGCGAGCTTCATGGCCCGCGGATAGTCGCCGCTGTCGTACTCGAATCCGGTCGCCGATTTGTAGGGGAACTGCTCGGGCTTGATGAAGTTCTTCAGGCGCAGCTCCGCCGGGTCCATCTTCAGCTCGATGGCCGCGCTCTCGACCAGCCGCTCGATCAGGTAGGAGGCCTCGGTCACCCGGAAGGAGCAGCGATAGGCCACGCCACCCGGCGCTTTGTTCGTGTACGCGCCGTCGGCGACCACGTGCGCGGCCGGCACGTCATAGGACCCGGTCACGATGTGAAACAGGCCGGCGCGGAACTTGGTCGGCTGGGCGTCGGCGTAGAAGGCGCCGTTGTCGCTCAGGAGGTTGACCCGGATCCCGAGCATGCGGCCGTCCTTGTCGAGCGCCATTTCGCCCCGCATGTGGAAATCGCGCGCGAACCCGGTCGAGATCAGGTTTTCGCTCCGGTCCTCGACCCACTTGACCGGCTTGCCCAGCAGCAGCGAGGCGGCCGTGGCCACGACGTACCCCGGGTAGATCGGCACCTTGTTGCCGAAGCCGCCGCCGATGTCGGGCGAGATGATGCGGATGTTCTGCTCCGGGAGCCCGGCCACGATCGCGAACAGGGTGCGATGGGCGTGGGGCGCCTGCGAGGTCATGTACAGGGTGGCGTGGCCGGTGGCCGGGTTGACGTCGGCGACGATGCCGCAGGTCTCGACCGGGGAGGGGTGGCAGCGGGGGTAGAAGGTCTCCAGGCTGACCACCTGGTGGGCCCTCGAGAAGGCCTCGTCCGTCGCCGCCTTGTCGCCGGCCTCCCAGTGATAGATGTGGTTGTCCTTCTGTCCCTCCTTGTCGTCGCGGATCACGGGCGCGTCCTGGCGCAGCGCCTGCTGGGGCGTGACGACCGCGGGCAGCGGATCGTAATCCACCTCGACCAGCGCCACCGCGTCACGGGCGAGGTAGGGATCCGTCGCGATCACGCAGGCCACCTCCTGGCCCTGGAAGCGGACCTTATCCGTCGCCAGCACCGCCTGGGTGTCGCCCGAGAGCGTCGGCATCCAGGCGAGCTTGTGCTGCTCCAGCAGCTTGCCGGTGACGATGGCGACCACGCCCGGGAGGGCCTGGGCGGCGTCGGTCCGGATCGCCGTGATCCGGGCGTGCGCGTAGGGGCTGCGCAGGATCGCCATGTGCAACATCCCGGGCAGCGAGACGTCGTCGACGTAATTGCCCCGACCGCGAATGAAGCGGTCATCCTCCTTCCGCTTGATGCTCTCGCCGATGTAGCCCTGGAGCGGCGTTTCTACAGCCATGGACTCAGCTCCTCACGCTCGCGCCCACCGGCGCCGCGGCCTGCTGCCGCATCCTGGCGGCGGCGTAGCGGACGGACTTGACGATGTTCATGTAGCCGGTGCACCGGCAGATGTTGCCCGAGATCGCCCAGCGGATCTCTTCCTCGGTCGGATCCGGCTTGTCCTGCAGGAGGGCGAAGCTCGTCAGCATCATGCCGGGCGTGCAGAAGCCGCACTGCAGGCCGTGTTCCTGCCGGAAGCCCTCCTGGATCGGGTGCAGCGCGCCGCCCGCGGCGAGCGCCTCGACCGTGGTCAGCTGCCGCAGGTCCGCCTGGACGGCGAGCACCGTGCAGGACTTGACGGGTGTGCCGTCGAGCAGGATCGTGCAGGCGCCGCAGTGGCTGGTGTCGCAGCCGATGTGCGTCCCGGTGAGCCGGAAGCGCTCCCGAACGAGATGGACGAGGAGCAGGCGCGGCTCGACCTCGGCGGACCGCCGCTCGCCGTTGACCGTGACCGTGATCGATCGGACCATCATCCACCTCCCCGCGCCTGCTCGTAGGCGCGCTTGAGTCCGCGTTCGGTGAAGACCCGGACGACGTTGCGCTTGTACTCGACCGACCCCCGCTGGTCGGCCTTCGGCTCGGCCTGCGCCGCCGCCTGTGCCGCGGCCTCCTTGATCACCGCGTCGCTCAGCCGCTGCCCGTTGAGCACCTGCTCGGCGCGGGTGGCCTTGATGTTCTGCGGGCCCACGGCGGTCAGCCCGATGCCGGCGGCGCGCACCGTGCCGTCGTCCATGGCCAGCTGGACGGCGACGCCGACGGTCGCGAAGTCCCCGACCTTGCGCTCCAGCTTGAGATAGGCCGCCCCGGGCTTCGCCGGGGCCGCGGGGATCCGGATCTCGGCCAGCATCTCGTTGGCCTCGAGCACGGTGCCGAAGGGTCCGGTGAAGAAATCCGCCGCCTTCACGGTCCGGGTCTTCCCGGTGCTGCGGAGCACGAACTCGGCGTTCATGGCGAGCATCACGGAGCCCCAGTCCCCCGACGGGTCGGCGTGCGCGATCGACCCCGCGATCGTCCCGAGGTTGCGGATGATCGGATCCGCGATCTGGGGCGCCGCCTCCGCCATCAACGGATAGCGGGCTCGCAGCACCGAGGAGCGCTCGGCAGCCTTGTGCCGGAACAGGGGACCGATCCGAAGGATGCCGTCCGGCTCATCCAGGGTGTCGAGGCCGGGCACCCGGTTCAGGTCGATCAGCAGGGCCGGGCTCGCGAAACGGAGCTTGAGCAGCGGGATCAAGCTTTGACCGCCGGCCAGGACCTTGGCATCCTCGGCCCGATCGTCGAGGAGTGTGAGCACCTCGTCGAGCGTCTGTGGGGCCGCGTAGTCGAATGGCGCCGGGAGCATGGGCAACCCCTCCTTGTGTTGGCCCGCAACGGCATGAACGCGACCCGACCAGCCTATTCCCGTACCTAAACCTTGTCAACCGGGGATCAGGCGGCGCATCCCCGGCGCCGGCCCGTCAGTGAACCGGCTCTGCCGCCTCCCGGCGGACGACCGCGGCCAGCGCGCGGATGAAGGCCGGGTCGGTGTTGGGCATCGGGATCCGGCGGTAGCCCAGCCCGGCCGCCTCGGCCTGGTCGCGGGCGGCCATGTCCAGGTCATAGAGGATCTCCAGGTGGTCCGCGACGAACTGCAGCGGCGCGATCACCACCTCGCGGTGTCCCTGGGCCCGAAGCCCCGGCAGCAGGTCGACGAGATCCGGCTTCAGCCAGGGCTCCGGCGAGTGCCCGGCGCTCTGGTAGGCGAACTGCCAGCGGTGGCGCGGCAGCGCGACCCGGGCGGCCACGGCCTCGGCGGTCTCGGTCAGCTGGTCGATGTAGCCGGGATCCCGTTCGATGACCCGCAGGGGAAGGCTGTGGGCGGTGAAGATGACGGGCGCCGTGTTCCGCTCCGCGGCCGGCAGGGAATCGAGCGCGGCCACCAGCCGCCCGGCGAGCGACGCGACGAACTCGGGTTCAGCATGCCAGGCGCCCGCCAGCCCGATCTCGACGCCGGTCGCGGCGGCGATCCGGTCGAGCGTTTGCCGGTATCCGCTCAGGATGAGGGGGGAGAACTGGGGGGCGAGCGTGACCGCCAGGACCTGGTGCACGCCGCGCGCCATCAGGTCGTCGACGGCGCGCCTGATGGTGGGCTCAGAATGGAGCATGCCGACCGCGACCAGGAACCGGCCGGGGGCGAAATCGCCGTCCAGCTCCGCCTGCAGCGCCCGGCCCTGGGCGAGCGTGATCTCGACCAGCGGCGAGCGGCCCACGAGCCGGTAGCGGCGCTCGAACTCGGCGACCAGCGCGGGATCGGGCTCGTGGCCCTGGTGGACGCTGCGCATGTACGCGGGGACGCCGCCCGCGTCGGTCGCGGAGCCGAAGGTCATGAGCAGCACGCCCGTGGTCAGGCCGGTCCGGATGGCCACGGTCAGGCGCTCTTCCGGCGCCGGCGGGCGGGCGGGCGGGTGGCCGTCCGCGCCGACCTGGTCCGCTGCTGGCGCGCCTGCTCGACGCTTGCCCGAAGCGCCGCCATCAGGTCGGGCCCCGGTGAGGGGGCCGCCTCGACCGCCGCCACGGCGACCGGCGTCTTCCCCGCGATCAGGTCGCTGACGCGCTGACGGTACGCATCCCGGTAGTGATCCGGCTCGAAGGGACCGGAGAGCGTGGTGACGAGCAGGGCCGCCATCTCACGCTCGCGCCGGGTGAGATCCTGGGGCGCCGGCCGTTCGAGACCTGCCCGGGGCAGGATCTCATCCGCGTAGAACATGGTCGTGAGCAGCATCAGGTCGCCGAGCGGGCGCAAGGCCGCGAGGTGGCGCTTGCGGCGCAGCACGATCCAGCAGATCGCCACCTGGTCCGTCGTTCGCATGGCCTCGAGCAGCAGCGCGAAGGATCGCACCTGGTCGCGGTCCGGCACCACGTAGTAGCTCGCCTGGAAGAAGATCGGGTCGATGGCGGCGCCGGGGACGAACTGTTCGATGTCGATCGAGCGGCTTCGCTCGGGTGCGATCGCGGCCAGCTCGTCCCGGGTGACCGTCACGTACTGGTGCGGCGCCACCTCGACGCCCTTGACCACGTCCCGATAGGCGACCGGCTGCGGCGCCGGCGCGGCGGTCGATGGGGGGAACGACGCGCGCCGGACGGACTCGGTGAGCTGCTCCTGGATGCGCACCGGCTCGACCGGCTCCCCCGCGGCGAATGCCGCGGCGTGCTCAGGCGGCACGTCCTGGGCGCGGACGCGCTCGTGCCGGATCCGCTGCCCGCTTCTGCGATCCATCTCGTGGAACCGGAGGTCCTGCCGGCGGGTCGCCGGGTAGAGGCGGACCGGGACGGCGACGAGCCCGATGCTGATCGTGCCCGCCCAGATCGTCTGGGGCATACGCTCCTATTGTCGCCGGTCGGTGGTCTGCCCTGCACGGGCATCGGCCCGACCACGATTTGGGCGCGGCGTGCGAGAGCCGCTAGGCTGGGCGGATGACTCCGCTCCGGCTGCTGCGCGCGGTCGACCGCCTCGACCGGCGCCTGCTGCACCGCCTCACGCGCCGCCGCCGGCACTCGCTCGAGAGCAATCTGACCCGGCTGACGCACAGCGCGAACCGCTCGCTGCTCTGGCTGGTGCTCGCGGAGATCATCGCCGCGACCAGGGGCCGGATCGGCCGGCGCGCCGCCCTGCGAGGCGTGGTCGCCATCATGCTGACCTCGGCCTTCGTCAACGGTCCGCTGAAGGTGGTCGCCCGCCGGCAGAGACCGGATCCGCGTCTGCACGACCGTCCGCCGCCTTTAAAGGTCCCCGGGACCTTCTCCTTCCCGTCCGGCCACGCCGCATCGGCCTTTGCCTTCACGACCGCCGTCGGGCTGGAGGACCCCCGCCTGTACCCGCTGCTGCTTCCGGTCGCAGCGGGGGTCGCGTACTCCCGCGTCCATCTGCGCGTCCACTATCCCTTCGACGTCGTGGCGGGAGCGGCCATCGGGACCACAGTCGGGATCGCGAGCGACATCCTCGTGCGGGTCGCCCGGGAATGGCGCGACTCGCATTCGGCCGCACCGCCGGAGGACCGCCCACGGTCCCGGCAGCTGATCCTGGTGACGAGCCCGCATGCCGGCTCCAGCGCCAAGCTCGGGCGCGCGGTCCGCGCGATCCGGCGGGAGGGGCTGGAGATCGTGCATCAGCTGGACGTGGCGGAGCTGGCACGCCTGCCCGAGCTCCTTCAACGGCATGGATCACCGGCGCCGCTGGTCGTCGCCGCCGGCGGCGACGGGACGGGCGGCGCCGTGGCCGATCAGCTGGTTGGGACCGAGGTCACGCTCGGCATCCTCCCCCTGGGCACCTCGAATGACTTCGCCCGATCGCTCGAAATCCCGATGCGGCCGGAGTATGCGGCGCGCCTGCTGCGCCGGGGCCGCGTGTCCCCGGTCGACGTCGGCCGGCTCACGCGCCAGGGCGTCCGCCCGCGCCATTTCGTCCATGCGGCGACCGTCGGGCTCAACGTCAACTTCGCGCGGCTGGCGACCCGGGCCGACCTGCGCCGGCGCCTTGGCCGTCTCACCTACGCGGTGGCGGCCGTGCGGGCGTTCCGTGAGCGCAGCCCATGGGACTGTGCGATCGAGTACGAGGGCCGCGTCGAGCGGCTCACGTTGATCCAGCTGTCGGCGGTCAACACCCCCGTCTTCGGGGGGGCGCTTGGTCTGCAGGTCCCGGGCGCCGATCCGCTCGATCGGACCCTCGACATCCTCCTGGTCGAGAACCTCCCCTTCCGCCGCTTTCTGCGATCGCTCTTCTATCCCGTGTTCGGCATCACGCGCGTGATCCACGGGATCCGCTGGATCAAGGTGCGCCGCCTGACGCTGCGCCCCGACGCGCCCATGGAGATCGCGCTCGATGGCGAGGTCTGCGGCACGGTCCCGGGCACGGTCGACGTCGTCCCGCGCGGCCTGCAGGTGGTCACCCCCGCCGCGTTCGCGGAGTTGCACCATCCCTGACCGGCGGGCGCTGTGGGCCTTCGGCGCGCGGGTCGCGCTGGTCTTCGTCTCGATCGCGGCGCTCGCCAGCCTGGCCGGCCTCGCGATCAGAGCCCTGGGTCCGGCCGTCGATCCCCAGTGGGTGCTCTGGCTCCAGGCGCACCGCACCCCGGGACTCACGACCGTCGTTCGCCTGGTCAGCGACCTCGGCTCGTTCCCGATCGCGGCGCCGCTCGCGCTGGCGATTCTGCTCCTGCGCCGCTGGAAGCGGCCAAGGGACGACATCGTCCTGATCGTGGTGGCGCTGGGCAGCGCCGCGCTGCCCAACGTCGTCAAGCTGCTCGTGCAGCGGGCGCGGCCGCCCTTCGACGCGCTCGGCCACCTCTCGACCCTGAGCTTCCCGTCCGAGCACGCGGCGCAGGCGGCCGCGATCTATGGTGGGATCGCGCTCCTGCTCTCGAAGGGGTGGCCTCGCCCCGCGCGGATCGCCGCCATCGGGGTGGCCGTCGTGCTCGCCCTGCTGGTCGCCGTCGCGCGCGTCTACCTGGGGGTCCATTACCCGACCGACGTGGCCGGCGGGCTGCTGCTCGGGTGGGCGTGGCTGTGGTTGATCCAGGGATGGGCGCACCGCCCGCTGGGCCAGGATCTGGCCACACCGCAGCCGGGGCGTCCCGCCGTCGAATGACCGGGTGGCCGGCCCCAGGGCTTCACGCCGGAGCCGGCTCCTCGGCTTACTTCACGATCGCGTCTTCGCGCCGCCGCGCGACCACCGGCAGCTCGAGCGGTTTGACGGGCAGGCTCGGCGGCGGCAGCGCCATCGCAGCCGTCCGAGGCCGTGCGACGACGCCCCACCAGAGGGTCGCGGCCAGCGCCACGCCGACCAGGAGCACGCCGACCGTCGAGATGACGTAGCCGGGTCCGTACAGGGCGGGGTTGACGAAGCTCCAGACCATCGCGCCGGCGAAGCTCACGGTCACGCCCGCGGTCGTCACCCAACCGATGAGGTCACGACGGCCGCCCCGCACCAGCAGCTGCGCGGCCACCATGATCGCGACCACGGTGGGCAGGAGGAAGAGCCCGATGTCCTGGTGCATCCAGGTGAAGATCGCGTCTTTCGCCGCCCCGGCCGCTTTCGGGTCGCCGGCCCCGAAGTACGACGTGTTCAACTCGATCGTGTAGCCGGCAAGCGCCACGGTGGCGAACGAAAGGACGTACGCCCAGATGGCGGCCAGCCGGACCGGTGCGCGCAGCACCCTCCGGGTCAGCAGGCTCAGTGAGACCACGACGCCGCCGCCCATGACCAGCAGGCCGGTCACGACGTCGTCGCCCGGGATGCCATTGGCGCCGGACTGCATGATCGTCGGGATGGCGAGCTGACTGAATGCCGTGGCGACGTAGATCGCCGTCATCAGGATTGTGCCCCCGGCCACCATGGCCAACCCGACGCCGGCGGCGAGCTTCGCCGCACCCGGCCGGGTCGCATACCCGAACTGCTGCGCCAGCAGGGTCACGATCAGCGCCATCGCGGCGACCGCCATCTCGTGGGAGTGCGAGCCGACCAGCGCGTGGGCGAAGTCATTGACGCTGGCGAAGCCCATCCAGGCGCCGACCTGGCCAAGGAATCCGGGCCAGTATCCGAACTCCATCAGCCAGCCGGCCAGGTGACCCATGACCGCCGCGATGAGCATCGACGCGGATGCCAATCCCGCGGCAAGGTAGGTCAGCGTCCGAGCCGCCCGGGACCGCCGCCATTCAGCGACCATGGCGAGCACGAGCAGGAGCAGGATCTCGTCGAGCGCGAAGAAGCCAAAGACCTGGGTCCACATCGGCACTTCCGAGCCCGGGACCGTCCGATCCCAGATCCCGCCGACCGAGGCCAGGACCGTCGCCGCCACGACGCCGCCCGCGATCCACAGCCGGACGTGCCACGACCGGATCGCGAACACCTGCAACGTGATCAGGGCCATCAATCCGACCATGCCGATCAGCAGGCCGTGCAGGAACATCACGTGGGCGAAGTCGGGGAGGACCCCCGCCCGAGGCTCGCTCTGGAATGGGTTCGAGACGAAGACGCTCAAGAGGGCGAAGAGCATGAGCCACCCGACCACGAACCCGATCAGGCGACGTGGAGTGATCCACGGGGTTCTGGCGAGGAGCGGCGCATCCTCGGTCGACGGCTGCCGAGCGAGTGACGTGTCCATGGCACACCTCCTTTTTGAGACCGGCCACGGTGCTGGCTATAGCATCGAACTCACCATGGATCGGCGCCACGGCCGCGGGTCACCTCGGGACAGGGCCGCATGACCCGGCGGGTCAGCGTGCCGGCGCCGATCTACGCCCTGGGCGCGATCGCCTCGGTCCAGGTGGGGGCGACGGTCGCGCGGCATCTGTTCGCCTACGTCGGCCCGGCGGCCAGCGTCCTGTTCCGGCTGGGCTTCGGCGCCCTCATCCTCCTGGCGCTGGCCCGGCCGCGCCGGCCGCACCTGCGCCCGCGCCAGTGGGCGGCCATCATCCCGTTCGGCCTGGTGATCGCCGCCATGAACCTGTCCTTCTACGAGGCGATCGCCCGGATCCCGCTCGGCATCGCCGTCACGATCGAGTTCCTGGGACCGCTCGGGGTCGCGATCGCCGGGTCGCGGCGGGGGCGCGATTTCGCCTGGGCCGGCATGGCCGGGGCCGGCGTGGCGATGCTGTCCGCCGAGCGCGGCACGGTGACGCCGGTCGGCGTGCTCTTCGCGCTGGGGGCGGCCGCCGGGTGGGCCTCCTACATCCTGCTGAGCCAGCGGGTGGGACGGCTCGTGCCGGGACCGAACGGGCTCGCCTTCGCCCTTGCGCTGGGCGCGATCGTCCTGCTCCCCATCGGGGTGGCGAGCGCCGGCGCCAGGTTGCTCGACCCGCGCAACCTGGCACTCGGCCTGGTGGTCGCGATCCTCTCCTCGGCCGTCCCGTTCTCCCTCGAGTTCGCCGCGCTGCGTCGCCTCACGATCCAGCTCTTCGGCATTCTGATGAGCCTGGAGCCGGCCATGGGTGCGGTGGCGGGCTTCCTCTTTCTCGGCCAGCGCCTGACCGCGGTTCAGCTGCTCGCGATCGGGCTCGTGACGGTAGCCAGCGCGGGTGCGACCCTGTCCCGGCGGCCGGCGGCCTCAACCGGTCTCGTCGCGGACGCGCAGCCCGGCGCGGACGTCAGACCGCCCTGACCGGGCGGTAGACGGGCATCCACATCGCCGCCCGCACCTCCGCGTCGACGTCGCGCAGCGGTACCCGGGCGAGCCCTTCCTCCTTCGCCCGGGCCGCAACGGCCGTCGCCACCGCGAGCGACACCGCCCGCAGCTGCTCGACGCCCGGAAGCAACGGGGCGCCCATCGGCATCGGGTCCGCCATCGCAGCGACCGCGCCGGCGGCGGCGGCCAGCATGCCGTCGCTGACCTGCCGGGCCCGGGCGACGATCGTCCCCAGCCCGATCCCGGGAAAGAGCAGGGCGTTGTTGGCCTGGGCAACCTGGTGCGTGACCCCGTCCTGGCTGACCGGGTCGAAGGGACTGCCGGTCGCGACCAGCGCCCGGCCACCGGTCCACGCGTAGAGCTGAGCCGGGGTCGCTTCCGAGCACTGGGTTGGATTCGAGAGCGGGAAGATGATAGGCCGCTGGGCCTGCCGCGCCATCTCGCGGATCGCCGGCTCGCTGAACGCGTTGGCGGTGGTCGAGGTGCCGATCAGCAGCGTGGGACGCACCTGCGTGACGACCTCGAGGAGGGAGATCGCGCCGCCGCCGTCGCGGGCGTAGGACGCGGCCTCGCGGGCCGGCCGCGCATAGGGTCGCGAAAAATCGCGCAGGCCAGGCTGGTCGTCGAGCAGCAGACCGTGACGGCCAAGGCACCAGAAGCGCCTGGTGGCCTCCCCCACGGGCAGACCCTCCCGCACCATGGCGTCACGCAGCTGGTCCGCGATGCCGATGCCGGCCGTGCCGGCTCCGAACATGACGACACGCTGCTCGCGGAGGGACTGACCGAGGACGCGCATTGCGGAGGTGACGGCGGCGAGCACGGTGGCGCCCGTGCCCTGCATGTCGTCGTTGAACGTGCAGACCTGATCGCGGTAGTGCTCGAGGATGCGCCGTGCGTTGCCGGCCCCGAAATCCTCCCAGTGCAGGAGGGCACGGGGGAAGAGCCTGGATGCACACCGCACGTACTGCTCGATGAAGGCGTCATACCGTTCTCCCCGCACCCGGGGGTGCGGGTTGCCCAGGTACTGCGGATCGTCGATCAGCTCCTCGCGATCGGTGCCGACGTCGAGCACCACCGGGATCACCCGGGTGGGATCGATGCCGCCGGCCGCGCTGTAGATGGCGAGCTTTCCGATGGCGATGTCGATGCCGCCCGCGCCCCAGTCGCCGATGCCCAGGATCCGTTCGCCGTCGGTCGCCACGATCAGGTCGATGTCGTCCGGCCCGGCGTCGAAGTTCCGCAGCGATTCCTCGACCTGCTCCGGATGATCGATGGAGAGGAAGATGCCGCGCGGCCGGCGGTACTGGTGGCTGAACTGTTCGATCGCCAGCGCGACGGTGGGCGTGTAGACAATGGGCAGCATCTCGTGCAGGTGCTCGGTCACGATCCGGTAGAAGAGGACCTCGTTGCGATCGTGCAGCGCATGCAGATAGACGTTGCGGGCGAGGTCATCGGGCTGGCGGCGGAACTGCTGGTAGGCCCGGCCGGCCTGCTGGTCGAGCGTCTTGATGGCGGGCGGGAGCAGCCCGGTCAGGCGAAGCGCGGCGCGCTCCTCCAGGCTGAACGCGGTGCCCTTGTTGATGAACGGCTCGTGCAGCACCGCGTGCCCCCGCAGGCTGGTCTCGATGCCCGAGCCGGTGACGCGGTACCGGCGCATGGGCCCATTATCCGCGGCTCAGCCGAACTCCACCGCGAGGTAGCCGGTGCCATTTCCCGCGATCACCCAGACGGCCCCGACGTAATGGAACGGACCCAGGATGTTCGCCCGGTGGGGGGCATCGTTCATGAACCAGCTGTTCATCAGCGCGTCGTGCGGTCCGCCCGAGGTGTAGCCGATGTTCTCGCCGGTGCGATTCCCGAGGTGGCAGCTGAGGTCCTGGACGGCACCGCCCTGGTGCGAGATGTATCCCTGGGCGGCCATCCGGGCCGCGTTCTGCGCCGCGACCGCGGTAAGACACGGGCTGACGGCCAGCGGCGGAAGGCCGGCCGCGGCCCGGTCTGCGTTGATCAGGGCGGGTTGCGTCGATCCGGTGGCGGCGGGCGGGGGCGCCGGGCGGGATGGGCGCGGGGCGCGGATCGGGATGGCCGGCGGCGGGATCGGCGCCGGCGTCGGCGTCGGCTCGATATCGACGACGTGGCGAACCGGCGGGTGGACCGGCAGCACCGCCGCACTGAGCG
>DASQGL010000055.1:0-3670 GCA_035632635.1 Candidatus Limnocylindrales bacterium
TCCGTTGGGCGTACCGTCGAGATCCCTGCCGATCCTGCCGCCCGAGGGGTTGCGCGTCTCGGCAGTGATGCCTGCGGCAGCCAGTGCCGCCGTGTTGGCGACGCGCGCGTGTCCGCCGCGCTCGTCGATGTAGCAGGGACGGGCCCCTGTGACCCGATCCAGCTCGGTCCGATGGGGCTGCCTCCGCTCCGTCAGCTCGTCTGTGCGGTAGCCCATCCCCTGCTGCCACTCGCCCGCCTCGAGGCCCTGCGCGTGTTCTCTGAGCCTGGCCAGGATGTCGTCGATGCCCCTGGCGCCGCCAAGGTCGGCCGCGAATCGGGTGAGCCCGAAGTAGACGACGTGCGCGTGAGCATCGTTGAAGCCCGGCAGGACCGCGCCGTCACGCAGGTCGACCACACGGGTCCGCGGCCCGCGCAGGCCCATCACCTTGCGACCGCCCACGGCCAGCACCCGCCCGCCTGCGATGGCCAGGTGGCTTTGCGGCTTGAGGCCGGTGCGGCCGAGCGTCCGGATGACTCCCCGCGCCAGGATCGTGGTCGCTCTCACCGCGCGGTTAGATTAAGGGCGACGCCTTGATCGATCTACGCTCGGACACCGTGACGATGCCCACCGCCGAAATGCGGCAGGCCATGGCAACGGCTCCGCTCGGCGACGACGTGTTCGGCGACGACCCGACCGTGAACCGGCTCGAGGAGATGGCCGCGGCCCGCATGGGCAAGCAGGCTGCCGTCTTCCTACCGAGCGGGACGATGGGAAACCTGATCGGGGTCGCCGTCAACGCCCGTCGGGGCGAGGAGGTCATAGCCGACGCCGACTCCCACGTTTTCAACAACGAGACGGCCGGCGCCGCAGCGGTGCTCGGGGTCCAGGTCAGGCCCGTCACGACGCAAGCCGGCGTGATGACACCGGCGCAGGTGGAGGACGCCGTGCGGCCAAACGACGACGTGCATCAACCCATCAGCGGGGCGATCACCTTCGAGAACACCCACAACCGCCATGGCGGCGTCGTGTGGCCCCTGGAATCGCTGCGCTCGGCTTCAGCCGCCGCCCGGCGGCACGGCCTGCGAGTGCACCTCGACGGCGCTCGCATCTTCAACGCGGCGATCTTCCTCGGCGTGAATCCGGCGGACATCGCGGCGTGCGCGGACTCGGTCACCTTCTGCCTGTCCAAGGGCCTGGCCTGTCCTGCCGGCAGCATCCTGTGCGGGCCGGACGAAACGATCCTCGAAGCCCGGCGCTGGCGAAAGCGGCTGGGCGGCGGCATGCGCCAGGCCGGGGTGCTGGCGGCGGCCGGGATCGTGGCTCTCGACACCATGGTCGACCGGCTGGCCGACGATCACGCCAACGCGCGCACGCTCGCCGAAGGGCTGGCGGAGCTGCCCGGGGTGCGGTGCGATCTATCGCGGGTGCAGACCAACCTCGTCTATTTCGACCTCGAACGCATGACCGCCCCCGAGTTCACAGAGGAGTGCCGGCGGCGCGGCCTGCTCGGGGATTGGACCGGCCCGCGGCGAATGCGCTTTGTAACCCACCACGGAATCGATGCGCAGGACGTCCAGTCGACGCTCAAGATGTGCGAAGAGGTGTTGAGCGCATGAGCACGCGGATGTCGCCCGACGGCATGTACTACTGGGACGGCCAGCAGTGGGTCAGCACGCTGTCCCACGACGGCCGGTCCCGCTGGGACGGCCAGGCCTGGGTACCGGCGGGCCAGGGCCCTGCGGCGCCGTCCTACTACCAGGCTCCAGCTGTGAGCTCGACTCGCCATCCGACCTCGTGGACCAGGCCGCTCCAGTTCGCCGTCGCCGCCTGGTATGCGATCTCCGCGATCTACGCCCTCACCATCCCCTTCTGGATGGGAGGCACCATGACTCAGGCGATCAACCAGAGCATCCAGCGGCAGCAGGAGCTCAACCCGCAGGCCAGCCCGCTTCCGGCAGGATTCGCGGACACCATGAATTCGTTCATGGGCGGGGCGCTGTGGGTGGCGGCCATCTTCGGCGCGGCGATCTGCCTTGTCGTGATCATCGGCGCCCTCGGGCGCTGGACGTGGATGTACTACGTGGTGCTGGTCTTCATGGGACTCAGCACCGTTTCGCTCCCCGTCAACCTCGTGACGGCGATCGCGGGTTCGGCGACGTCATCCATCTCCGGCTTCTCGATGCCGGGCTGGACCTACTGGCTCGGGGTCGTCTTCGCCATCCCCGCAGCCGCCCTGTTCGTCGTGATGCTGATCGCGCTGATCAAGCGAGGGCCGTGGGGCATGGCCAGGGACCCCGCCGCCCTCAGCTGAGGAGCTCGGCCAGAAGCTTCGGGTCGATGTTGCCGCCGCTGACGACGGCCACCGTGACCGGCCCTGGTGGGAGCTGCTCCAGCGCCGCGTACGTCAGGGCGCCTGCCCCCTCGGCGACGACCTTGGCCGCCGCGGCGAGCTGTGGCACCGCCGCGCGCAGCCGCGGCTCGGGCACGGTGAGCCAGCGGTCGACGCACTCCTTCAGCCGCTCGAACATGCGCGGGTCGAACGGCGCGGTCGTCCCGTCGGCGATGGTGTCGGGCTTGACCGGTACGGGGCCGCCCGCCTCGAGGCAGCGCGTCCACAGCGGATAGCCGTCGGACTGAACGCCGATCACCTCGACGCCGGGCCGAAGGGCCTTGAGCGCCGAGGCGACGCCGCTGACCAGGCCTCCGCCACCCACCGGAACGAGCACCCGTTCCACCCCCGGCACGTCCTCCAGGATCTCGAGACCCAGGCTCCCGTGTCCGGCCATGACCTCCTCGTCGGCGAACGGATGGATGAACGCCTCCGGTTCGCCCGTCCAGCCCTGCCGCGCCATCCACTGCAGCATCTCGTCACGCGGCATCGGGATCGGTGTCGCGCCCCAGCGCTTGACGCCGTCGACCTTCGGCGGTGGGGCGGTGTCGTACATGACGACGCGGCACGGCACACCAAGCTCGTGCGCGACGTAGGCGCACGCCTGCGCCGCGTTGCCCGCGCTCACGGTGATCAACCCTCTTTGCAGCTCATCCGGCGAGAGGGCGAGCGCCGCGGAAAAGAACCCTCGCACCTTGAAGCTGCCCGTGGGCTGGAGGCATTCGAGCTTCAGCTGAGCCCCTTCGACCGGAACAAGAGGGGTCCTCAGGACGTGCGGGCGGGCGCGGCCCGCAGCCGTGCGGATGCGTTCGAGCCCGATCATCCACATAATCGTATGCATGCCGATTTACGAATATCGGTGTGACGGCTGCGGCAAGCGGTCCTCGGCGCTTTTGGGGAGCTACAGGTCCCCCGACCCGGTCTGCCCCCACTGCGGCAAGGCCGCGCTGCGACGGCTGGTGTCGACGTTCGCCACCGTGCGCTCCGAGGAGGGCGACTTCGGTGGCGGCGGAGGTGGCGATGCCGATGCCGGTCTCGGTGAAGGTGGCGACTTCGGGGGTGGCGACTACGGCGGCGGAGACTATGGACAAGACGACTACGGCGGCGGTGGCGACTACGGGGACGACGACTTCTAAGCTCCCACCTCAGCCCTCCAGGCCGAGCACCTCGTTGGCCGCCTTGATGAGCTCAACCCGGTGTGATTCGTCATGCGCGAAGATGCGGAAGAGCGCCATGCGCACGGGCAGCCTCTTGAAAAGGTCGAGCACCCGGCTGCGCTGATAGCGGTCCTCGAGCGGC
>DASQGL010000056.1:0-5486 GCA_035632635.1 Candidatus Limnocylindrales bacterium
CCGAAGGCGGCGTTCGTCTGCTTGAGGCGATCGATGTCGAAGAGCGCGATCGAGAGCCGGGCGGCGGGATTGTCCAGCTGCCTCGCGAGCGCCTCCTCGAAGGCCGGACGGTTGCCCAGGCCGGTCAGCGGATCGGTGCGCGCCGCCGAGGCCAGCCGATCGATCAGCCGGGCGTGCGCGATCGAGACGGCGGCCTGGTTGGCGAGGATCGTCAGCAGCCGCAGATGATCGAGCGCGTACTGGTTGAGGCCGAGCTTGTTGACCACGATCACGCCGAGCAGCTCGTCTTCAAACACCACCGGCACGGCCAGCATCGACTCGTCCACGTGCGACGTGCCCGCCACGTGGGCGGCCTTGGGATGGCGCTCGGCGTCCCCGAGGACCGCGCCCCGCTTCTGCTCGGCGACCCAGCCGGTGATCCCCTCCCCCATCTCGACCGCGGCGTTCTCCTTCGTGATCGACTGGTACTCGGATTTCTCCGACGCACTCAGGTAGACGATCTCCAGGTGCCGCCCATCCCGGTTCAGGAGCAGGATCCGGCAGTGATCCTGGGGCAGGATGGCCACGATCGTCTCGCCGATCAGGCGGCAGATCTCGTCGATGCTGGCGACGCGGCTCAGCCGGGCGCCCAGCACCTCGATGCTCTCCAGGTGCTGGGCCCACGATCGCGGCCCCGAGATGGGCGCCGCCGGGGCGGGCGTGCCGGCGTGCTGGGCCGCCGCGTGCAGCTCCGGGTCGTCTTCCTCGATGACCTGGAGCATGACCTCCACGACCCGCGGGTCGAACTGCTTGCCCGACTGCTCGCGAAACTCGGCGAGGATGCGCTCCCGGGGCAGGGCCTCGCGATAGGCGCGGTCGGTCGCCATGGCATGGAAGGCGTCGCAGGCGTGCACGATCCGGGCCGCGATCGGGATCTCCTCACCCCGCAGCCCGTCCGGATACCCGGTCCCGTCCCAGCGTTCGTGCTCGGCGCGCACCACGGGCGCGAGCGGCTTGAGGAAGGGCACCGAGGCCAGGATCCGCTCCCCGATCACCGGGTGCTCCTTCATGATGTCGAACTCCTCGGCGGTCAGCGCGCCGGGCTTGTGCAGGATGTACCCGGGGATGCCGATCTTCCCGATGTCGTGGAGGAGGGCGCCGTACTCGAGGAAGCGCAGCTCCTCGGGGGACAGCCCGAGCCGCCGGCCCACGTTCAAGGCGAGCGTGGCGGTCTCCCGGGAGTGTTCCTCCGTATAGCGGTCTTTCGCATCCAGCGCCGCGGCCAGCGCCCCAATCGTGGCCACGTAGCCTTCCTCCTGCTGCCGGGTCCGGCGCTCGTACTCGCGGGTCAGCGCCGCCCGCACCCGGGAGGGCACGTAGGCGGAGAGCGCCGTCGCCGCGCCCAGCACGATCAGCGTCCGGAAGTAGGCGTCGTCCCACCCCTGGGTCAGCGGCAGGGCGGCCCCCGCCAGGCAGAGCGCCCCGGTGACGACCGCCATCCGCAGGTCGAAGGCGGCCGCCATGAAGACGGCCGGCGCGACGAACAGCGGCATGACCTGGGAGTGCACCCCGCCGGTGCTCATCAACATGGCGGTCAGGATCGCGACCCCGGGCATGACGATGATGCCGAGGAACCGATCCACCGGCAGGCGGTGCCAGGGGATGACCCAGGTCACCGCCCCGCCGGCGATGGACAGGAGGCCCAGGACGATGACGACCGGGTAGTTGACGTGCTGCCCGGTCCCGACGAAGCTGCTGCCGGCGTCCGCCGCGCCCGACCAGATGAAGGCCACCGCCGCAATTCGGAACATCGATCGGTACAGATCGCCGGGCAGGCGCTCGGTCGGAGCCATGGCTTCCCGTACAACGGGCGCCAATCCGGCTTCCCGTCAGCCTGGGGCTCGCCGCTAGGGGTATTCGGGCCGAGTTGGGCCGGAATCCCGGCCGAGCCGGTCCAGGGTATCCACAAAACGGTGGTGGTCGAGGCGGTGGGCGGTGATCCCATCCCGGCCCACCATGGTCTCGGCGGCCACCAGCGCGTTGAGGATGGCCTCCTCGGTCGACTCGATGACGGCGTCGAACAGCGGGGTGATGTGGGCGTCCGCCAGCATCCGGATCGGGATCACGGGCGCGCCGGCTTCTCCCAGGCCCGCCTCCCCGGGGAGGCCGCCGTTGCCGGTCGCGAAGGCGAGGAACAGGTCGCCGCTGGAATGCTCCCCCACGCCGCCCATCCGCGCCACGCCCAGCCCGGCGCGCTGGGCCAGGCGGGTGCACTGGTGGGGCAGCAGCGGCGCGTCCGTGGCCACGATCACGATGATCGACCCGCTGCGCGTCGAGGCCGACGGGGGCCGGCCGGACGGCGCGGGCGCCCCCGACGGGCCGGGCAGCGGGATCGCCCGGGCGTCCAGGACCTCGCCGACCGGCAGGCCGTTGACCCGGAAGCGCTCGCGCCGGCCGTAGTTCGCCTGCACCAGGACGCCGACCGTGTAGGCGCCGGCCCCGCTCGGGACGGTGCGGGAGGCGGTCCCGATGCCGCCCTTGAACCCGTGGCAGATCATGCCGGTGCCGCCCCCGACGTTACCCTCGGGCACGGCGCCGTCGGTGGCGCTGGCCAGCGCCTGGTCCACGTGCCCGGCCCGCACGTGCTGCCCGTTGATGTCGTTGAGCCGGCCGTCCCAGGTCTCGCCCACCACCGGCAGCGACCAGACGTCCTCGTCCAGCGCGCCGGATCGGACCCGGGCCGCAATCAGCGCATCGCGGACGACGCCCACGCTGTGGGTGTTCGTGATCGCGACCGGGGTCATCAGCATGCCCGATTCCCGCACCCACTCGAGGCCGGTCAGCTCGCCGTTGCCGTTCAGGCGATGGCAGCCCGCGAACACCGGCTCGGCGCCGGGATCCGCCGGCCGAGGCAGGATCACCGTGACCCCGGTGCGCACCGGTCCCCGCCCCACGTGGAGCGGGCCCTCGCCCTCGATCAGGGTGGCGTGCCCGACCCGGACCCCGGTGACGTCCGTGATCGCGTTGCGCGGCCCGGGCGTGCCGCGCCCGACGACGACGCCGAGATCGCGCGCGCGGGTCATGCCGCGGCGGCCCCCGCGATCAGGGCCGGTCGCCGATCCAGGCTTCGCCCTCGGTGTAGATCTCCTTCTTCCAGATCGGCACCGTCCGCTTCAGCTCGTCGATCAGCCACTCGCAGGCGTCGAAGGCGGCGCCGCGGTGGGGCGCCGCGACCGCGATCACCACGCTGACCTCGCCCACCTGCAGGGTGCCGGTGCGATGGACCACGGCCAGGCCGCCGATGGCAAACCGACTGGCAGCCTCGGCCGCCAGCATCTCCATCTGCCGCTGCGCCATCGCCCCGTACGCCTCGTAGACGAGCGCGCGGACGGTCCGGCCGCGGGCGACGTCGCGCACGACGCCCTGGAAGACGACGACCGCGCCGTCCTGGTCCGAGCGCACCCGGCTCGCGATCGCCTGCGGGTCAAGCGGCTCCTCGCTGAGCGCGACGACGTCCCGCCGCTCGGTCACGGCGCCGCCGCTGACCGGCGGGATGATGGCGAGCTCGGCGCCCTCGCTGAGCGGATCCTCCCAGCGCGCGTACTCCGAGTTGACGGCGCAGCGGAACGCCCGGGGCAGCGGCCCGAGCGCGTAGCGATCGCTGAGCTGCCGCCAGGCGTCGGCCGCGGTCGCCCCGCTGGGCAGCTCCAGGTCGACGTTGGGCGCGCCCACCAGCTCGCGCGGCTTGGCGAACAGGACGACCCGCACGTTCATGGGCTGATCTTACCCGCGCGCCGCGTGCCGCCCGGCCCCGCGAGCGGCCCGGCCGGCCCCGGCGTCAGCGGAACAGGTCGGTCACGGGGTCGCGCCGCAGGCCACGGGCGTCGCCCTCGCCGCGCAGGTCGAGGCCGCGGACCAGCGCCGCCGGAATGCGGTCGAGCTTGCCCATGACCAGCTCGGCGGCGGCCGCCACCTCGTCCCCGACCGCGAGCACCGACCCCTGCAGCTCGTAGCCGTCCGGGTCCGCCTCGCCCCGGTAGTCCCGCAGGCAGGCGACCCCGGCCGCGCCGATCGCCACGTTCACCTGCCCCTCACGCCAGGGCCGGCCGAAGCTGTCAGAGATCACGACCCCGGGGGCGACGCCGGTCGACGCCTGCAGCGCCTGCCGCAAC
Organism: Candidatus Limnocylindrales bacterium; assembly: GCA_035632635.1. Taxonomy (GTDB): domain Bacteria; phylum Chloroflexota; class Dormibacteria; order CF-121; family CF-121; genus CF-120. Next base: position 4,152 of record DASQGL010000056.1, read on the forward strand.
CGGGCGGCGGAGGCGTCCGCGTCGTCGGGGAGCAGGACGAGGCGCTCGCCCGGGCCGACGTTGGAGCGGTCGACGCCGGCGTTGGCGCAGATGAATCCCTGCCGGGTCTCGGTCACCAGCACGCGGGGCGCCGCCCGCACGATCCGGGTCGACTCGCGCAGGATCACCTCCACGTGACGGGGCTCGAACTGCGTCCGGGCGGCCAGGCTGCGGGCCTCCTCGGAGGGCACGACCTGGTCCAGGTCCACGATCCGCCCCTCGGCCTTGGAGACGACCTTCTGGGTCACGACCAGGATGTCCCGCGGCTCGAGCTGCAGCCGGGCGCGCTGGAGCCCGGCCAGCAGCAGGGCCGCGAGCGGCGCCCCCGGGACCACCTCCGGCAAGCCGGGGATGGCGACGATCGTCAGGCTCGTCACGCGTGCGGCCGGTCGCGCGCGGCAAGCCGCTCCTCGATCGCCAGCGCCTCGAGGAGGGCGAGCGTGGCGGTCCGGGGCCGCAGCCGCAGGTAGGCGGCCAGGTCCTCGGGCCGGTCGAGGTCGCAGGCGAGGCGCTCCAGCGGGAGCACCGCGAAGCGGAGGCCGGCCCGCGCGGCCTCCTCCCGATGCTGGCGCAGGCTGTCGTCGCCGAAGTGCAGCGGGATGGCGTGGGGCGACCGCAGGCGCAGCCCGTTGGTGCCGACGCCGTCCCGGTCGGGCGCGATCAGGACGTCGACCTCGGGGTGCGCCTCGAGCAACCGCCGGAGATCCTCCCCGGTCACGGCGGGCACGTCGCCCGGGATGGTGACGAGCGTGGCGGCGCCGGCCTGCGCGGCCGCCTGGAAGCCCTGCCGCACGGCGGCGCTCTGGCCGGCCCCCTCCCGATCGATCACCACCTCGAGGCCGGCACGCCGGGCGAGCGCCTGCAGCTCGGGATCGTCCGACACCGCATAGCGCGCCACGCCCTGCAGGGCGGAGACCACCGCCAGGACGTCGGCGGCCATGGCGTGGGCCAGCCGCCGGCGTTCGGCCTCGGTCAGGATGTCGCCCAGCCGTTGCTTCGCCCGCCAGGGCGCCTTGATGGGCACGACGATCGCGGCGGTCACGCGGCGGCGCGCTCCTCCACGAGCCGCAGGGCGGCAACCGCCACCCGGGCAGCGGTCGTCGGGTCGTCCAGGAGCGTGTCCACCGAGACCATACGGTACCCGAGAGCGCGGATCGCCGGTTCCTGGGCCGCATCGGCGCGATCGAGCACGAAGCCGCTCGCGAGGTCTTGGTAGAGCTGGGCCACCCCGACCGCGTCGGGCTGGGCGCCCACCGCCCGCATCAGGGCCACGGTCGGGCCCTTGACCGCGCGGCC
>DASQGL010000057.1:0-23856 GCA_035632635.1 Candidatus Limnocylindrales bacterium
AACCTCGACCCGGCGCGGGTCAAGGCGCTGGTCGAGCAACAGCTGCAGGGTCGTTACATCCTGGTCTTCGGAGAGCCGCACGTGAACGTGCTCCTGCTTAACATGGCTCTCGATGGAGGAGCCGCCGGCTGAGAATCCTCCCTCCTCCTCGACGGGGGAGGGTCGGGGTGGGGGTGCTGCAGGGAAGCCCCGCGGGCACCTCAAGGTCTATCTTGGCTCCACTCCGGGCGCCGGCAAGACCTACAGCATGCTGCGCGAGGGCCGGGAACGCCGGCAGCGCGGCGAGGACGTGGTCATCGCCTACGTCGAGACCTACGGCCGGCCGCGGACCGAGGAGCTGGTCGTCGACTTCGAGGTCGTGCCGCGCCAGAAGGTCCCCTATCGCGGCACCGTCCTCGAGGAGATGGACCTCGCCGCGGTCCTGGCCCGCCGGCCGAAGGTCGCGCTCGTCGACGAGCTCGCCCACACGAACGCGCCGGGGCTCGAGCATCAGAAGCGCTGGCAGGACGTCGACGACCTCCGCGACGCCGGCATCGACGTGATCTCGACCCTGAACGTCCAGCACGTGGAGTCGTTCAACGACGTGGTCGAGCGGATCACCGGCATCGCCGTCCGCGAGACGATCCCCGACCGCGTCCTGGACACGGCGGACGAGATCCAGTTCATCGACATCTCCCCCGAGGCGCTGCGCAAGCGCATGCGCCATGGCAACGTCTACAAGCTCGACACGATCGACACCGCGCTTGCCAACTTCTTCCGGCCCGGGAACCTGGCCGCGCTGCGCGAGATCGGCCTGCGGCTCGTGGCGCAATCGATGGCCGCCTCCCGCCAGGTCATGACCGAGGCCGAAGACGTGCTGGTCGCGATCTCCGGGCGGGGCAACTCCGAGACCCTGATCCGCCGGGGCGTCCGGCTGGCCCGTCGCCTGGGTGGCCTGTGCATGGTGGTCACCGTGGTCGGGGCAGGGGCCGCCGACACGGACCGCTACCGGCAGCTGGCCCGGCAGCTGGGCTGCTCGTTCTCGGCGCTCGGCGGAGCGACGGTCGGCCAGGCCGTGGTCGGCGCCGCCCAGCAAGCGAACGTCCGCCACGTGTTCATCGGCCAGTCGGCGCGTCGCGGGTTGCGGACCCGGCTCGACCGGACCCTCGCCGACGAGCTCATCGACGCCCTGCCTGACGTCGACCTCCACGTGATCGCGCGCACCGAGGACGATGATCGGCGGCAGGCGCAGGACGGGGATCTCCAGCGGCCCAGCCCCGAGGCGCTGCTCCGCTCCGACCTGGAGGTGGCCCGGCGGGATACGGACGTCCGGGTCTACCTCGGGTATGCGGACGGCGTCGGCACGACCTCGGTGATGCTGGACGAGGCGCGCCGGCGCCATTCGCGCGGTACCGACGTCGTGATCGCCGCCATCGGCGCCCGCACCACCGTCCCCGCGGATCTCGAGCTGCTGGGCGGTCCCCAGGGTCCGGCGGCCCGCGATCGGCTCGACGTGGAGGCGCTCCTGGTGCGCAACCCCGAGGTCGCGGTCATCGACGAGCTGAACGGCCTCGACACCCATGATCGGCCGCGCGCCGAATCCCTCGGCCGCCTGATCCAGGCCGGCATCACCGTCCTGGGGACGATCCATCTCCTCGACCTGGAGAGCGTCCGCCAGTCCTTCGGCGAACTCTCGCCGGGGAGTCCCCCGGGACCGCCGCTCAACGACGAGGTCCTGGGCCAGATCGACGAGCTCGAGCTGGTCGACCTCACCCCGACCGTCCTGCTCGAGCGCCTGCGGCGGGGCGAGATCATGCCGCCCGCCCAGGCAGCCCGAGCGCTCCAGGGTCAGTTTCGCCTGCCCGTGCTCAACTCACTGCGTGAGATGGCCTTCCGGGTGATCGCCCAGCACACCGATCGCCGCCTGCTCACCTACATGCACGAGCGCAAGATCGACTCACCCTGGGAGGCGCGACCTCGCCTGGTCGCCATCATCCCGCCGCGTGCGGGCCTCGAGTCGCGGATTCATCAAGTGGCTGCGCACGCCGCGCGGCACGACGCCCAGCTGACCGTGATCTCGATCCGGCCGCCAAAGTTGACCGAAGCGCAGCGCCGGACGCTCGGCGAGTATGCGGCGCTCGCCCACCAGCAGGGCGGGGAGTTCGTCAGCCTCTCGGGCGGCGACATCGCCGCGACGATCGCCGACTACGTGCGCAAGACGCTCACCACCGAAGTCGTCCTGGGACGGCGCCGCAAGCCGTGGCGGCCGTGGGACACGACCGCCCGCCTGATCCGTTTGCTGACGGACGTGGACGTCCACATCCTCCGCCGCCAGGAGCCCGCTACGAATCCGCCTTCGGCAGCGTAAACCGGAAGCTCGCGCCGCCTTCCGATCGATCCTCGAGCGTGATCGTGCCGGCGTGCGCCTCGACGAGCCCCTTCGTGATCGCCAGCCCCAGTCCGGTGCCGTCCGACGCCTCATCCTTCTTCTTGACGAATCGCGTGAAGAGGCGATCGCGCAGATCGGCCGGCACCCCTGGGCCGGCGTCGATGACCCGGATGGTGACGAACCCGCCTCCCTCCTGGCTGACCGTAACCTGGATGGGCGTGCCCCTGGGCGCGGCCCGGTCCGCATTGGCGAGCAGGTTGTCGAAGATCTGACCGAGCCGGTTCCAGTCGGCCAGCACGCTGACCCTGGCGTCCTCATCCGTCCACTGGACGAGGCGCTCCGGCGAATTGTGCTTCAAACGCTCGGCCGCGGCCGTGATCGCGTCCTTCACCTGCACCGGCTCGAGCGTGAGCTGCAGCGCGCCGCCCTCGATCCGGGCCATGTCGAGCATGTCGGAGACCAGCTGGTTCAGCCGGCGCGCCTCGGCGGCGATCGACTCCAGCCGGTAGCGGACGGAGGCATTCATCTGCTGGGTGCGCAGCATGTTCGTGCTGTCGGTCAGGATGCTGCCGATCGGCGTCCGCAGGTCGTGTGAGACGTTGGCCAGCAGGTCCCGGCGGTCCCGATCCAGCTGCTGCAGCGTAGCGACCTGCTGCTCGGTCCGCGCCAGGCGGATGGCCGCCTGCGCCGCCTCGGCCTGCTCCCGGTTGAGCCGGGTCAGCTCGGCGTTGAGCTGTTGCGCCTGGCGGGCCAGCTGCTGCGCCTGCAGGTAGGCGCGGCGGCGGTTCGAGGCGAGGCTGCCCACCACGCCCGCGGTCCCGAAGAAGACCGCCAGGTTGACCAGGTCCGGCTCGTCCGCGATGGTCAGCGTGTGGATCGGCGCGACGAAGAAGTAGTCGACCAGCAGGAAGCTGACCGCCGCCGCGAGCAGCGCCGGGAGCAGGCCGCGGAGCACGGCGATCACGGCCACCAGCGCGATATAGAGGAAGACGTAGTCGCGCTGCTGGGCGGCTCCGACCGGCTGCAGGATCGCGGTCAGGACGGCCGGCCCGAGCACCGCCGCGGCATAGCCGGCCGCCTCCTGCCACCAGGGTCCAGAAGACACGTTCATTCCGCCGAAATCGTATCCCTTCTTCCTCGGCAGAACCCTCGCCCTTTAGGGGAGAGGTCCCGGGAAGGGCTGCTACAGGCCCCCGAGGTCGGCGCACCCGATGATCGTGACCGCGTTCGCATTCGCGTACACGATCACGTAGCGGCCGGTCGTATAGGGGAAACCGAGGTTGGCCGACACGCTGCCGACGCCCCCGCCATTCGCCGCCACGCTCCCGATCACCAGGAGGTGGCGGCCGACATAGGCGCTCGCGCAGCTCCCCAGGTGCAGGTGCACGGTGTGGAGGCTCAAGGGCGCCAGGTGGCGGGCGCTGACGGACAGGCTGAAGCCGCCGCCCTGCGCGGTCACCGTCACGCTCCCCATCGCGCCGCGCATCCCGACCGGGACGAGCGGGAAGGTGCCCTCCCGGATCGCCGGTTGGGCGACGACCGGCGGCGCGGCCAGGGCAGGCAGTGCCGCAGGCGGGCTCGGCGTGGCCTCGGCGACGGCAGGTAGCGTGCGGACGACCACGCTCTTCTCGGCCTGACCCGCGCCAACCGCAGGCGAACAGGCGGCCAGCAACGCCAGCACGATCGCGACCAGGACCTTCATCGTCGAGAGTAGCTTCGGGGCGCGGTTACACCGCCGCACGCCCCCGCAGCGCGAGGACGCCCCGCACCGCCAGGTAGCTGAAGAACGCGATGCTGGTGATGAAGAAGCTGACCGGATAGGGCAGGTAGTACGCGATCGTCAGCCCCGACCAGGCGAAGAGCAGGGCCAGCGCCGCGGACAGGATCAGCGCCCGCAGCGGCCGCGCCACGAGCCGCTCGGCGATCGCCGCCGGGGTCACGATCAGGGAGAAGATCAGCAGCACGCCGACCACCTGGACCGCCTCCGAAACCGCAACCGCCAGCACGAGCATGAAGATGATCGAGAGCGCTTGCACCGGGACACCCCTGGCCTCCGCGACCTCCTCATCGACGGAGGCGAAGAGCAGCGGCCGGTAGAGCACAGCGAGCGCGACGACGGTGATCGCCGCCGCGATCGCCGTCACCTGGACGTCCGTCACGCTGATCCCGAGGATCTCGCCGAACAGGATGGCGAAGGCGGCCTGCACGTTGCCGCTGTAGAGGGCGATGAAGAGCACGCCCAGGCCGAGCGTCCAGGCCAGGACGATGCCGATCACCACGTCCTGGCCGCGCAGGCGCCGGCCGCCGAGCCAGCCCATCGCCGCGCCGGCTCCCCCGGTGAAGACGAGCAGGCCGGCGAGCGGGCTGACGCCGAGCAAGACCGCGCCCGTCGCGCCCGCGAAACCGATGTGCGAGAGCGCGTGCGCCGCGAAGGACGATCCACGCAGGACGACGAAGTACCCGATCGCCCCGGCGACGATCGCGACCAGGGTCGCAGCCGCATAGGCGTGCTGCATGAACGGGTAGCGAAACAGCTCCTGCAGGTCGCGGACGACGTCCCAGCCGAAGTAGGGCGGAGCCAGCAGGAGGATCGTGGGCGCCGCCATCAGGGCGCCGCCCCGTGTGGATGGGCGATCTCATCCTCGAGACCGACCACGTAGAGGTGGCCGTGACGGTCACGAAGCACCTCGACCTCCGCCCCGTAGAGCCGGGTCAGCGTCTCGGACGTGATCATCTCGCCCGGTTTCCCGATCGCGGTCTGCCCGTGGGCGACGTACAGGACGCGATCGATCAGGTTCAGCAGCGGGTTGACGTCGTGCGCGATCAACAGGACCGTGAGCCCCTGCTGGCGCGCCAGGTCTGCGACCAGCGCCGCCATGCCGATCTGGTTGCGCAGGTCGAGGCTCGCAAGTGGCTCGTCCAGCAGCAGGATCTCCGGCTTGCCCACCAGCGCCTGGGCCAGGGACAGCCGCTGCTGCTCCCCGCCCGACAGCCGTCCGACACGCCGGTCGGCATAGGCATCGGCCCGGACCGCGTGGATGGCCTCCGCGACCCGGCGATCCGCCGCCACGCGGGCAGGTCCGGGCACCTCGATCCCGAGCCGGTGCCCGTCGACGCCCAGCTTGACCAGATCGCGTCCGCGGACCGGCAGGTCGACGTCGATGGTCCGCCGCTGCGGCACATATCCGATCCGCGCGTCACCCCGCCGCGGGGCGCCGCCCAGCACCTGGAGGCTGCCCGCCGCCGGCCGCAGCAACCCGAGGATGATCCGGAAGAGCGTCGACTTGCCGGCGCCGTTCGGTCCGAGGACCGCGATGAACTCCCCTTGCGCGATCTCGAAGGTCGCCCCCTGCCAGATGCGGGCGCCGTCGTACCCGGCCGCCAGGTCCCGCGCCGCGATCGCCGCCGAGCTCATGTCCTGAGCAGTCTATTGGGTCAGCGCGCCGGCGTTGAGCGCGTTCTCGAGCGTGAGCAGCTGGGCCAGCTGCCAGTCCTGGAAGGTCGCGTCGGGCGGCTGCAGCGTCTCCGAGATCCCGACGACCGGGATGTTCTGCTGCACCGCCAGCTGGCGCAGATTCGTGGTGACGGCGGTCGCCGTCTGGACGTTGTAGACGAGCACCTTGATCGCCCCGGTCTGCACCTGGTCGTGGAACGCGGCGACGGTTTGCGCCGGCGGATCGTTCCCCTCGGCGACGGCCTGCATGAACGCCGGCGGCGAGATCAGGTCGAGGCTCAAGGCCTGTGCGAGGTAGACGAAGATGCTCTCCGTGGCGCCGACCTTGACCCCGGGGAACTTCGACTTGATCGCCGCGATGCGCGCGTGGTACGGGGCGAAGGCGCTGCGGACCTGGGCGCGCTGCTGATCGAAGGCCGAGGCGTCTGCGCCGTCAATCGCCTTGTAGTCCGCGGTGATCCGGTCCGCGACCTGCTCGACCCAGCTCGGGTTGTACCAGAAGTGCGGGTTGTCCCCCGGCTTCTTGCCGAGGAGATCCGCCACCGTGAAGACCTTCCGCGATGGGTTCGGGTTCGCCGCCAGCAGGCGCGTCGCCCAGTCGTCGTACCCCGCGCCGTTCAGGATCACGTAATCCGCGGTCGCGAACGCCCGCGCGTCGGCCGTGTTGCTCTCGTACTCGTGCGGGTCCGCGTTCGGGTTCGTGACGATGCTGGTCACCTGGACGTGCGAGCCGCCCAGCTGGGCGGCGATGCTGCCCCAGAAGTTCTCGGCTGCCAGCACCTGGAGGGTGTGGCCGGCGGTTCCGGTGGAGGAAGCGGACCCGCATCCGGCGAGGACACCCGCCAGGATCGCGACCGCGGCCACGCGCCACATGATCCTCACAGTCAAATGATACTCAGTCTCACGAGGGCTGTCAAACCCGGCGCGCCCGTGTGAGATGCTGCCAGGCGTGATCTCGCTGGGCCTGCTCATCCTCCGCCTGGTGGTGGGGCTGACCGTTGCCGGCCACGGGGCGCAGAAGCTGTTCGGCTGGTGGGGCGGGGCCGGGGTCAGCGGGACGCGGGGCATGGTGACGCGGATGCGCTTCCGACCGGTCGAGCTCTGGACCTGGGCGCTGGTCGCCGGCGAATTCGGAGGCGGCCTCCTGCTCGCGCTCGGCCTGCTGAGCCCGCTCGGGAGTTTTGGCATCCTGGGCGCGATGGCGGTCGCGATCTGGATCGTCCACGTGCCCAAGGGCTTCTGGGCCCGGGACGGCGGCGCCGAGTTTCCGCTCACGGTCGCGTCCGCGGCGCTGGCACTCAGCCTCACCGGTCCGGGCGACTACTCGCTGGACCATCTGCTGCACCTCGCGCTGCCCGAGCCGGCGACCTGGCTCGTGCTGGCCGCGGGGACGATCCTCGCGGTCCTGGCCGGGATGGCCTCCCGGCCTGCCTCAGCTGTGGGACAGTAGGCGCACGTCCTCTTCGATCCGCTTCGGATCGGTGAACAGGAAGCCCACCCGCTCGTATCCCTGGCGATCGACCAGGTAGAGCGCGATGCTGTGGGGAATGTTTCCCATCGGCCCCGGCAACACCTCGATACCGTAGGCCTTCCAGACGGCGGCCAGCTCGGCTGGGCTCCCGGACAGCCAGTGCCACTCACCGGTCCAGCGATGCGTGGTCGCGAACGCCCGCTCGCTGTCCGGGGTGTCCGTGGCCGGCGCGACGCTCACGACCAGGTTGACGAACCGGGTTGCCGGCCCCAGCGTCCGCATCGCGATCCCGAGCTGCTCGCCCTGCAGCGGACACTGCTGCTGGCAATGCGAGTCCAGGAAGGAAACCGCGACCACCTGGCCCTTGAAGTCCTGGATCGAGACGGCCTTGCCGTCCTGGTCGTGCAGGGTGAATGGGGGCGCGGGCGTGCTGTTCGGACTCATGACCGCCTCCCCGGCCAGCGTCGGGGCGGCTTCCGGCGCGACCGTCCGAGTGGCCACGATCCGCCCGGCCCAGACCGCCCCCACGACCACGAGCAGGATGCCGGCAATCACAAGCAGGAGGATGGGCCCGGCCGTATTCACCAGGCTTCGCGGCGCTCTCAAAACTCCCGTCCTTCTTGTAGGGCGCTAAACAAGCGCGAGTATACTCCCGGCATGCGGCGAACCCGCTTCCGGTGGACGCTGGCGCTGATCGCGTTGGGGGCCCTGCTCGAGCCGCTCGGCCACCAGGTCGCGTACACGATCCACTACGGGCTGTGGCAGGCCCTGCAGCTGGAGAGCCAGGGCAGCCATGCCTACTTCCCGGGTCTCGCCGCGACGGCCGCGGTCGCCATCGGGCTGAGCCTGGCGTTCGCCCTGCTGGCGCTGGGCACCGTCCGCCTGGCCCTGGGCCCGCAGCGGGTCTCGAGTTCGGGCTCCAGCGCCATCTTCCTCAGGCTCGCGGCGAGCCAGACGGTCATCTTCGTGATCCAGGAGACGTTCGAGGCGCTCTACGTGCATCGGAACCCGCACTTTCTCGTGATCGGGCTGCTCGCGCTGGCCGCCCAGCCACCGGTTGCGGCGCTGGCAGCCTGGATGGTCGCGTTGCTGGCCGGCTATGTCGCGATGACGCCGCAGGCGATCCGCGTCATCCTCGCCATCCGCATCCCGCGGCCGGCGCAGCCGCTGCGCCTGCGCCCGCAGCCCATCCCCGTCCTGTACGCGAATGCCGGCGATCATCGCTGGCTGCAACGCCGAGGACCGCCCCGCTCTCGCTGAGCTGATCCGCGCCGCCCAAGCGCCCGTTTCCCTCCCCCTCGACGCGGGAGGCTCAGGGTGGGGGTGGCGCCGCTGAATCAATCACTCGAGGAGAGCACACTCATATGCACCGATTCTTCATCCGTCTGCTTCCGGCTGCGGGCGCGGCCGCCGCGCTCGCGGTCCTGCTTGCCGCGCCGGCATCGGCCCACGAAGTCCGGCCGGTCGGCAGCTACACGTTCACGGTCGGGTGGCTTCACGAGCCCGCCTACGTCGACGAGCAGAATGCCGTGCAGTTCCTGCTCAAAGACTCGAAGGGCAACCCTGTCACCGACATCGGCGACACCCTGAAGGTCGAGATCGTCTTCGAGAACCAGAAGATGCCGGCGCAAAGCCTCGTCCCCACCTATGACCCCGATACCGGGCTGGGCCGGCCGGGCGAGTTCCTCGCGACCATCATCCCGACGCGCCCGGGCAAGTACACGTTCCATTTCACCGGCACGCTGAACGGCCAGGCGATCGACCAGTCTTTCACCTCGGGGCCGAACACGTTCGACGAGGTCAAGGACCCCAGCGCGGTGGAATTTCCCGCCCAGGACCCGACCCGGGCGCAGATCGCGCAGCGGCTCGACCGCCTGGATCCTCGCCTGGCCTCGGTCCAGTCGACCGCGTCCAACGACGCGTCCCTGGCACGTAACCTCGCGATCGTCGCGATCGTCCTCGGCGCCCTCGGCCTCCTCGGCACGGGCATCACGCTGACGCGCAAAGGAACGGCTCTCTGACCGTGCGGCGCGTCCTGCTCGCGATCGTCCTGTCGGCGATGGCGACGGCGGTCCTCGGCATCAGCGCCGAGGCCCATGCGCTGGTGCGCTCGTCGACGCCAGCCGACGGCGTGCAGCTGGATCGCGCGCCGGCCCGGGTCAGCATCACGTTCACGGAATCGCCGGATGCCCGCCTGTCGATCATCCACGTGCTCGATTCCGGGGGGCGGCAGGTCGAACGCGGGCCGGCCCAGGCCGTCCCCGGCGATCCGTCCACGCTCGTCGTTTCGCTGCCGGCTCTTCCCAACGGCGTCTACACGGTCAGCTGGCGAACCGTCTCCGCGGTCGACGGGCACTATGCGGCGGGCGCCTTCGCGTTCGGCATCGGCGCCTCGCCCGGAGCCGTCCCCAGCGCCGCCGCCGCCCCCTCGACGCCGACGCCCGACCCGCTCGGCGTCGCCGGGCGATGGGTCTACTACGTCGGACTCGCGTTGCTGCTGGGCGGGACCTGGATGGCCGCGCTCGTCCTTCGCGCCCGCACCCCGGCGCTCCTCCGCCTTTCCGCCGCGGGGATTGGCGCCGCGCTGCTCGGCTTGCTGATCGCGGCCGAGTCCCAGCGCCAGGTCGCCGGGGCGACGCTGGCGGATTTCGTTTCGACCTCGCTCGCCGCCAACCTGGTCAAGCAGCTGATTCCGATCCTCGCGGCCGCCCTCGCCCTGGCCATCGCCTGGCGCGCGCGCGGCCGGCTCGCCAGCTGGGCGCTCACGGCGGTCGGCGTCCTGACGCTGATCGGCATCATCGCGCACGCGCTGACCACCCATGCGAGCGCGAGCCATGTCGCCTTGATCCAGCTTCCGGCGCAGGTCGTGCACCTGACCGCGTTCGCGGTCTGGATCGGCGGACTCGCCGCGCTGCTGGTCGGCATTCGCGGCCTCGAGCCCGGACTCGCGGCGTCCGCGGTCCGGCGCTTCTCGTTCGTGGCCGGTTTCGCGCTGGCCGCCATCGGCATCACCGGCCTGCTGCGCGCGATCGACGAGGTCGGCACGCTCCCGCGGCTGGTCTCGACGCTGTTCGGCGGCCTCGTCCTGGTGAAGGTCGCGCTCTTCCTGGTGCTCGCCATCCTCGGGGCGATCAATCGCTATCGCAACGTGGCCGCCGCCGAGTACAGCCTGGCCGGCCTCCGGCGGGTCGGCCGGGGCGAGCTCGGGGTGGCGGCGGTCGTGGTCGCGGTCGCCGCGGTGCTCACCGCACTCGCCCCGCCGAGCTACTCGGTGGCCAGCGGCGGATCGTCCGCACCCCAGCAGATCACGGCCTCCGGGAGCGACTTCGGGACGACGGTCAGGGTCACGCTGGTCGCGGTGCCCGGGTATCCGGGATCGAACCGCTTCACCGTCTCGCTGCGCGACTACGACTCCGGCCAGCCGGTTGCGGCGACGCGGGTCGGGTTGCGTTTCGCGTTCCCCGGCCGGCCCGGCGTCGGCGAGTCGACGCTCGAGCTCGCGCGAAGCGGGTCGGGGACCTACAGCGCGCAAGGGACCAACCTCTCGCTCGCGGGTCGCTGGAACGCGACCGTGGTGGTCGAGCGCGGCCTCAACTCGGCGGAGGTGCCCCTGACCCTGACCACCGCGGCACGGCCCGAGCACATCGCGGTCAACGCCGTCCCCGGCTCGTTCACGCTCTACACCGTCTCGCTCCCGGCCGGCCGGTCGGTGCAGTTCTATGTCGACCCGGCCAAGGCCGGATTCAACCAGGTGCACGCGACCTTCTTCGACGCGAAGGGCAACGAGCTCCCGATCGCGGACGGTACCGTGGTCAGCGGCACGCCCGATGCCGGTCCGACCGTCGACCTTCCGGTCACGCGGCTCAGCGCGGGGCATTTCGTCGGGCAGGGCCCGCTGGCGGCAGGCCGCTGGCGCTTCGACATCACCGCGACCTCCGCCGACTCATCCGTTTACCAGGCCTATTTCGAGGAGACGATCAAGCCATGAGGTTGCGGAGCGTGTTCGTCCTGTCGATCCTGATCCTGGCTCTGTCCGCCTGCCAGTCCACGCCGGCCTCCTCCCCGACCGCCAACCCCACCGCGGCCACGCGGCCGCACTCGACCGCGACGCTGGCCATCGTGACCCCGCAACCCGCCGCCACGGTGACGACCACCACTCTCGACGTGCGGTTCGATCTCCAGGGCGGCAAGATCGTGACCCAGACCTCGACCAACCTGACGCCCGATGAGGGGCATATTCACCTGTCCATCGACGGCAAGCTGATCTCGATGAACTACCAGCTCGAGCAGACCGTCAGCCTCCAGGCGTTCGCGCCCGGGCCGCACGTCCTGCAGGGCGAGTTCGTGGCCAAGGACCACGCTCCCTTCTCTCCCCGGGTGATCACCAAGCTGATCTTCGAGTACCAGCCGCCCGGCTCCTAGGACGCCACCTTCCATGCCATCGGCCGCAGATCGAAGGCGAGACGGAGGAAGGCCGCCTGCGGACGGCGGCCTTCCTCGCGCGGACGGGTCAGGCGACGACGAGCCCCTCCTGGTTCGGTCCCGTCGGGACCGATCCGATGTGGGTGAGCGAACCGCTCGCGTTCACGACGAACTCTTCGAGCGACGACGAGCCGCCGCCGGCTTCGACATAGAGGTTCTTCCCGGCTGAGGCCTCATCGACCGGGCCGCTCAGCCCGGTTGCGGCCATGGCGTTGACCAGGACGACCGCGCCGTCCTCGCTGATGCGGTAGGCGCTGATGTCACCGCTGGCGGTGTTGGCGACGAAGTCGAAACCGCGCGCGGGGGCGATCCAGCAGGCCGCCCCCTGGCCGTCGGGCACCGGACCGCTGACCAGGGCGAGCGTGCCGTCCTCGGCGATCCGGTAGGTCGCGACCGAGCTGTTGCCGGCGGTCACCAGGACGAGGAGCCCGGATGGGGTAAAGCTCACCGGGAACGGCCCGCCCGCGATGGGCGTGACCGTGGGCGCGGCCGATGGGCGGCCGTCCTCGCCGATCCGGAAGACGTCGACCGAGTTGCCCCCGAACTTCGTGGTCACGACCAGCTGGCCGCCGTCCGGCGTGAAGCGGATCTCCGGCGGCGACATCAGGAAGGCCGGCGGGTTCAGGTTCGTCAGGCCGAGCGAGCGATTCGATCCGGGAATCGCGCGCAGGCGATCAGCGGCGATGCGATAGCCCTGGATGTTGCCGGCTCCCCCGGCGTCCAGCACGTAGACGAGGTCGCCGGACACGGCGATGCTGGCTGGGAACTGGCCACCGGACGCGATGACCTGCCGCAGGCGCAGCCGGTCGCCATTCACCCGGAACACGGAGACCGTGTCGCTGCCGGCGTTGACCGCGAACAGCAGCGAGTGCTCGCGATCGAAGACCAGCGAATCCTGCGAGGCGAGCGGGTCCGAGGGCGCGCCGACCGCACGCGCACCGAGGCCGCCAGTCAGGTAGGTGCCAGCCCGGGACAGCGTGCCGTCCCGGTTGCGATCGAAGGCCGCGATCGCGTTCCCCGTCGGATCGTTGAGCTGGGCGAAGACCGCATGGCCCCCTCCACCGCCGTCGCCGTCATCCGCGTGCGCGGCGAGCGCCGGGCTTGCGACCAGCGCCGACGTCGCCGCGGCGACTACCGCCGTCCACCGTATCAATCGGTACATGAGCTCCTCCTTGATCCTCGACTTGCCGTCGTCTCAGGGCAGCCTCGCATCGGCGCATGACCAGGGCATGACGGGGCTTCATGAAAACGACACACTCCGAGGCGCGGGGCGGGCGAGGTGGGTTAGACCGGCAGGCTGAACCAGAACCGCGTCGCGCCGCTCTCGGACTCCGCCCCCACCCGGCCGCCGGCCGCCTCCACGAGCTGCTTGACGATGGCCAGCCCGATCCCCGCGCCCCCGCGGGTGCGATCGCGCGACTTCTCGACCCGGTAGAAGCGCTCGAACACGTGGGGCAGATCGTGCGCCGGGATTCCATCCCCCGTATTCGTGATGCTGACCAGCACGTCTCGCCGCCCCGGTGTGGCGCCGATCGAGACCAGCCCCCCCTCCGGCGTGTAGCGGGCAGCGTTCTGCAACAGGTTGGCGAGGACCTGGGCGAGCTGATCGGGATCGGCGCGGGCTCGCAGCCCCTGTGGCAGCCGCAGCTCCATGCGGATCCGCCTGGCGTCGAACGACGGCCGGGCCAGCTCCGCGGCAGATTGCACGGCCTGGCCCAGATCGATCTCTTGCTCGAGGGCGGCCGGCGATCTCGGGTCGTTATCGGCCAGCGCGTCGAGCGAACGCGAGAGGCGCACCAGGCGGTCGGCTTCCTCGTGCAACGAACGGAACAGCTCCGGGCTGGGCGGGATGACGCCGTCTCGGAGCGCCTCGAGGTATCCCTGCAAGTTGGTCAGCGGCGTGCGCAGCTCGTGCGCCGCATTGACGATGAATTCGCGGCGCAGCCGTTCCTGCTCCTCGAGCGAGGCCGCCATCTGGTTGAACGAATCGGCCATCGAGGCGATCTCCTGGGGACCGGCTCGGGGAACGCGCGCTTCGTACTGGCCGTCGGCGATCCGGCGCGCCGCCTCTGCTACCCCGTCGAGCGGCCGGGCCAGCCGGCGGGCCAGCACCATCGCCAGGATGATGCTGACGACCCCGGCGATCACGGCCGCGATGATGAAGATCAGGGTCACCCCGTGATCGAACATCGCGTGGGCGAAGGCGGCGGAGCTGCCCGCCTGGGTCATCAACCGGCTGAACGTCGACTGCGCGACGACCAGCACGCCGACGGCGATGATGCCGATCGCGACGGCCGCGACCAGGAGCGTGAGCAGGCCGACCCGCGCCGCCAGCCCACCGACGATCCGGCGGCGGGTCATGCGGGCTGCCCTCGGACCGCCCGGTATCCCGATCCGCGCACGGTGGCGATGTAGCGCGGACGATCCACGGCTTCGCCAAGCTTCTCGCGCAGGCGGCCGATGTGGACGTCGATCGTGCGGTCGAGCGCGTCGCCCTGGGCCGGCCCGTAGAGCACGTCGAGCAGCGCCTGACGGGTCAACACCCGCCCATCAGCCTGGACCAGGGCGCAGAGCAAGCGGAACTCCGCCGCCGTCAGGCGGATCACCCGACTGCCGCGGCGGACCTCGAAGCGATCGATGTCGATGATCAGATCGGCGTGGCTGAGGAGGCTGCCCCGGGTCTCACGCGGCGCCCCGGGTCTGGCCCGGCGCAGGATCGCCTTGACCCGGACCACCAGCTCCGCCGGGGAGAAGGGCTTGGCGAGGTAGTCGTCGGCGCCCTCCCCGATCCCGTACACCCGGTCGGCGGTCGAACCCCGGGCCGAGATCAAGAGGATGGGCAGCTCCGAGCGCTCGCGGAGGAGCCGCATCAGTGCCAGCCCGTCCAGCTCGGGCAGCATCACGTCGAGCACGATCAGGCAGGGGTCTGCCTGCGCCACCGCGGCCAGGGCCGCGCTGCCGTCGCCGGCGGTGACCACCGCGAATCCCTCGCGCTCCAGGTAGGTGCGGACCAGGGTGACGATCTTCGGATCGTCGTCGACGACCAGGATGGGCGAGCGCGGGCGCGGTTCCCAGGCAGGCTGAACGGCGGGTCCCGCCATCTCCAACCTCATGCTAGCCCTTACCGTAGCGGCCGAATGTGACGCCACGATAACGCCTGCCTCCCGCTGCTCGAGCCACGCCTGCCTGCTAGCCTCTGGGCGTGCGCTGGCTCGCGATCGCGGCCGCGGGGCTCGCCGCCCTGGTCGACGCCCTGTACCTCGGCATAGTCTTTAGCCAGCCCGGCGGGACGGGCGGGCAGTTCCTTCGCATTCCCTTCGTCGCGCTCTTCATCGCCGTCCTGGCGATCGCGGCAGCCCTGGCCGCCCGAGCCTCCTCGGCGCGCTGGCGCAGCGCCCTGCTGGGGTTCAGCGCGATCGGCCTGCTGGTCATGGGGTATTTCGCGCTCTTCTCGATCGGGTTCTTCCTGGTCGTGGCCGGGATCCTGGCGCTCGTCGCCGCGATCCGCTGCCTCGTGCGCGCGACGGGGCCGGGTGCGCTCCAGCAAACGAGTGTGGGCGCGCTCGTGGCGCTCATGTGCATCGTCCTCGGCTTCACGCTGGCCGAACGCGTGATCCGGTGTCCGTCGGCCGGGGTCACGGGCGGCGCCGGCCAGTACCTCTTCTTCGGCGGCTCGTATCAGTACACCTGCCGCGACGGCGTGCTCACCCTGACCACCGGCCGCTGATACCGTAACCGGATGCTCGGCGGCAGCCGCCTGTGGCGGCACGCGGACTTCCTCAAGCTGTGGGCCGGCCAGACGATCAGCGTCATCGGCGGCGCGATCACGACGCTCGCCCTGCCCAGCCTCGCGATCCTGCAGTTCCACGCGAGCGCCCTCATCGTCGGCCTCCTGCTCGCCATCCAGCGCCTCCCCTTCCTGGTCCTCGCGCTCTTCTTCGGGGTGCTGGCCGATCGGGTGCGCCGGCGGCCCCTGATGATCCTCGCCGACGCCGGCCGGGCGATCGCCCTCGGATCGATCCCCCTCGCCTTCGCCCTGCATGCGCTCAGCCTGACCCAGGTGTTCATCGTGGCGCTCGCCATGGGCATCGGCGAGGTCGTCTTCGACGTCTCGTACCTCGCCTATCTACCGTCGCTGGTGGGCCCGGCGGACATCACCGAAGGCAACAACAAGCTGACCAGCAGCTTCTCGATCGCCCTGCTCGCCGGGCCAGGGCTGGGCGGCGTGCTGATCCAGGTGCTGGGCGCCGCCCAGGCGATCGGCGCCAACGCGATCTCCTACGTGGTCTCGGTACTCACCCTGGCCTGGATCCGCCAGCCCGAACCGCATCCGCGCCCCACCGGTGAGCGGCAGGGCGTCTCGCGTGAGTTGGTGGAAGGAATCCGCCTCGTGTTCGAGCACCCGCTCCTCCGCAGCCAGCTCGCCTTCATGACGACCCTGTCCATCGCCGAACAGCTGGCCTTTCCCGTCTACCTCATCTACTTCTACCGGCAGCTCCACCTGACGCCCGGCGAGGCCGGCGTCATCTTCGCCGGATTCGGGGTCGGGGCGCTGGCCGGCTCGATCGTGGCCGCCCGCGCGGTCAGGCTCCTCGGACTGGGGCGGGCGATGGCGCTGGGCGCGGCCGGCACGCCGATGCTGATGCTGAGCCTGCCGCTGGCGCTCCGGCTGCCGCCGGTTCCCTGGCTGCTGTTCACCTTCACGATCAGTGCGATCGGGCTGACCGTGATGGACATCCAGCAGGTGAGCCTTCGCCAGGGGCTCACCCCGGACCGTTTGCAGGGCCGGATGAACGCGACCTTCCGCACCGTCTTCTGGGGTTCCTGGACCTTCGCCAACTTCGCCGGGGGATTCCTCGCGCAACGGATCGGCGCCGTGCCCACCTTCCTGATCGCCGCGGGCCTGGGCGTCCTCCCGATCCTCATCATCCTGGGCGGGCCGATCGGTCGTCTGCGCACGCACCCCGAGGCCGCGACCGATCCAGCACACGCCGGGTAGACGCCGCAGCGCCACCGGCTCCGGCTCGAGAGGCGAACCTGCCGGGCTGCGACGCAGGAGCGTGACCAGGCGCGTGCCCAGATCCTGCACCCGCAGGCGATAGGGCGTCCACCGGTCGTGCGCGCCGGCGCCCAGGCTTCCCTGGAAAAGAAAGATGTACCGGCCGGGCTCCGCGTCCCGGATCAGGTGCGCGTGCACCACCCGCGAGGGGATCAGGAAGACGTGATCCGAGAAACCGGCGCGCGCGGCATCGAGGTGGGCCAGGAAATACCAGTACGCGGGCGCGCTGATCCGGTTCCCCTCGGTCACCCGGAACGTCATCGTCAGCTGCCAGTGCCGCCCGTACCGGCGCAGCCCGGTCGACGTCTTCACCTGGATGCCGAGCTCGTGCCGGAAGCGGCCGCCCAGGTGGATGTCGACGTCGCGCCCCTCATCGTCGGTGGTCTGGAACCCGGCCTTGATCGCGCCGCCGCTTGCCAGCATGACGGCGGCCGCGAACAGCAGCTGGCCCGCCATGCCCTGCTGGGTCCAGCTCATCCGGCTCACGCCGCCACCCGCGCCTTAAGAGCGCTCGACCCTTCGAGGATCTGGACCAGGCGCGTGCCGAGCGCGCGCCGGGTCACGCGATAGCGGGTCCATCGGTCGTGCGATGCGCGATCGAGGCTCAGGTAGGCGCGCCCGATCACCCGCCCGCCGCGGCGCAGCGCCGTCGACGGAATGAGGAAGATCGGGTCCTGGAAGTCGAGGCGATCCAGGTCGAGATAGGCGACGAAATACCAGTACCAGGGAGAGATCGGCCGCCGCTTGCCGCGGGCGAACTCGACGTAGAGCAGTCCCGGCCGCCACTGCGCCGTCGCGACCTTGACCTGGATCGCGATCGTGCGGTCGAAGCGATGGCGCAGGTGCAGCTCGAAATCCCGTCCCTCGTCATCGGCGAGCGGCGGCACCGGCTCGATCGCGCCGTCACTCCCCAGGATCGCGAGCATGGCGAAGCGCAGCTGCCCCGCGGTGCCGACCTGGGTCGGGTCGAGACCGTCGCGCGTCATGCCGCACCTCCCATGCCCCAGGCCGGCCGCCACTGCGGGGGCGAGCTGGGCATCACGGGCATCACCCAGAACGGGGGCTGCGCCTCGAAGCCCGGATCCAGGGCGCCGATGACACGGTAGGTCGGCGGGTTCGCCGCCCCATGCTCGACCAGCGCCCGGTAGAACGCTGGGTAGCCGGCCTCGAATCCGCCCCGCGCGAAGACGGCCGGGACCGCCTCGATCATGGCGTCGCCGCCGCCGGCGATCCAGATGACGCTGGCGTGAATCCGTCCGTAGCGGCCGGCCAGCTCGCCGAACGGGCGGGCCGACAGCACGATGATCCGCACCCCGGGCCTGAACCCGGTCAGATAGACGCCGACCACTCCGGCCGTCGAGTCGCCGAAGAGCGTCAGCCAGAACAGGTCGCCGGGTTGCAGCCGCTGGATGGCGCCGCCGATGTGATTGCCGAAGGCCCTCGCGTCGCCCGCCGCCACCGCCTCGCTGCGCACGCCGATCGCCGCCGCCATCCGCGTGATCGCCTTCCGCCGTCCCTTGCCGCCGTACACGATCGCGAATCCGTTGCCGCTCACGGTGCTCACCTCCATGGGCATGTCCGCTCAGCTGTCCGCGTGGAATCCGCAGTCGAAGAGAATCCGCTTCAGGACGATTGGGCCGCGCTCCTGGACCAACCGATGGCTCTTGACCGTGTGGGGATGGGTCGGGATCGCGGACACGGCGAAGGGCGGCGCCTCGATCCGCCCTCGCGCCACCAGCCAGCGGACGAACGCCTGGGTCTCCCCGAGGTCACCGGCCGCCAGCACGTAGAGCCGACGATTGCCCAGGCCGTAGCGGCCGCCCGGCAGCGCCAGCAGCCGCAGCCCGGTCGTCTGCTTCCGCTCCGCGGCCGGCACCGTGGACAGGATGGCGCGGCGATGGAAGGCTGCGTGCAGCAGCGCCGGATAGCGGGGGCTGACCGCCGCGGCCGCGTCCACCATCCGGGCCGCGACGTCGCCGAAGATGCGCGACGGCACCGGGCTCGAGCGCACCGCATCGATCAGCAGCCGTCCCGCCTGGGCCGAGACCTCCGCCAGCGTCTGCTCGGTCAACCGCGCGCTCCGATCGCTCGCCATCAGGCAGAGCGCCTCGAAGAACCCGGCGGTGAAGACCCGCGAGAACGAGTGGGGTTCGCAGGAGAGCGTCGACGCCGGTCCCCAGGGCGGCAGCTGCGCCGGCAGCCGGTAGACGAACGAGTTGACCGCATTGCGCAGGCAGTCCGCCTCGACCGCATCCGGACGGATCCGCCGGATGGCAGCGCCCATCTGCTCGGCCAGGCGGGAGAGCGGCGACGAGCGATAGCGTCCGCCGGTCTCCTCGATCACGGTGCGGCGCACCGGTTGCAGCTGGAGCGCCGCCAGGATGGCGCTGATGTCGCCGAACGCCTCGTGGAACGCCGCGACCTCGAGGCTGGCGGTGTGGAACAGGTCGGGCTTGACCGCATCCAGCACCGCGTGGCCCAGCTCGTGGCAGACCACGTCCGGGCTCTCGCCCGAGTACACCGTGTCGTCGCCGACCCGTTCGTGGAAGAAGTGCAGCCCCGACCGGTCGTAATTCGCGTTGAGGTCGACGCCGTCATCGAGCCCGACCGACAGGGTCTCCCCGGGCCACCAGCGGGTGCCGGCCGGGACGATGCCGGCCCAGAAATCGGCCGCCCGCCGCAGCGCCTCGGCCGCCGTCCAGTAGCGGAAGGCGCGGGTCGCGACCCGATACTCGGCGGCCTGGGGCGCCCGGTCGCGCCAGTCGATCGTCAAAGGGAGTGGCCGGGCCGCGAGGTTCGGCGCCGGCCGCTCGATGGGGTCCAGGCCCGATCCAGGGTCATCCTGCCACGCGCGCACGTCCACCTCGGGCGCGGATGGATGGTCGGGTGGGGAAAGGTCATCCGACGGGATCGAGCGAGTCGACGTGAGGGCGCGAGTCATCGTTACCACCTCCTGAAGGCGTGTCGGGATACACGAACCAGGCGCTGCGTCGCGTAAGGGCGTGCTTCGCCCGCTGACTCAGGGGCTTTGCTTCGCCGCTAGGCTTTTCGGCTCTTCGCCGAGGGGACCGGCTGGTCCACCGCCTGACCTTAGTCTAGGGTGGTCCGCCCGAAACGTCCACGAAGAATCGTTCGCGTGTCCGTCACCGGTCGGAAACGGCATCCGTCCGCTTGCGGCTGAGGACCGGTCGATCGAGACCCGATTCGAGTTGGAGTCCAGATCCGAAAGCTGCATAAGATGAGCGAATGGCGCGCGCCCTCTGTCCGGTCCTGATCGGCCGCGACCGCGAGCTGAACCAGCTCGAAGATGCGCTGCTGGCGGCCCACCGCGGTGACGGCCGGGTCGTCGCCCTAGCGGGCGACGCCGGGATGGGCAAGACCCGCCTCGCCGGCGAGCTCGAGCTGCGCGCCCAGCGAGCCGGGACGGTGGTCATGGTCGGCACCAACTCGGAGGCCGACCTTTCCCTCCCCTACCTGCCCTTCGTCGAGGCGATCGGCAACTATCTCGCTCTCAACGACCTCGAGGCGATCAAGCTCCGGCTCGGGCCGGCCGCCTGCCGCCAGCTGGCCCAGCTGCTGCCCCAGATGGAGATGCAGACGACGATCGTCGAGCCTGGCGACCCGTCGCAGGCGAAGCTGCGCCTCTTCGAGGCGATCCTCGCGCTCCTTCGCCTGATCGCCGAGCGCAGCGGCCTGCTCCTCATCCTCGAAGACCTGCACTGGGCGGACGCCTCCACGCGGGAGCTCCTCGAGTTCCTGATCCGCCGGGTGCGCCGCGCGCGCATCCTCTTACTGGCGACCTATCGCAGCGACGAGATGAACCGCCACCATCCGCTGCTCCCGCTCGTGCAGGGCTGGCAGCGCGCGGGCACCGCCGAGCTGATCGAGCTGCAGCCGCTCGAGGCGACCGGCGTCGCCGAGATGACGAGCGCGATCTTCGAAGGGGCTCCCGTCGAACCGGAGCTGCGCGACCTCCTCTTCGCGCGCAGCGAAGGCAACCCATTCGTGCTCGAGGAGATCCTCAAGGACGCGCTCGACCGCGGCGACATCTTCCGCACGGCGGGCGGATGGGATCGCAAGGCGATCGCCCACCTGAAGCTGCCCCGCAGCGTCAAGGACGGGATCCTGCTCCGCGTCGAGCGGATGTCCGACGAGGACACCGACATCCTGCGCGCGGCGGCGGTGCTCGGACGCTGTTTCGATTACCGGACCCTCGTGGGCGTCTCCCAGCACCAGGAATCCGTCGTCCTCAGCGCGCTGCGTTCGTTCGTGCAGCAGCAGCTGATGGACGAGGAGCGCGGAGGGCGCTACTGCTTCCGGCACGCGCTCACCCGCGAAGCGATCCACGACGACCTGATCGCCCCCGAGCGCGAACGCCTGCATGCCTGCGCGGCGGAGGTCCTGGGCACGCTGCCGGACACCGACCGGGTCGACCTCGCCTACCACCTGCTCGCCGCCGGGCACTGGGACGAGGCGGTGCCGGTCGCGATGCAGGCGGCGGCGGACGCCGTGGCGAACCGCGCCTACATGGATGCGGCCCACCTCTACGAGCGGATCGTCGACCACGTCGAAGACCGCTCGAACCGCGCGGAGGTGCTGTGCCATCTCGGCAAGGTGCTCTTCTTTGCCGGCGAGACCCGGCGCGGTCAGCGCTACCTGGAAGAAGGGATCGCGCTGCTCGTGCAGGCCGGTCGGGGGCAGGAGGCCGCCGCCTACCGGCTCTGGCTCGGCCGCTGCTACTGGCTGCAGGCACGGCCCGATCTCGCCCGCCAGGAATACGAGACCGCGCGTGACACCCTCGCCCCCTTCGGCCCGAGTGAGGAGCTGGCCAACGCCTACGTCCGCCTGGCCGGACTGGCCAGCTTCGACAAGGAGCACGAGCTCGGAACGGCGCTCGCCAAGGAGGCGGTCCGGATCGCTGAGGCGGCCGGCGCCGACGCCCCGCGGATCTGGGCCTACGGCTACCTGGGCGACAACCTGGAGGCGCTCGGCAGGATCGAGGAGGGGCTCCAGTGGCTGGACCGCAGCTTCATCGAGGCGACCGAGCGGGGCTACGACTGGATCGCGAGCAACTCCCTCTTCAACGCGATCATGGACAACCTGCACCATTGCCGCGTGCGGGAGGCGCTCGAGCGGCTCGGCCATCTGCGCGCCTTGATGCCGCGGGGCGCCCGGGATCCGTCCGTCCTGGTGGCCGAGGGATTCCTCGCGCTGCGGGCCCAGGGCGAACCGGAGCGGGCCCGCCTGTTGGCGGAGGCGGCGCTTTCCCAGGCGGAGGAGGCCGGGGAGACCCTGATGGCGCTGCGCGTCCGCGCCTTCCTCGCCACCGTCTACCTCGCACTGGAGCGCGTCGAGGACGCCAAACGCGTCATCCCGGAGGAATCGCTCAGCCCGGAGCGGGGTGAGGTCATGAGCTTCCTCTACAGCTGGCTCGCCATCGACCTGGCGGCCGGGGACGTCGAGGCGGCGCGCTCCAGGGCGATCCGCTACCTGGACTTCCTGCGGCAGGAGCCGAAAGCGTGGTCGGAGATCTACCTGCTCGACCGCTCGATGGAGGCGTTGATCGCGGCCGGCGACCTGGCCGGCGCGCGCCAGCTGCTCGACGCAGCCGTCACGGCGCCGTTCGAGACGCATCCTCTGCTGGCGCGGACGCGCGGGCGCATCCTGCTGGCCGAAGGCGAGGTGGCACGGGCGACCGAGCTGCTCGGCGAGGCGGTGCGCGTCCTCGCCGAGGCCGAGTACTACGAGGAGGCCTGGCCCGCCCGGCGCCTGTACGCGCAGGCGTTGATCCGCGGGCGCAGGCAGGCCGAGGCGGAGCGGGAGCTGCGCACCGTCTTCACCGAGGCCAGCGAGCGGCGCCATGGGCTCGAGGCCCGGCTGGCGCGCGAGCGGCTCAGCGAGCTGGGCGTCGAGCCGCCGGCCGTCCCCGCCCCGGATGCCTCACCGCTCGCGGCCAGCGTTCGCCAGCCGACCGAACGCCTGGTCACCGTCATGTTCGTCGACGTCCGCGGCTACACGGCGCGCTCGGCGCGCCAGGCCCCGGAGCAGCTCGCCGACCAGATCTCGACCTTCTATCGCTGGGCCGAGCAGGAGATCCAGCGCCACGGCGGGCTCGTCGATCGCTACGCCGGCGATGCCGTGATGGCGACCTTCAACGTCACCGGCACCCGCCTCGATCATTCCCTCCAGGCGGTCCAGGCCGCGCTCGGCGTCCGGGACAAGGCCGCCTTCGCCGGGCTGCCGGTGGGGATCGGGATCGCGGTCGGCGCGGCGGTGGTCGGCCAGTTCAGCCAGGGCTCGTCGGTGACCGCCGTCGGCGAGACGATCAACCTGGCCGCCCGGTTGCAGGCGCAGGCGCGCGAGGGCGAGCTGCTGCTCAGCGAGGAAGCCCATCGCCGCGCCCGCGGGTGGCTGCAGGAGCAGGAGCTTCCGGCGATGGAAGCGTCCCTCACCCTGAAAGGCTTCGCCGAGCCGGTCCGCGCCTACCGTCTTGCGGCCCGCTCGACCGCGCCCGCCGGATCCTGAGTCGAGGCGGATCCGCGCGCCTATGATGCTGGCGTGATGGAGGCGAAGGTCGTGCCGCACGAGCGGGTGCCCGTCCCTCGGACGGGTGCGGAGAAGGCCATGCTCTGCGCCTTCCTCGACCGCTACCGGGAGACGATGATCTGGAAGCTCAAGGGTCTCTCGAAGGAGCAGGCCTCGCGGCGCCTCGTCCCGTCCGGGAGCACGCTGCTCGGAGTGGTCAAGCACCTGGCCTACGTGGAGCGCGGCTGGTTCCAGGGCGACGTCGCCGGCCAGCCGATCGCATTCCCCTGGAAGGAAGGCGAGCCAGACAGGGACTTCCTGGTCGAGCCATCCGACACGATCGAGAGCATCGTCAGCCTGTACGAAGGCGAGATCGCGAAGTCGCGCGCGATCGTCGAACGGGCGTCGCTCGACGACCTGTCCCACGAAGACGATCCGCACAGCCTTCGCTGGATCTTGATCCACATGATCGAAGAGACCGCGCGGCATGCCGGCCA
>DASQGL010000058.1:0-37547 GCA_035632635.1 Candidatus Limnocylindrales bacterium
CTGCACTGCCACTCGAATTACTCATTCCTCGAGGGCGCGTCCCATCCCGAGGACCTGGTCGCGCGGGCGCGTGAGCTGGAGATCCCGGCACTCGCGATTACCGACCGCAACGGGCTCTATGGCGCGGTCAAGTTCGTACGCGCCGCGCAGGCCGCCGGGATCAAGCCGATCGTCGGAGTCGAGCTGACCCTCGACGACGGGACGCCGCCGCCCAAGGATCGCGTCGACTTCGACCGCTGGGGCGATCGGATCGTAGTGCTGGCGGAGGACCGGGCGGGCTACACACAGCTCTGCCGGGTGATCAGCCGCGCGCAGATGCCTCACGCCAAGGGCACGGCGCGGCTCGACCCGCAGGACCTGGCGTCGATCGACGGCCATTGCTTCGCCCTCGTCGCCCGGCCGCGCGAGAGGCTGCCGTTCTACCAGGAGATCTTCGGCCGCGACCGTGTCTTCCTCGACCTGCACGACCACCTGGCTCCCGGAGATCGCGCGCGGAACCAGGAGTTGCTCGAGCTGGCCACGGCGCACGGCGCGCCGATCGTGATCACGAACGAGGTCTTCTACGCCACCCGCGACCGCCATCGGCTGCATGACGTCCTGACCGCCATCCGGCATCGCACCACGCTGGAGGGGGCGCACCGCTACCTGCATCCGAACGCCGATTTCGCGCTCAAGTCGGAGCGCGAGCTGCGTGAGGTCTTCGCCCGGTATCCACAGGCGGTGGTCGCGGAGGGATTCGAGAATGCCGCGGCGATCGCCCAGCAATGTGACTTCCGGTTCGACCTCAAGGGCGCGCGCTTCCCGGGATTTCCGGTGCCGGCAGGCGAGACGCCGTTCTCCTTTCTCTATCGCCTCTGCCAGGAAGCGGCCCGGGAGAAGTACCGGCCGGTGACGCCGGAGGTGGCGGCCCGGCTGCAGAAGGAACTCGGCGTGATCGATCGGACCGGCTTTGCCGAGTTCTTCCTGATCAACTGGGACCTGATGCGCTTCGCTCGATCCCGCGGGATTCCGGGCCAGGGCCGGGGCTCGGCGGCGGACAGCATCGTAGCCTACCTGCTCGGCATCACCCGGGTCGATCCCATCGCCCACAACCTCCTCTTCGAGCGTTTCCTCCACGAGGAGATGACGACGACTCCTGACATCGATATCGATTTCTCCACCGCGCATCGTGAGCAGGTCATCCAGTACATCTTCGAAAAGTACGGACCGGAGTGCACCGGGATGGTCTGCAATGTCGTCACCTATCGCCAGCGGTCCGCCATCCGCGAGGTGGGAAAGGCGCTTGGCTTCAAGGAAGACACGCTCGATCGCCTGGCCAAGTCGGCCTCCGCCTGGCATCCCGAGAGCCCCGAGACGATCGCCCAGGCGGCAGGGTATGCAACCGGCGCGCCCGGGCGCCCCTGGCGAGAGCTGTTCGATCTCGCGACCCAGATCCTGGAGTTCCCGCGCCATCTCTCGATTCATGTCGGGGGGATGCTGGTCACCGGACAGCCGCTGATCGACATCGTGCCGGTCGAGCGCGCCACCATGCCCGGCCGGATGGTCATCCAGTTCAACAAGGACGATGTCGAGGAACTGGGGTTGATCAAGATGGACATGCTCGGTCTGCGCATGCTGTCGGTGGTCGCCGAGGCGCTCGACCTGATCGAGGCGGACACCGGGGTGCGCCCCGACCTCGACGCGCTCGACCTGCGGGATGAGCAGGTCTACGCGCTCTGCCAGCAGGCTGACACGATCGGCGTCTTTCAGATCGAGAGCCGGGCCCAGATGCAGACCCTGCCGCGCTCGCGCCCCGACACCTTCAACGACCTGGTGGTCGAGGTGGCGATCATCCGGCCGGGCCCGATCCAGGGGGACGCCGTCCATCCGTACCTCCGGCGCAAGCAGCGGCGAGAACCGGTCACCTATCTCCATCCCCGGCTGGAGCCGATCCTGAAGGAGACGCTGGGCGTGGTCCTCTACCAGGAGCAGATCCTCAAGATCTCGATGGAGTGCGCCGGGTTCTCGGGTGGGGAGGCCGACCGCTTCCGGCGCGCGATGAGCAGCCGCCGCGGCCACGCCCAGATGGAAGCGATCCGGGAGCGTTTCCTCGCCGGCTGCGCGGCCAATCAGATCGCGGTTCCGGTCGCGGAGGAGATCTTCTCGAAACTGGCGGCGTTCGCCGAGTTCGGGTTCACGAAGTCACACGCGGCCGCCTTCGCGCGCACCTGTTACGAGACCGCCTGGCTCAAGCTCCATCATGCGCCCGCGCTGTATGCCGGCCTGCTCAACAACCAGCCGATGGGCT
The DNA here is from genome assembly GCA_035632635.1 of Candidatus Limnocylindrales bacterium. Taxonomy (GTDB): domain Bacteria; phylum Chloroflexota; class Dormibacteria; order CF-121; family CF-121; genus CF-120. Next base: position 2,288 of record DASQGL010000058.1, read on the forward strand.
TCTATCACCCGCACGTGCTGGTCGAGGACGCCAAGCGCCACGGTGTGCGCATCCTGCCGCTGGACATCAATCGCAGCTACACCCGGTGCACGGTCGAGAGCGGCGCGCTGCGGCTGGGGTTCAACTACGTGCACGGCCTGGGCGAGAAGGCGCTCGAGGTGCTCGAGGAGGCGCAGATGAAGGGCGCGATCGTCTCGGTCGAGGATTTCTGCCATCGCATCCGGCTCACGAGCCAGTCGCGGCGCGGGCTGACCAGGGCCCAGGTCCAGACCATGATCCTGGCCGGCGCCTTCGACGCGCTCGAGCCGAATCGGAGGGAGGCCGTCTGGCGTTTCAACGAGCAGGTCGACGACTGGCAGCGGGCGCCCCTGCTGGCCGAGCCGGCCCTGCCCGTCTCGCTCGCGCCGATGACGCACCGCGAGACCGTGGCGACCGACTACCGGCTCCTGTCCCTGACCACGACGGATCACCTGATCCACTTCTACCGGCCGCAGTTCGCGCAGTTGCGGGTGATCGATTCGAAGACGCTGCGGGAGAGCGTGCCCGACGGCGCCCGGGTGCGCGTGGGCGGACTCGTGATCACCCGGCAATCCCCTTCGACCGGCAAGGAGTTCAAGTTCTTCACCCTGGCCGACGAGTTCGGGCACGTCGACGTCATCCTGCGGCCGCCGATCTATCAGCGCTATCGCCAGGTCGCGAACCTCGAGCCGATCCTGATCATGGACGGGCAGGTCCAGAAGCAGGACGGCGTGATGAGCGTGCTCGTCACCCACATCGAGGCCGCGCCCGCCCTCCCGGCCGAGGACACGATCCCGCAAAGCCGGAACTATCGGTAAGGCGACGCGGCTCAGGCGATGCGGCGGCGGAGCGTGGTGGCGCCGGCGACGATGACGAGGACGCAGAACCCGAGCATGACGCCGAGGTCGAGCTGCAGCGTGGACCAGGAGAGATCAGCGCCCTTGATCATGATGCTGCGCATCCCGTCGACCGCGTAGGTGAGCGGCAGGACGTCCGAGAGGATCTGGAGTGGCCGCGGCTCCGTCGAGATCGGAAAGATGATGCCGGACAGGAGCATCTGGGGCACGATGACCAGGGGGATGAACTGGACGGCCTGGAATTCCGTCCGGGCGAACATGCTGAGGAAGATGCCCAGGTTGACGGCGAAGATGGCCATCACCGCCTCGAGCAGGAAGATCAGCAGGACGTTGCCGGAATTGTGGACGTGCAGGACGAGCAGGCTGAAGCCCAGTACCTCGGCCGCCTGGAGCAGGGCCAGCACGGTGAAGCCGAGCATGTAGCCCAGCACGATCTCGGGCCGCCGTAACGGGCTCGCCATCAATCGTTCGAGCGTCCCCTGCCCGCGCTCACGCAGGAACGCGACCGCGGTGATGACGAACACGAGAAAGAACACGATCAGCCCGACGAAGGCGGCGCCGAAGTAGTCGAGCGTGTCGAAGGTCGGGCCGCCGTACAGGTAGGTGACCTGGGGCGCGAAGTGAAGGCCCGCCTGGGCGGCCAGCGCGGTGAACGACTGCGACGCCGCCTGCAGGATCGCTTGCGACAGACCGGGCTGGCTTCCCTCGAGGTGGGTCTCGGGTGCGATCACCCGGGCTTGGAGCGCGCGGGTCGAGAAGTCGGGCGAAAGCAGCATGTAACCGGCGATCTCCCCCGCCCGGAGCTTGCGCTCCGCGTCGGTCTGCGACATGGGCGTGGCCGACACCGCTTTGGACTGCTCCAGCTGTGTACTGACCACGCCGCCCAGCGCGCCGCGGTCGAGGTTGACCACGCCCATGGGCGGCACGTCGCCGCCACCGCGCAGCAGGTAGCCGAGCAGGGACAGGATCACGAGCGGGGCGGCGAACAGAAGGGCCAGGGTCCGGCGGTCGCGCCGGAACTGCTGGAGCAGGCGTTTGGTGATCGCGCCCACGCGGCGGCCGCTCACGCCGGTTCCGCCTCGGACAGCTTGAGGAACGCGTCCTCGAGGCGATCCACGCCCGCCCGTGCCTTCAGCTCGGCGACCGTCCCCTCGGCCAGCAGCCGGCCGAACCGGATCAGCCCGAGGCGGTCGCAGCGCTCGGCTTCATCCATGACGTGGCTCGAGACGAGGATCGAGGTCCCGCGTGCAGCCATCTGCCGGAAGCGTTCCCAGAGCTGGATGCGCAGCTGCGGGTCGACGCCGACGGTCGGCTCGTCGAGGAGAAGGAGTTCCGGTCGCGAGACCAGCGCGCAGGCGAGCGAGCAGCGCGTGCGCATGCCGCCGCTCAGGGTGGCGACCACGCTTCGCCGCCGGTCCCAGAGGTCGACGAACTCGAGCGCCTCGCGTACGCCATCGGTCGTGCCGTGGATCGCCCCGAAGAAGCGCAGGTTCTCCTCGACCGACAGGTCCGGATACAGGGCCGCCTGCTGCGTCATGTAGCCGACTCGCGCCAGCACGTCGAGCGTCGGCATGGCCTGGCCGAGCACGTGCACGCGGCCCTCGTCGGGGGCCACCAGGCCGACCAGCCCCCGGATCAGGGTGGTCTTGCCGGCGCCGTTCGGCCCCAGCAGGCCGTACACCTCCCCCCGCCGCACGCGCAGGGTCACGCCCGCCAGCGCCTCGATCGCTCCGAACCGCTTGCGCACGCCCGACACCTCGACGGAATAGGGCTGCTCGGCCATCTCAGGTCTCCGGCGCCATGGCCCGCAGCCAGTGGGCGGCCAGTTCCATGGCGGCGGCCTGCCCGCTCGGCGCGTCGGGGATCGCGGCGCCCAGCAGCGGGCCTCCGAGCACGAGGATCATGACCGGACCCACCAGGCTCTCGATGGCGAGCATCGGGTGCATCCGGCGCAGCCGCCCCGCGCTCATGTCGCGGGCCAGGATCTGCCCGATCATCGCGAAGACCCGCAGGGCCGTGTCGCGAAACACCTGCTGGATCTCGGGGGACATCGAGGTCGCCTCGAAGAGGAGCGTGCGCACGATTCCCGCGCGCCCCGCCGCCGTGCCGTACGCCGTCGCCACCAGCTCCGGGATCAGCTCCTGGGCGGGACGATCGCCCATGCGGGTCAGCAGCGCCATGACCGGCGCAAACGGTGAGTAGGCCAGCAGGATGGCCCGGAAGAGCGCGGGCTTGCCGGGGTAGAGACGGTAGAGATTCGCCCGGGAGATGCGGGCCCGCTCAGCGAGCTCATCCATGGACAGGTCGGCGAGGCTGTGGGTGCGGAGGAGGGTCACCGCGGCCTCGAGCACGCGCTGGCGCGACTCGGGCTTCGGCTCGACCTTGAGGGCCTGGAGGAGGTCGGCGCGGGAGGGGAAGACGCGGTAGAAGGTCGTCTTGGACACGCCCGCGGCGGTGGCGATGGCGGCGATCGACGGATGAGGCTGCTCGGCCAGCAGCCGGGACGCCTGCGTCATGATCCGCTCCCTCGAACTCGTCGTCGGCACTTCGTTGTGGCAATACTAGACTGGACCTCCAGTCCAGTCAAGTGCCGGGCTCCGCCTCGCGATCCTCCGCTACCCTGTGGAAGCGATGCCGGAGCTGCCGGAGCTGGAAGTCCTGCGCGAATACCTTGGGCCGCGGCTCGAGGGGAAGAAGGTCTCCCGGGTCTGGGTGTCGCCCAAGCTCAGCTTCATGCTCCGCACTCCGCCCGAAGACTTCGCGCGCCAGCTCGAGGGCGGCGCCTTCGAACGCGTCTGGCGTCGCGGCAAGTTCCTGATCTTCGACCTCAGCGGCCAGCACCTCGTCATCAACCCGATGCTGGGCGGGCGCGTGCAGTGGGCGCCCGCCGCTGAGAAGGTCGCTGCAGCCACCGTCTTCCGCCTGACGCTGGACGACGGCACGGATCTGCGGTTCCTGGACACGGTCAAGATGGGGCGCGTCTACTGGGTCCCGCCCGGGGCGCTGCCCACCATCCCGGGGTGGGCGGAGTTGGGACCCGACGCGCTGACCGTCGAGTTCTCGGAATTCGGACAGCGGATTCGCCGCCATCCAGGCGAGCTGAAGAACCTCCTGCGCAACCAGGCCTTCGTCTCCGGCATCGGCAACGCGTACAGCGACGAGATCCTCCATGCGGCACAGCTGCTGCCGCTACGTAAGCGGACCACGCTCAAGCCGGACGATCTCCAGCGGTTGCACGCGTCGACCGGTACGGTCCTGCGCCAGGCGATCGAGGCGATCCGCGCCCAGCCTCACTACGAGCCGCACAAGCAAGACCGCGCGTTCATGGCCGTGCATGGCAAGGGCGGCCAGAAATGCCCCCGGTGCGGTCATCGGATTTCGGAGCTCACCGCAAAAGGGGAGAGCACGGACTTCTGTCGTGGGTGTCAGCACTGAGCGAAGATCCTGGCCGGCCCCGCCTGCCGCAGGGTCGAGTTTCGCGTCCCCCGAGGTCAGGGACTAATACGACTCGACGTAGGTCTCGAGCTCCCAGCCGCTGACCTGTCGCGCGTAGGTCAGCCACTCGCGCTCTTTCGCTTCGATGAAGCGTTCGACGACGTGCGCGCCCAGGGCATTGCGCACCACGTCGTCGTGACGAAGCTCCTTGAGGGCCTCGTCGAGCGACGCGGGGAGCAGCCCGAGCTGATAGCGGGCGAAACGCTCGGGGTCGAACGCGTACAGGTTCTCTTCGATCGGCGGCGGCAGCGGGAGGCTCTCCTCGATCCCGGAGAGGCCCGCCCCCAGCATGGCGGCAAAGGCAAGGTAGGGATTGCAGGAGGGATCGGGGGCCCGAAACTCGACGCGCATCGCCCCCTGCTCGCTGCCACTGACGCGGGGCACACGGATCAGGGCGGATCGATTCGTCTGCGCCCAGCTGACCGCGATCGGCGCCTCGAAGCCAGGGACGAGCCGTTTGTACGAGTTCACGAGCGGGGCGACCACCGCGCACAGCGCGCGGGCGTGACGGAGCTGGCCGGCGATGAAATGGCGAGCGACGTCCGAGAGGTGATATTCGTCAGTTCGATTCGCGAACGCGTTCGCGCCGCCGGGCAGGCTGTGCAGCGACTGGTGCGTGTGCATGCCCGATCCCGCCATCCCGTTGAAGGGCTTCGGCATGAAGGTGGCGTGGAGCCCGCGGTCGCGGGCGATCGCCCGGACGGTGGCTCGGGCGGTGACCAGGTGATCGGCGGCCGTGAGCGCGTCGCGCGGGGCGAGGTCGAGTTCGTGTTGCCCGGCGGCCAGCTCGTGGTGGCTGCTCTCGACGTCGATGCCAAGCTCCTGCAGGGCGGTCGCGATCTGCAGGCGGACTTCACTACCCAGATCCAGCGCGTGGTCGAAATAGCCGGCGCTGTCATGCGGCAGCGGTCGCAGGCCTCCCTGTGACGGCTCCGGTTGCAGGAGGAAGAACTCCAGCTCGCTGGCGACGCTGTACGTGTACCCGCGCTCGGCCGCCTGGGCCAGCGCTCGTGCCAGCACGCCGCGCGGATCGCCCCCGAACGGTTGCCCGTCTGGCGTGTAGATGCCGCAGATGACCTGCGCCTGCGCCGCAGCGCCTGATCGCGAGGAGATCCGCAGGGTGGCCAGGTCAGGCTTGAGGTACATGTCGCTCTCGAAGATGCGCGCGAACCCCTCGACCGACGACCCGTCGAACCACTCCCCGCTGGCGACCGCGTGGGCCACCCGGTCGGCGGGGATCGTGATGCTCTTCACGGTTCCGAGCAGGTCGATGAACTGGAGCGAGCAGAAGCGGGCTCCGGCCTCCGCCATCGCCTCCAGCGCGCGCTCCAGCGCGACGCTCTGACCGCCGGGCGCGGTCTCAGTCTTCGGCGTCGGGAACTCCCACGTGTTCCGAGTCAGGCTCGGGCCGGGCCCCATCGGCCCAGGACGGGCCGGGGCGGGGATGATCGCCCGGGCGCCACGGCTTGTCGCGATCGAGGCTCAACGTGTCCATGTCACTCCTCCCTTCTGATGCGATCGGCGGCTCCGCCGGGGAGCCGCCGGGTCATGCCTGTGCGATCGCGTTAGATGTCGTGGTAGAGGTAGAACTCCCAGGGGTGCGGGCGGAGCGCAACCTGCTCGTACTCCCGGACGCGCTTGTAATCGATCCAGGTCTCGATCAGGTCGGAGGTGAACACGCCGCCACGGGTCAGGTACTCGTGATCGAGCTCGAGGGCATCGAGCACCTCGGCCAGCGAGCCAGGCGTGCTCTTGACCTGCCGCTTCATCTCGGGGTCGAGCTCGTACAGGTCCTCGTCGATCGGCGCGGGCGGCTCGATCTTGTTCATGACGCCGTCCAGCCCCGCCATCAGGCAGGCCGCGAACGAGAGGTACGGATTGCACGACGGGTCCGGTGTGCGGAACTCGAGCCGCTTCGCCTTCGGATCGTTGAAGTACATCGGGATCCGCACGCAGGCGCTCCGGTTCCGCTTCGAGTAGATCAGGTTGATGGGCGCCTCGTAGCCCGGCACCAGCCGGCGGTAGGAGTTCGTCGTGGGGGCGGCGAAGGCGAGCAGCGACGGCGCGTGGCGCAGCAGGCCGCCGATGTACCAGCGGCACATGTCGCTGATCCCCGCGTATCCCTTGGGATCGGAGAACAGCGGGACGCCGTCTTTCCAGAGGCTTTGATGCGTGTGCATGCCCGAACCGTTGTCCATGAAGAGCGGCTTTGGCATGAAGGTGGCGACGAAGCCGTTCTGGGCGCAGATGTTCTTGACCACGTACTTGTAGAGCATGACCTTGTCGGCCATGGTGACCAGGGTGTCGAAACGCATGTCGATCTCGGTCTGCCCCGCGGTGCCGACCTCGTGGTGGTGGACTTCGACGTCGATCCCGCTCTCGATCAGCTTGAGCACGATCTGCGAGCGGAGGTCCTGCAACTTGTCGGTCGGCGGGACCGGGAAGTAGCCCTCCTTGAACCGCGGTCGGTAGGCGAGGTTTGGCTCGGAATTCTTGCCCGAGTTCCAGACTCCTTCGACCGAATCGATCTCGTACATGCCGGAGAACTGGTTCTGGTCGAAGCGCATGCTGTTGAAGATGTAGAACTCGCACTCCGGGCCCCAGTAGCTGGTGTCGGCGATCCCGGTGGAGGTCAGATAGGCCTCCGCCTTGCGGGCCACGTAGCGCGGGTCACGGGAGTAGGCCTCGCGGGTGATCGGATCGACCACGTCGCAGCCGAGGCTGAGGGTGGGCACCCGGCAGACCGGATCGACGATCGCCGTCGAGGGGTCTGGGATGAGGAGCATATCGCTCTCGTGGATGTGCTGGAAGCCCCGGATGCTCGAACCGTCGAAGCCAATCCCCTCGCTGAAGAGCGAGGCGGTCATCTCTCCGACCGGGATCGAGAAGTGCTGCCAGGTCCCGATCAGGTCGACGAACTTGAGGTCGACGATCTTGAGCCCCTGTTTGTGGGCCAGGTCGATCACGGACTGCGGGTCCGCCTTGACCCCCTTCTTCGAACGCACGCCCTGGTCAATAGCCATGAATACTGGTCCCTCCGTCTGGCGAGGTTGTGCTGCGACCTCCCGATCGTATGGGCGCGGCGCCGGCAAAGCATCGTGCCCGGCGGCCGAGTTGACGGCCCGCTTTTTGTGCGCCGCGCCTAAGGTCAGCTGGGGGAGGCGGACGGGGTTGCGGGGGCGCGATCGACCGTGATCGAGTAGTCGCCCGGTTGGTGGACGGGCGGAGCCCCGGAAACATCGACCAGGATCGACACCTCGAACTGGCCGCGGTGGAAGCGGAGCAGGCTGGTCTCGGTGCTCGCGCTGTCCTCGAGCCAGTCGGCCTTGACCAGCGCCGCGCGGTAGAAGTTCGGCATGGCGGCAAGGTCCGGGACGCGGAAGTCGTCGGAGACGCTCTCCGTGCCGGCCGGCCCGGGCCGCTCGTCGATCAGCGTGGCGCCCGGCGGTCGGGGCAGCCCGTGCAGCACGGGCGCCGTGGCGTGGGTGTCGGCGCCGCTCAGCACCGACCCGACCTGGGCCGCGAGCACGCCGATGAAGATGGCGAACCCTGTCGCGACCAGCGCGCTGACGAACCCGGCCGCCCACCCCAGCGCGCGTCGCCGGAAGCCGTCCCGGTAGCGCGCCACCGCGGTCGAACCAAGCCCGACGGTGCCCAGCAGGAAGAGCGCGGCGCAGGCTCCGGCGCCTACTTCCACCCAGGGGCCCTCCGCGCCACCGACGACCTGTTCGGCGCTGACGGTCACGATCGCGAGCAGGATCGCCGCGGCCGCGCCCACCACCGGGGTGCGCCAGCGCCAGGCAGGCGGCCGGACCGCGACGTCCGGCGCCGGGATCAGGCGCCGGCTTGCGCGTCCGCCGCCTGCTCCCATTCCTCGTAGAGGTCGCGGAGCCTCCGTGACGCCTGCTGGTGGGCGAGCGACAGCTCGGAGGCCCGGCCGGGGTCGTCGTAGGTCCGGTGATCCGCGAGTTGGGCCTCGATCGCGCGGACCTCGGCCTCGGCCGCGCTGATCGCGTCTTCCATGGGCTGGAGCGTGCGGGGCCGGGCGGTCGTCGCCGGGGTCTTCGCCGGCCGCGGCCGTCCGGCGGCCTGCGCTACCGCGGGCGGTGTCGCGGCCGCTCTCCGCCGCTGGCGCTCCAGGTCCGAATAGGTGCCAAGGTGCATGTGGAGGTGGCCGTTCTCGATCGCCCAGACGGAGGTCGCGATCGCATCGATGAAGTACCGGTCGTGGGAAACGAAGAGGATGGTCCCGCCGTAGTCGTCGAGGGCCTCCTCCAGCATCTCCTGGGCCGGGATGTCGAGATGGTTGGTCGGCTCGTCGAGGAGCAGCAGCCCCGCGTCGTCCAGCATCAGCTTGGCCAGCGCCACCCGGCTCTTCTCACCGCCGCTCAAGGCGCGGATCGATTTGAAAGCGTCGTCGCCGCTGAACAGCAGCCGGCCGAGGAAGGTGCGCAGGGTTTCCTCCGGCAGGCCGAACGCATCCTGCAGCTCCTGGATCACGGTCTTGGTCTCGTCGAGGTCGGCCAGGTTCTGGTCGTAGTAGCGCATGCGAACCCGCGGACCGCTCCGCACGCGGCCGGACAGCGGACGCAGCTGCCCCAGCAGGACCCGGAGCAGGCTCGTCTTGCCGCAGCCGTTGGGACCGACGATCGCGATCCGCTCGCCGGCGCTGATCGAGAACGCGGGGACCTCGAGCAGCTGCCGGTCGCCGTACCCGATTCGGAGACCGTCGCTCTGGAAGATGAGCTGGCTGGTCGCGGTCGCCTTCAGCTGAATGCGGATCCTCTCGTCGGGCGCCGGCGGGCGCAGCCGTTCCATCCGGTCGAGCCGGGTCTGCCGCCCGCGCGCTTCACGGGCGCGCTGGCCGGCCTTGTAACGGCGGATGAACTCCTCGGTCCGGGCGATGTATTCCTGCTGCGCCTCGTACTCCTTCTGGCGCACGGCGCGCCGCTCCTGGCGAAGGCGGACGTACTGGCGGTAGTTGCCCGGATACCACTCGCCGACGCCGGCCTGCAGCTCGAGGATGTCGCCGGCCGCCCGCTCCAGGAAACGGCGGTCGTGGGAGACGATCAGCATGGCGGCGCGACAGACGCGAAGGAACTCCTCGAGCCATTCGATGGCTTCCAGGTCGAGGTGGTTGGTCGGCTCGTCGAGCAGGAGGAGGTCCGCGTCCTGCAGGAGGAGGCGCGCCAGCGCCAGCCGCCGCCGCTGGCCGCCGCTGAGCGCGGCCGGTTCGAGCTGCTGTTCCAGGGAGGAGAGCCCGACGCCGCTCAGCACTTCGGCCACCCGGCTGTCGTAGGCGTAGCCGTCGAGGCGCTCGTACTCGTGCTGGGCCTCCCCGTAGCGTTCGAGCAGCCCCTCCATGGCGTCGGGCGACGCCGTGCCGAAGCGGCCTTCCAGCTCGGTCAGCTCCGCCCGCAGCCGCATGATGTCGCCCCGGCTGTGTAGCGCGTCCGCGTACACACTTTCGTGAGGACCGGCCTTGAATTCCTGCGGCAGGTGGGCGACCCGGACGCGAGGGGCCAGCGTTACGGTGCCGCGGGCGGCCTGGAGCTCGCCGGCGATCACCCGGAGGACGCTGGACTTGCCGCTCCCGTTGGCGCCCACGATGCCCACGTGCTGCCCCGCCTCCATCTGGAAGCTGAGGTCGTGCAGGACTTCGGTGGCGCCGTAGGCGATGGCGAGGCCGTCAACTCGTACCACGGGCATTGCAAAAGAAGTGTAAGCGGGCGGGGAATAAACCCCGATCCGGATTGGTTGCTATCCATATCGACGAAGGTGCGAACACGCGTAGAGGGATATTCGCCATGGTAGGACTGCTTGCTCAGACCAATGCGACCATCCGTGACGCCGAGCGGCGCCACCGGGAGCTGCAGGCTCACCGGGACCAGATGCGGCGCCCGGTAGGGCTGATCGACCGCATGCTCCAGGACCTCGAGGAGCTCAACCTGCGCGGCCAGAAGCGGGTCCCGATGGCCTTCGAGCCGCGACTTCAGGAGCTGCATGGGCTGCTCGACTCGACCACGGGGCTGAGCGGCCACCTGGAAAACCTCAAGGTGAAGATCGGCATCTCGAAGCTCATGGACGCGCTTTTCGCGATCCAGGAGGCTCTGTTCAGCGAGCGGCACGGGGCCCCGATGGAGCCCGATCCGGACGACCTGATCTACGCCGCGTAGTCCGGACGCGGGCGCGGGCGTGAAGGCCGCGCTACCATAGCGACCGTGCCTGAGCCGCTCGAGCTGTTCGTCCGGCTGGCGGTCGCACTCATCCTGGGCGGGGTCATCGGCCTGGAGCGGGAGCGCCAGGAGCGCGCCGCCGGCTTGCGGACGGTGACCATGGTCTCGCTCGGCTCGTGCCTCTTCACCCTGATCGGCGCCTACGGCTTCGGCGATCCCTCGCGCGTCGATCCCACCCGGGTGGCGGCGCAGATCACGACCGGCATCGGCTTCCTCGGCGCCGGCACGATCTTCCTGCGCAAGGACCTGGTCCGCGGCCTGACCACGGCGGCGACCATCTGGGCGACGGCGGCCATCGGGATGGCGGCTGCGACCGGCGCCTACTACGTGGCCGTCTTCTGCACGCTGCTCATCCTCTTCGTCCTCACCGTCCTCAAGCCGATGGAACGGAGGTTCTTCCGCAGGCCGGAGCAGGCGACCGTCGCGCTGGACATGGTTCGCAGGGACGACTCGCTCGCCCGCCTGACCAGGATGCTGGATTCGATCGGCGCATCATGCCAGGCGGTCCAGTATCAGGAGGTGGGTACGACGCACGACCGGGTCCAGCTCAGTCTCGAGGTCCCGCGCGGCATGTCGATCGCCGATCTGCTCAAGGCGTTTCGCTCGGTGGAAGGCGCCAGCGGCGTCATGATCGTCCAGGACCTGCAGGAAGACCGCGTCCGCTTGCAAGCCTGACGCCGTCTATCGGGCGAAAGCGCGGCTCGCCTCGCGGCTCGCCTCGCGGCTGGCTGAGCAAAAAAAGAGCGGCGCCCTCAGGCGCCGCTCTCTCTTACGTAACTACTACTGTCTGCCATGGGCACCACCTCCCAAACCTTAGGAAGCAGATTGTATCAGTCCGTTCCCCCGAACCGCGGCTTGCGTTTGGCGACGAAGGCGGAGATGGCCTCCCGGTGGTCCGGCGATCGGGCGGCCAGCGTCTGCAGGTGGGCCTCCAGCTCGAGCGCCTGCTCCAGGTCCAGCGACAGCGCCCGCTCCAGCCCGCGCTTGGTCAGCCCGTAAGCCTGGCGCGGACCCTCCGCGAAGCCCTGTGCCCAGCGCATCGCCGTCGCGTCGAGATCGTGGGCGGGCGCCACCGCGTTGACCAGTCCGATCCGTTGCGCCTCGCCAGCCTGGATCGCCTCTCCCGACAGGGCGAGCTCCATCGCCTTGCCGAAGCCGACCAGCCGGGTCAGGAAGAAGAGTGCGCCGGCATCGGGGACGAGCCCGATCCGAACGAAGGCGACCAGCAGTCGCGCGTCGTCGGCCGCGATCCGCAGGTCGCACGCCATCGCCAGGCTCAGCCCGGCGCCCGCGGCGGTGCCGTTGATGGCGGCGATTACCGGCTTGGGGCAGCGGCGGATGGCCCGGATCACGGGTGCGTAGTACTGGCGAAGCTCGTCGCCCAGCTCCGCGCCGCGCGCCTCGTACCGTTGCGCCATCTCCTTCACGTCGCCCCCGGAGGAGAAGGCGCGCCCTTCGCCGCTCAGAACGACGGCCCGCACTGCGTCGTCCCGGGCCGCGGCTTCGAACGCCGCGCGCAGCGCCACGAGCATCTCGCCGCTGATGGCGTTGAGCGATTCGGGCCGGTTCAGGCGAAGCCGGAGCACGGCCGCCTGGCGCTCGCTGATCACCGGGCCCTCGCCGGCCACGATCAGTGCCCTCGAAAGCGCGCCGGTCGCTTCTCGAGGAAGGCGCGCATTCCTTCCCGCTTGTCCTCGGAGGCGAACAGCAGGTAGAAGAGCTTCCGCTCCAGCTCGAGGCCGGTGCCGAGCGGGACCTCCTGCGCCTGGTTGACCGCTTGCTTCGCCAGCTCTACCGCCAGCGGCGGGCGGCTGGCGATCGTCCTGGCCAGCCGCTTGGCTTCATCGAGGTGGGCCCCGGCCGGGACCACGCGGTTCACGACCCCCATCCGCTCGGCCTCCACCGCCGAGACCGGATCGCCCGTCAGCACGACCTCCATCGCCCGCACCTTGCCGGCGGCACGCGCCCACCGCTGCGTCCCGCCCGCCCCGGGGATGATCCCGATCTTCACCTCGGGCTGGCCGAACTGCGCGGTCTCCGAGGCCACGATCAGGTCGCAGGTCAGGGCGAGCTCGCAGCCTCCGCCCAGCGCGTAGCCGCTGACGGCGGCGATGACGGGCTTGCGCAGCGCCCGAAGGCGCGCCCAACGGGCGAAGTTATCCTCGCGGAGCATCTCGACCGGACCCGCGTCGACCATCTGGGTGATGTCCGCGCCGGCCGCGAACGCCCGATCGCCGCCGGTCAGGATCATGCACCGGATCGCGTCGTCCGCGTCGAAGGCCTCGAGCGCCTGGGTCAGCTCCGCGATCGTCTGGTGGTTCAGGGCGTTGAGGACCTGCGGCCGGTCGATCGTGACGATCCCGATCGGGCCGTCCGTCTCGGAGCGGACGAATTCGTACGGCATCGCGCCTCCTTGCTGGGACCAGTGTAGACGCGCCTGACGGCCGGCTCGGCGACGCGGTGCCAGCCGCGGCGGTTCCCGTCGTTATAGGGGGGTGAAGCGCCTGCTCGTGGCGTGCCTGCTGCCCCTCCTGTTGCTCCTGGTCCAGCCGGTGGCGGCGCGGGCTGACGACGGCGATCCCTACCGGACGGTCGTGGACGGCATCGTGCCGGTGACCCAGGGTCTCTCGATCACCGGCAGCCCGGGCGGCTGTGACCTCCTGCTGGACAACCAGACGGGCCAGGACGTGCTCTTCTTCGATATGAGCAAGTCGCCGAAGACGTTCAAGTTCACCGCGCCGCCCAAGAGCAACAACTCGCTGCCGGCGGTCGCGGTCCATTTCTCTCCAACGCTCGGGGTCTGGCCCTGCGCCAGCCTTCCCGGGATCACCGAGGACCTGCGCTGGAACAACCGCTCCGCGACGATGCTCATCTGGAGCATGAGGGGGCAGGTGGGCGCGCTCGCCTTCCAGCTCAAGGCGCACACCGACTACGATCCGACGCTCGACCCCTCCGCCCAGTGGATGCAGTACCTGCGCCTGGGCGGCGGGATCACGCTCGTCCTGGGCCTGCTCCTGGGCGGACCGTGGCTGCTCGGCAAGCGCCGCGAGATCCTCGCCCCGCGGGCCGTGAACGCCGGCCGTCCCTGACCGGCAGGCCACCCACCGTCACCTCCGGTCTCCATCCGACACGAACGGCCATTTGGGACTGGACGGAGCGTGCAACTGGCCATATAATCGCGCCAGTCTGAAAAACCGGGCGTGGCCATGGGGAAAGCAACGAGTGTCGAGTATTGCTTTCATGATAGTGACACTGTAGAGTTTGAAGCAATGATCGGGATCGGGGAGCGAGTGGAAGCGGAGCTGGCGGAAACCAAGAGGAAGGGACCGTCGATGCGGAAGCGCGTGATCATCCTGGGTGGCTTCTGTACGGCCCAGCTCATGGACATCGCGACCACGCACATCGGGTTGAGCCAGGGGCGGCAGGAGCTGAACGGGGCGGCGGCCTGGATCATCGCGCACGACGGCGAGCTCGCGGTCTACGTCCTCAAACTCGGACTGGTCGGGGGTCTGGTCGCGCTCCTCTTCGCGATCGGACGCAGCCGTCCGGTGGTCTGGAATGCTTACCTGGTGGCGGCCTTCATCACGACCTTCGCCGTGATCAACAACATCTATCGGATCCTGACCTGATCGATCGGGTCGCCTGACCGCGGCCCCGCCGTCCCTTCGTATACTCCGGACAGAGTGCCCGCGCATCTACTGGCCGCGACGCTCGTCGATGTGATGACGCCACTCTTCTTTTACGTCGTCATCGGTGCCTACCTCGCCTACCTGATCAACTCGGCCTGGCAGTTCTCGCGCCGGCCGGAGCAGTCCCGAACCATGCGAGGCATCACCTTCACGCTGGTCCCGGTCTGCATCCTGCTCGCACTGGTCGGCGTGCTGGCCGCCTCGGTCAACGCCTTCACGAACCAGCAGGGGACGCCCAGCACGCCCTGGGCGATCGTGATGACCGCGTTCGGCCTGGGCGTGGCGTCCCTGCTGCTGGCCGCCGAGGGCCTGATCCTCCGGCGGAGGCTGCGGTCGGGCCCCGAGGACCGCCGTGCGATCGGCTATCGCAGTCTGAGCCTGATCGCGACCACGATCCCGGTCGTCCTCCTGGGCGCCCTGTTCCTGGCCTTCGCCACCTGCCTGCTGGGCTGCTCCTGAGCCGGCGGCACCGGCGTAACCCGCGGGGCCGGCGCGCTATACTTGACTGATCAACTCAACAACATGCCCCGCCCGGGGAGGCCGCTGAGCATGCGCGTCTCGATGAAGACGGAGTACGGCGTGCGGGCGCTCTGCGAGCTGGCGCGCAGCGAGGGGCGCGGCCCGGTGCAGAGCGCCGAGATCGCCCGGCGCCAGCGCGTGCCCGGTCCGTTCCTGGACCAGGTCCTGATGACGCTGCGGCGCGCCGGCCTGGTTCGATCGCTGCGCGGACCGCACGGCGGTCACATGCTGGGCCGGCCGGCTTCCGAGATCCGTCTCGACGAGGTGATCGCCTCTCTGGAGGGCACGACCGACGCCGGTCCCGACGGCGGGTCGCCGGCTCCGGCCTCGATGGCGGTCCTGGACCGGCTCGCGCTCGAGGCGGAGCAGGCGGCGCGTCGCGTTTTCGCCGCCCATACGCTGGCCGATCTGCTGCGGCTGCAGCGCGACGAGCCTCCCGTGTTCCATGGGATCTACAAGGCCGTCCCAACCCGAGGGCGCCGCCCGGCGCGCGCCTGACATGACGGCCTCGCTGACCGGACGGCAGGCCGAACGGTACGCCCGCCATCTGTCGCTCCAGGAGCTCGGCCCTCGCGGGCAGCAGAAGCTGCTCCAATCGCGGGTCTTGATCGTCGGCGTGGGCGCCCTCGGCTCGCCCGCGTCCCTGTACCTGGCGGCGGCCGGCGTGGGCACGCTCGGGCTCTGCGACCACGACGCGGTTCGCCTCTCCAACCTGCAACGCCAGGTGCTGCACCAGACGGCAAGCATCGGCCAGTCGAAGGTCGAGGCGGGCGCCCGGGCATTGCACGCGCTGAACCCGGAAGTGCGGATCGAGACGCACCCCTACGCGGTCACCGCCGCGAACGCGCTGACACTGCTCGCCGGGTACGACGCGATCGTCGACGGCACGGACACCTTCGCCGCCCGCTACCTGCTCTCGGACGCGGCCTACCTGGCCGGCAAGCCCCTGGTCCACGGCAGCATCTTCCGGATCGAAGGGCAGGTGACCGATTTCGTCCCCGGTCAGGGCTGCTACCGGTGCCTGTACCCGGAGCCGCCGCCGCCCGGGCTGGTCTCGGACTCGCCGGCGGTCGGGGTCTTCGCCCCGCTTCCCGGCATCATCGGCTGCATCCAGGCCGCCGAAACGATCAAGCTGCTCACCGGCCGGGGCGACCCGCTGATCGGTCGCGTGTTGCTCCACGACAGCCTGGCCATGACGTTTCGCGAGGTGCGCTACCGGCGCGATCCCGCCTGTCCGCTCTGCGGCGACCGGCCGGCGATCCGCGGCCTCGTCGACTACGAGGCGTTCGTCCAGGCCGCCGGGTCTCGATGAACGGATCGCGGCATCACCGGCAGCAGATCCTGGCTCAGGTCGGCGAGCGCGGGCAGAGCCGGCTGAGACGGTCGTCCGCCCTGGTCGTGGGCCTCGGTGGGCTCGGCTCGCCGGCGGCCCTCTACCTGGCGGCGGCCGGCGTCGGACGCCTGGGCCTGATCGACGACCAGGCGGTCGAACTCTCCAATCTCCAGCGGCAGGTGCTGTACACGGAGGCCGACCTCGGCCGGCCGAAGGTGGAGGCCGCGCGCGCCCGCCTTCGGGCCATCGACTCGGAGCTGCGCGTCGAGGCGATCGCGGGGACCCTCCGGCCGGATAACGCGGCCGTGCTTGCCGCGGCCTATGACGTCCTGATCGATGGGACCGATGCCTTCGAAACGAAGTTCCTGCTCAACGACGTGGCCGTCCTGTTGAAACGCCCGCTCGTGCACGGCGCGGTCCTCCAGTGGCACGGGCAGGTGCTGACCGTCCGTCCGGGCGATCCCTGCTTGCGGTGCCTCTTCCGCGAACCGCCGGATCCCGGCGATGTCCAGAGCTGTGAGGAGGCGGGTATCCTCGGCGCGACCACCGGCGTGGTCGGGAGCGTCCAGGCGGAGGAGGCGCTCAAGCTCATGCTCGGCCTGCCGGGTGTCCTGGCAGGCCGCCTCTTCCAGCACGACGGGCTCAGCGGCGAGACCCGCGTCATCCCCTTCCCGAGGGACGAGGCGTGCCCGGTGTGCTCGGCCCGGCCGCTGATCGCCGATCTTGGCCGGTATACCGAGCAGGTCTCGCCTCGAGGGCATCTGGTCAAGCCGCGAGGCTGATCGGGGGAGCAAGCGCGAGCTCAGCCGCAGGCGTTACGGGCTCGTCACACCGACTTGACCGATCCTTAACAGGGCCGCGGGTATCGTGGGCGTCGCTTCCCCTTCCTTGAAAGGCCGAGACCCCCAAGTCTCGGCCTTTTTCATTGCAATCGGCCTGTCGGAGACGCCGCCCCCCGTACCTATAATTCCGGTCGAATGAAGGTGCTCATCACCGGTGGGGCCGGCTTCATCGGCCAGCGCACCGCCCTCCTGCTGCTCGAGCAGGGGCACCAGGTGAGCGTCCTCGACAACCTCTCGCCGCCGGCGCACAGCCAGCCGCCCTCCCTGCCGGCCGGGATCGAGGTGATCCAGGGTGACGTGCGCAAGCGCGAGGACTGGGTCCGCGCGGTCGCGGACGCCGAGGTCGTGATCCATCTCGCCGATCACCGCGATTACCTGCCCTCGTACAGCAAGCTGTTCGCGATCAACGCGGTCGGGACGGCGCTCCTGCTCGAGCTGCTGGCCGAAGGGAACACCGCGGTCAAGCGGCTGGTGCTCGGATCGACGGTCGCCGTCTATGGCGAAGGGAAGTACCGGTGCCCGCAGGATGGTGACGTCTACCCCGAACCGCGAAGCGCGCAGTCGCTGGAGCGTGGTGTCTGGGATCCGCCCTGTCCGCGCTGCGGCGGCGCCGTCACGCCCATGGTGACCGACGAAGGGCACGTGCAGCCGAGCAGCGTCTATGGACTGAGCAAGCTCGCCCAGGAGGACCTGGTGCGCCTGACCGCGCAGCGGCACGGATTCGACTGGGTGGTCCTGCGCTACGCGGTCGTCCAGGGCGGCACTCAGCCGTTCCAGAACGCCTACGACGGTGCCCTGCGGATCTTCGCCCTGCGCCTGGCGCTGGACCGGCCGCTCGAGCTGCTCGAAGATGGCAATCAGCTGCGTGACTTCGTCCACGTGGCCGACGCCGCGCGCGCGACGCTGGTCGCGGCGCAGGGGTTGCCCGTCGGCGTCTACAACGTCGGCAGCGGGAAGGCGCACACCGTGCTCGATCTGGCCCGGACCCTGATCCGGGCGGCCGACCGCAGCGTGACACCCGAGGTCCCGGGGCGCTATCGCATCGGCGATCCGCGGCATGTGATCCCGGACATCGGCCGGATCCGGGCCGGCGGATGGGAGCCGCAGATCTCGCTCGAGGCGATGGCACGCGAATACCTGCAGTGGCTGGAGCGGCAGCCCAACCTCGACGCGTACTTCGAGGGCGCCGACTATCTGATGGAGCGGACGGGCACGGTACGTTTCACGCGATGACCGGGGCCCTGCCCGCCCGTTTCTACATTCGCTACGGGCTGCAGCGATGGGATGATGGCAAGTGGTTCATCGGCATCTACATCGCGCTCCTGATCGGCCTGACGGCCTACTCGGTCATGGTTCATCAATTCGCCGTGCTGAACCTCGCCCTGCTGGTGCTCGCGATCCTGTTCGCTGGGGTGCTGCGGACCATGAGCCGATTGGCCTACATCGAGATCGGTGCCGACCACCTGCGCCTTCGCTATCTCATGACCCGGGTCGACCTACCCTTCGGCTCGCTCACGCGGGTCCGCAAGCAACCGCTCGGGGTCGCCTTCCAGGCCGCCGAGCGGCGACGGTACCTCAACCGGTTCGTCCGCCGTCTGTCGCGTGACCCGGCCGTCTACATCCGGATCGATCGCCGGGAGGCGGACCTGATCGATGACCTGGAACGGCGGCTCGGCGCTCGGATGGTGAGCGGGGCGGACCTGGTGCTGCCGATCACCGACACGGATGCGTTCATCGCGGCCGTCAAGGGCCGCGTCCGGGCGGGGAGCGGCTGAGCGCGCGCGCGCCGGCTGCCGCGCTCTCCGCCCGTGCCTGGTGGAGGGTGGACCGCGCCGACCTCGTCTACCTCGTGGCGCTGACCCTGTGCGCGGCGCTGCTGCGTTTTGGCAGTCCGGTCTTCCTCGACTTCCTGTCCCACCCCGGTTCGGGCGCGCCGATCACCGTCTGGGGCATCGGCCACAACTACCAGGACCCGAAGCTGCCCGGTCTCGGGCAGCCGGGACAGATCGCACCCGCGTCCCCGTTCGTCTTCGATGAGCTCTACTTCGCCAACGACGCCCTCGACAATCTGCGCGGGCGCGATTACCTCGATCCCGAGCCGCCGCTGGCCAAGCTCATCATCGCGCTCGGCATCAAGCTGTTCGGCTTCAACTCATTCGGCTGGCGCGTGATGAGCGCCTTGTTCGGCACGGCCGTCGTCCCGCTGATGTATTTGCTGGCTCGCCAGCTGGTGCCGATCCGGTTCTTCGCGATTGCCGCCGGATTCCTCACCACGTTCGACGGGCTCATGTTCGTCGAGTCGCGCACCGCCGTGATCGATATCTTCCCGATCGCGTTCATCGTGGCCGCCTATCTCCTCTTTCATCTCCACGTTCGGGCGGGCACGCCCTTCAGGCAGCGGTGGACGATCGTGGTCACCGCGCTGCTGCTCGGGCTGGGACTGGCTGCCAAGTGGACCGCGCTGGCCGCCTATGGCACGGTCGTCGTGCTGCTCTGCGGGTTGCTCTGGCGGCGGGTGGTTCGCTATGACCGGCGGACCGGCGGCGTCGCGATCCTGAGCCTGGCGCTGCTGCCCGCGATCGTCTACCTGCTCAGTTTCACGCAGTACCTGACCGTGCACCATTCGCTCGACGCCTTCGTTGAGCCGCCGCTGGGGCTCAGCCCCCTGCACTTCGACCTCGGGAACGCCTGGCAGTCCCTGGTGAACTTCCATCGCTGGACCTTCAACTACCACTACACCCTGCGCGCGCCGCATCCGTACTACAGCCCCTGGTTCTCGTGGCCCGCGCTCTACCGGCCGGTCGCCTACTACTACCAGTCGGCGGGCCTGGGCGCCGACCACTTCACGGGACAGAACCTGGTCGCGGAGATCTTCAACCTCGGCAACCCGGTCATCTGGTGGGCCAGCATCGCGGCGCTGGTGACCTGCGGTGCCCTCGCCGTCTGGAGGCGCAGCTATGCCGCGATCTTCATCCTGGTCGCCTTCTTCGCCGCCTGGCTGCCGTTCTCCCGCGTCCCGCGCGGCCTCTTCCTGTACCACATGCTTGGCGGGTTGCCGCTCATGATCCTGGCCCTCGCCCTGGTGCTGACCTGGGTGCGCCCGTTCCGCCTGACCGGCTCCCTCGCGCGGCTCAGCGGCCCGCTCGCGCGCCAGGCCGGCCGCGTCATCGTCTACTCGTACCTCGCCACCGTGCTGGCCTTCTTCATCTACTTCTACCCGCTGTGGACCGGGCTTCCGCTTCCGTATAGCAGCTGGCTCAGTCATATGTGGGTGCCGAGCTGGATCTGACGCCGGTGTCCGGCGCCCTCCTCACGCTGACCACGCTCGCGCTCGGCGTGTCCATCGCCTGCTGGCTGCCTCGACCGCTCAACCGTCCCGAGCGCCTGGTCGTCGGGCTGATCGCGGCGATCGTGGGCGCCACACTGGCGGGCTACCTGCTGGCGCTCCTGATCGGCGTGCACCTCCCTCTCGTCCTCCTGCTGATCGCGGCCACGGCGCTGGTTTCGATCCTCCTGACCACCAGCCGCCGAGGCCGGGCCGAGCTCGCCTTCGTGCGCCGGCTGCGGCCGGAGGCGTTCGATCGCCAGGCGCTCGGGTTGCTGGCCGGGATGCTGGTCATCGCGATCGCCATGGCCTTCCTCTTCGCGCGCGCGATCGTGGCCGCTCCGGGCGGACTCTATGCCCATTACAACAACGTCTGGTCCGACTGGTCGTTCCATGCCAGCTACGCCACCACCTTCGCCTACGGACAGAACCTGCCCCCGCAAAACCCGCTCTTCGCGTCCACGCCGTTCCGGTATCCATTCGCGCCCGACTTCGCGAGCGCGCTGCTGCTCGCCGGCGGATGGAGTGTGCCGGCCGCGCTGATCTGGCCCGCCTTCGCGATGGCCACGCTTGCGCTCGGCGGCCTTGTCCTGTGGGCGCGGCGCCTGACCGGGTCGTCGGCCCCCGGGATGCTCGCGGTCACGCTGACCCTGCTGGGCGGGGGCCTGGGCTTCTGGTTCTTCCTCCAGGACGCGTCGGCGCATGGGCTGATCACCACCCTGACGAGCATGCCGCGGACGTACGATCGCTTCGAGCCACCGGTCAACATCCAGTGGTACAACCCGATCCTCTCCTACTGGCTCCCGCAGCGGTCCTTCGTCTTCGGGGCGGCGATCGTGCTGGCGGTGCTCCTCCTGCTCACCCCGGCGGTCTACGGCACAGCCTGCTGGCAGTGGTCGAAGGCGTGGCGCGCGCTCGGCCGGCTCGCGCGCCGACCGCCCGGCGAGGAAGACGCGCTCTTCCTCTGGGCCGGCATGCTCGCGGCAGCCCTTCCCTGGTTCCACGTGCACAGCCTGGTCGTGATCGGCATCGTCACGCTCACCTGGGCGATCGTCCTGCCGCGGCCAGGCTGGCTGCTCTTCGGGGTGCCCGTCCTCCTGCTCGCCGTGCCGCGGCTCCTGTTCGCGGTCCCCGGAGACCCCAGCGCCCCCGTCGCCCTTCATTACCCACGCCTCCAGCTCGGCTGGCTGGCCGGAACGGACAACCCCGTCTGGTTCTGGATCAAGAACACGGGCGCGTTCTGGCCGCTCTTGCTGATCGCGCTGCTGAGCCCGCTCGCGTTGCGGGGCCGCGCGCGGTTCCTGCTGGCGCCCTTCTGCCTCGTCTTCCTCGTCGCCAACGTCATCGTGTTCCAGCCCTGGGATTGGGACAACACGAAGGTGCTGGTCTTCTGGTATCTCGCCGGCGGGGTCGCGGTCGGCGCCGTGCTCGTCTGGCTCTGGCGGACGGGCTGGCCCGGACGCGCGGCCGCCGTCCTGCTCTGGTTGACCCTGGCCGCGTCCGGCATCCTGTCCCTGCTCCCCGCCCTGCCGCCCCGGGGTCCCACCTACGTGTGGTTCAGCTCAGAGGAGGTCGCCCTGGCGGCGGCGGTCCGGGATCGCACCGATCCGCACGCGATCTTCGTCACCGGGGACCGGCCGACCAATCCGGTCGCCGACCTGGCAGGACGCTCGGTGCTGATGAGTTATCGCGGCTGGCTGTGGACCTACGGCATCGACTATGCCCAACGTGAGCGGGACATCGCGCACATCTATGCGGGCGACGCCCAGGCGCTCCCGTTGCTCCGCCGCTACCACGCGACCTATGTCGTGATCGGTCCGGACGAGCTGGCGACCTGGCATGCCAATCTCGATTACTTCCAGACGAACTTCCAGCTGCTGCTCCGGACGGCCAATTACCAGATCTACCGCGTGCCCTCCGGCCCGTAGAATGGAGCCGCCGTGCTGACCCGGTTCGTGATCCACGTGATCGCGCTGTTGTTCGTCTTCTATTTCATCTGGAACATCCGCTCCGGCTTCCTGCTGGCGGCCGTGATCATGGCCGTGATCCTCGCGCTCGTCAACGCGATCCTGCGGCCGATCCTGGTGCTCTTCACGCTTCCGGTCACCATCCTGACCCTGGGCCTGTTCATCATCGTGATCAACATCCTGCTGTTCGCCCTGTCCTTCGCGATCCTGGGGTCGCTGGGATACAAGTTCGTCGTCTCCGGCGGTCAGATCGTGTTGGGCTGGCTGATCTACGTGATCGTCAGTGGGGTGCTCAGCAGCGTGGCGAGGTCTCGCCGCCGCCAGTAAGCGGGCCCGCAGGGGCGGCCACGCTTTCTCGCTCAGAACGCCCAGTAGCCGCGGGCGAAGGCGACCGAGAAGATGAGCAGCCCCGCGAACGACAGCGCGGCCAGGGGAATCTGCACCGCCGCCTGCCGGATCCGGCCGAGCAGGAGGAACAGTGGAAACATCGCGAGCAGGTAGCGGGGGATGCTGAGCCAGAACGGCAGGAACGTCATCAGCACGGTGAGGGTCGCCGCGTAGGCGGCGTCCCCCGGCCGCAGCTTGAGCGCGCTGAGCCCCGTCGTCACGTAGGCCGTCATTCCGCCGGCGAGCTCAGCGCCGCCGACCGTGAACTTCTCCCATGGGGTGCGCCACCCGATGCTCTTCACCGCCTCGATCAAGCCGACCCAGGGCGCGCTCAGCCGGTGATACCAGTGGGCGCGCTGCACCTGGACGAACGCCAGCGCGTCGCCGAGAACGATCCAGTTGATCAGGAGATAGATCGCAAGCCCGCCGGCCGGCAGCATCACCGCCAGGATGCCGTCGTAGAGACGCCCAAGACGCCGGCGCGCCATCCAGACTTCACAGAGCATCAGCGGGACCAGCGCCACGCCGGTCAGCCGCGCTGCTCCGGCCAGGCCGCCGAGCAGTCCGGCGCCCACGAAGCGGCCGCGGCGCGCCGCCAGCACGGATGCGAACGCCAGGGCGCAGAAGAGGCCCTCGGTGTACCCGTTGACCAGAAAGTACGCCGTGGGGAACACGTTGAAGATGACCGCCGCTCGGAATCCGGCGCGTTCGTCGCCGTCGTGCCGGCCGATCTCGTACAGCAGGATGGTGGCCAGCAGTCCACCGGCGTTGTTGATCAGCAGGGCTGCCGCCTCGAGCGGCAGGCCCGTCACCGCCAACGCCTGGATCAGCGCCGGGTACAGCGGGAAGAAGGCGATCAGGTTGCGCAGATCGCCCGCGCGAACGTAGCCGGACTGCGCGATGGACAGGTAGTGGGGCGCGTCCCAGTGGAACCAGTCCGAGACGATCGCGGTCACCGGATCGGGACTGGCGCCGACCAGCGCCAGCGCCGCGCCCGCGATCGCGAGCTTGACCAGCAGCGCGATC
The DNA here is from genome assembly GCA_035632635.1 of Candidatus Limnocylindrales bacterium. Lineage (GTDB taxonomy): Bacteria > Chloroflexota > Dormibacteria > CF-121 > CF-121 > CF-120. The sequence continues at coordinate 25,982 of DASQGL010000058.1, forward strand.
CCGCACAGCCGCAACCAGGAGCGCCAGGTGCTGCCGCGCAGGAAGGAGCGGAGCGGCGCTCTAGTAGGATACGCAGGCAACTGCGCGCCGACCGTTTCAGCAAGTGACCGCATCAGCCTGGCTCCCCATCTTCCGTGAGATCGCCGCGGAGATCCGTCGCCAGATCGTTCCGCTGGCCGGTACCGGCCGCGGGCGCGCGGTCGTGGGCGCCGGCGCCGGGGGAGACCAGACCGTGTTTCTGGACGCGGCTGCCGAGGAGATTGCGGTTCGCCACCTGGAAAAAGCGTATCGCAGCGGCCTCCGATTCCAGCTTGTCTCAGAGGAGCTCGGGACGCGCGACTTCGGCGGGGATGCCCTGATCCTCGTCGACCCGGTCGATGGGAGCCTCAACGCCAAGCAAGGGGTGCCATACTACGCCGTCGTCCTGGCCATGGCCGGCGGTCCGACCCTGCAGGACGTCGAGGTTGCCCTGGTCTGGAACCTCGCGACCGGCGAGGAGTTCAGCGCGCAGCGGTCGGCCGGAGCCTTCCATGACGGCAGACAGATCGAGCCGCAGGCGCTGGATCCCGGGGATCGTTACCCACTCGTGCAGATGGACGCCTCCCGACCGCTGGCGGCGATCGACCGCGTGCGTCAGATCGTCGATCACGCGGAGCGACTGCGCATCCTCGGTTCGGTCGGCCTGAACCTGTGTTACACGGCGACGGGTGCGATCGCGCTCACCATGGCGCCCCTCCCGATGCGCGCCTTCGACCTGGCGGGACCGCTGCTCATCCTGCGCGAGGCGGGCGGCGTGGCGACCGACCTCGAGGGCGGGTCGCTTTCCCGGGTACCCAGCGACCTCAGCGCCAGAACGACCTTGCTGGCATCCGCCTCCGCCGCGGCCCACGCCCGGGCGCTCCAGCTGCTCGGACACCGCTGATGCTCGAATCGGCAGACCTGGTCTTCCTGATCGTCTCCTTCGAAGGCCCGGACGAATACGCGCAGGCGGGTGGGCTCGGGGTCCGCGTCCGGGAGCTGTCCCGGGCGCTGGCCGAACGGGGGCTCACCACGCACCTCTTCTTCGTCGGAGACCCGGAGCTCCCCGGCGAGGAGGCGATCCTGGACGGACGCCTGACGCTGCACCGGTGGGCCCAGTGGGTGAGCCGTTATCACCCCCTCGGCGTCTACCAGGGGGAGGAGGACAAGCGGGCCGAGGTCGAGCGGAGCCTCCCGGATGCGCTCATCGACCGCTGGATCCGTCCGGCGCTCGAGCAGGGGCGGCGGGTCGTCGTACTTGCCGAGGAGTGGCAGATGGCGCGCACCCTCATCCTGCTCGGCGACCGCCTGCAATTCGCGGGCCTGCGCCAGCGCTGCCTCCTGCTGTGGAACGCGAACAACCACTTCGGGTTCGAGCGGATCGACTGGACGGCGCTTGCGCGCCACGCCACCCTGATGACGGTCAGCCGCTACATGAAGCACATCATGTGGCGCTGGGGCGTCAATCCGATCGTGGTGCCGAACGGGATCCCGGCGTCGGTCATCGGCACCGTCAACCCCGCTCACGTCCGGGCGATCCGGGCCGCGGCCGGGGCGTCGGCGCTCCTGTTCAAGATCGGCCGCTTCTCGCCGGACAAGCGCTGGCACCAGGCGGTCGGCGCCGTCGCCGACCTCAAGCGGCGCGGGGTTGCCGCCCGGCTCCTGATGCGGGGCGGCATCGAGCCGTTCGGCGGCGAGGTCCTCGAGGCGGCCGCTCGCCAGGGTCTGCGTGTGGCGCCGCTTCGGAAGCGGCTGGTCGACGTCCAGGACCTCACCCGCGCGCTCCGGAAGGAGGCCGAGGCGGACGTCTGGAACGTGACAGCGTTCCTGCCGGACGATCTCCTGCCGCCCATCTATGCGGCCGCCACAGCCACCCTGGCGAACAGCGGGCACGAGCCGTTCGGGCTGGTTGGCCTGGAGGCGATGGCGGCTGGCGGCGTGGCCTTCGTGGGGGCGACCGGCGAGGACTACGCCGAGCCATTTCGGAACGCCATCGTCCTCGAGACGGACGACCCGGCCGAGATCAGCGCCTACGTTCAGCAGCTCAGGGCCCATCCCGAGGCGACCCGGAACCTTCGGATCGCCGCTCAGCGGACGGCGCGAGAGTACACCTGGCAGCGGGTGATCGATCTGCTCCTGCGGCGCCTCGAGTTTGTCGCCCTCACCCAGGGATGGCAATAGCGACATCGCCGCTGACGGAAAGCACGGATATCGCGACGCCTTGCCGGTTGATAGTTCCTCCGAATAGAATTCTTTCTGCATGGTCGCGAGGAGGGGACTGTGGGAGTGGGGAGTTGCTGCCCCGCTACCCGGGGACACCACAGGGTCCGCCATCCTCGTCGCGGACGATGATCGGGACGTGCGCACCATGCTGCGGACGCTGCTCGAGCTGGATGGCCATGACGTCCTGGAGGCCGCCGACGGCGATGTCGCCTGGCGGATCATCCAGCAGCAGGAGCTGGCGGTGGTCGTGGCCGACGTCCAGATGCCTGGCATGGACGGCCTGCAAATCTGCCGGAAGGTCCGCGAGACTCGGCTGCCGATCAAGGTCATCGTCTACACGGCCGGGATGGCGACCGAAGCCGAGGCGCTCAAAGCCGGGTGTGACCGGTATTTCCTGAAGACGGACCCCCTGCCGAAGCTTCGCGAGGCGGTTCGCCAGTACGTCTCGGACCGGCCCAACTGAGCCCTGAGCCCGAATACGATTCGTATTCGAGCAGCAAGACGCCTGAGCCAGTCCGGGTTATACCTGCGGGGTCTGCTGGTGCCTGCCATCCTCGATCTTGCCGTGGTTGCGGTCGCGGTTGGGGCGATCGTCCTGCTCAAGCTGGTCGGCGGGTCCCTTCCCTGGGGGCACCTGCTGATCGCGGTCGGGCCGGACGGCCGCCCGATGCGACCGCGCGTCAAGTGGCAGCTGTGGTCGATCAGTCAGGGGGAGCCGCCGCTGCGGGCGGTGGCGGCCGGGCTGGTTTCCCTGTGCCTTGGGGCCGCATCGATCGTGGCCGCCCAGCCCTGGTTGATCCGGGCGCTCGTCACCCCGATGCGCCCGGCTCTGCTCCTCGCCCTGGCGCTGATCGCCTCGATCGCGACCGTGTTGATGCCGCTCGGGGTGGTCGTCCTCCTGCGCGGGCTGTGGGATTGGCGCGCCCGCCGCTCTTCGATGTCGGGGCGCGTGGTCGGCATGCGGCGCGACGTCGGGCTCTTCGGCCATACCTACCACGTCGCGGTGCAGGCTGGGGACCGCGCCCTGGCGAAGGGTATGTGGGCGGAGTCGTTCAAGGTTGATCGCGCCACCTTCGACCGGCTGCAGCCGGGCGATCGCTTGACGATCGAATACTCGCCCCGGCTGCGCTTCGTGTACCGGGTCGCACCCATGGTTGAGCGTTTGGTGAACGGGCAGAGTGCGCCCCGTGTCCTCGATGAGGCGGGCTGATGCCACGCCGCCTTCGGCGCGGTTCTCGATAACATAGTCGGCCGTGAGCGCCCCCCTCCATGTGGCCTTCGTCTGGCACATGCACCAGCCGTATTACCTGGACGATGTCACCAATACTTTCCTGCTGCCGTGGGTGCGCCTGCGCAGTGCCAAGGACTACTACCGGATGGCGGCCATCCTGGAGGCCTATCCGACGGTCGTCCAGACCTTCAACCTCGTGCCATCGCTGTGCGAGCAGATCGAGGCCTATGAAAAGCCGGGAACATCGGATGTCTATCTCGATTTGACCCGCCGTCCGTCAGCCGATCTGACTGCGGAGGAGCGGGCGTTCGTGGTGCGTTGGTTCACCGACTCCAGCCGGATCCGGCGCGTCCGTCGCTATCCGCGCTTCCTCGAGCTCGTCCTGAGGCGCGAACAGTCCGCCGCCCGCTCACAGACGGAGCTCGCCGCGTTGCTGACGGATGCCGAGCTTCGGGATCTCCAGGTCTGGTTCAACCTGTCCTGGATCGATCCGACCGTGCTCGCCGATGACGCGGCGGTGCGCGATCTCCTGCGGCGGGGACGGGATTTTTCCGAGGCCGACAAAGAGCCGGTCATCGCCGCCCAGTTCGAGGCCATGCGCAAGGTCCTGCCGGCCTATCGCGCGCTGCGCGAGCGCGGACAGGCCGAGCTGACGACGAGTCCGTACTTCCACCCGATCATGCCCCTGGTCTGCGATCTCCAGACGGCTCGCGCGGCGGTCCCGACCATCGCGCTGCCGCACCAGCCGTTCGCCCATCCGGAGGACGCCGCGGAGCAGGTCGCCGGCGCCGTCGAGTCCTACCGGCGGCTGTTCGGGGCTGCGCCCGGGGGCCTGTGGCCCCCCGAGCTCGCCATCGGTGACGAACTCCCCTCGATCGCGCAGGATCATGGTCTGCGCTGGTCCATCGGCGATGAGGGCGTCCTCAACCGCTCGCGCGACGGCGCGGCGGCGCGGGACGGCGACCAGGTCCGGCATCCGGATCTCCTCTACCGTCCCTACCGGTATGAGCGCGACGGCAAGGCGGTGGACCTGGTCTTCCGCGATGCCCGGCTCTCCAACCTGATCGGTTTCGAGTACCAGAATCAGCCGGCGCAGGAGGCGGTCTCGGATCTGCTCGCCCGGCTGCACGCGATCCGGGATCGGCAGCGGCCCGGCGATCCGCCGCAACTGGTCACGATCGCGCTCGACGGCGAGAACTGCTGGGACTTCTATGAAGAGGATGGGAACCGGTTCCTCAGCGAGCTCTACGGCCGGCTGAGCGCTGACACCGGGCTGCGCCTGACCACCCCGGGCGCGTTCCTCGACTCCAACCCGGAGCGTCATTCGATCGACCACGTGGTGCCTGGATCGTGGATCAACGCCAGCCTCGATACGTGGATCGGTGACCCGGAGCACAGCCGGGCCTGGGAGCTGCTCGGCGCCGCCCGGGAGGCGGTCGCGAAGACGGCCGACGAGCTCGGCGTGGATGCGGTTGCATCGGCCCGCCGTGAAGCCCTCATCGCCGAGGGCAGTGACTGGTTCTGGTGGTTCGGGCGGCGGCACGACTCGGGGATGGACGTCGTCTGGGACAACCTCTTCCGCCTGCATCTGCGCAACGTCTATGGACGCCTTGGCCGGCGTCCTCCGATGGCCCTCTTCCGGCCGGTCATCGAAGACGGGAGTGCGCCGGCGCTCAAGCGGCCGGAACGCACCATCACGCCGCGGCTCGACGGCGCCATCGACGAGGCGGCATGGCTGGCCGGCGGCTATGTCGACCCGACGGCGCTCTACGGCGCCATGCACCCGCCGCGTGGCCGGGTTCGACGGCTCTGGTACGGGCACGACGACCGTTACCTGTATCTCCGGTTCGACCTGCTCGGGCCGGTCGATTCGAAGGCGCCGTTGAGCCTTCGCGTCTTCTTCTCCGGCACGCCCTCCGGCGCGGAGCCCGGGGGGGCGGGATGGCGTCCCCTCGAGCCGGCCACGACCCAGGACCGCCTCGGCTTCGAGCCGGCCGCGGTCCTGACCGCGCAGCTCGGCCCGGATTCCGCGACCGCGGAGCTGCGCCAGCTCCGCAAGGGGCAGCAGGCCCCCGCGCCGACCTGGCGAGGGCAGCCGGGGGGTTCGAATCCCGTCCAGCTCGCCGTGCCGTTCGCGGCGCTCGGCCACGAGCCCGGCGAAACCCTCGAGATGGTCGCCGTGGTGGCATCCGGGCCGCAGATCGTGGAGCAGCTGCCGCCCACCGGCGCCATCACGGTGCGGGTGCCCGGCGACGGGCTCGAGGCGCGTCCCCGTCCGCTCAAGATCCTGCTGGTGGCGGCCGAGGTCGCGCCGTTTGCCAAGGTGGGCGGGCTGGCCGATGTGGCCGGCGCGCTGCCCAAGGCGCTCCGTCAGCTGGGCCACGACGTCCGGGTGGTCATGCCCCGGTACGGCTCGATCGACGTGGAGCGCTATGGGTTGCGCGAGGTGGTCAAGGACCTCCCCGTGCCCCTGGCCCAGCAGACGATCAACGCGACCGTCCTCGAAGGAAGGATCGGCCAGGACGTTCCCGTGTACTTCATCGACAATGCCCAGTTCTTCGCCCGCGAGGGCATGTACGGGTTGTGGGACGACGACGCGCGGTTCATCTACTTCAGCCGCGCCGCCCTCGAAATGCTGCGACCGCTCGGGTTCAAGCCGGACGTCGTGCACGTCAACGACTGGCACACGGCGGTGATCCCCAACATGCTGGTCAAGCTCTATGATCGCGATCCGTTCTACGCCGACATGGCGACGGTCTTGACCATCCACAACCTGGCCTTCCAGGGCGTCTTCGGCTACGGCACGCTGCATTTGGCCGACCTCGACCCCTGGGGCCTGATCACGCCCGGCATCGCCGGCCTGGACGAGATCGTGAACCTGCTCGGCCGCGGGGTGTACTTCTCGGACGTGGTCAACACGGTCAGCAACCGCTACGCGCAGGAGATCCTGACGCCCGAGTACGGGGAGCACATGGACCCGCTCCTGCGCGTCTACAAGAGCAAGCTGCACGGGATCATCAACGGCATCGACTACGAGGTGTTCAATCCCGAGACCGACCCCAACATCGCCGCTCGCTACACGCTGGAGACGGTGGAGCAGAAGGTGCAGAACAAGCTGGCGCTCCAGCGCGAGGTCGGTCTACCGGAGGACGCGCGGGTGCCGGTGATCGGGTTGATCTCCCGTCTCTACGACCAGAAGGGGCTCGATCTGATCGCGAACATCATGTGGGGCCTGATGCGGCTGAGGCTGCAACTCGTCGTGCTGGGCGCCGGAGACCAACGGTACGAGGAGATGTTCCGGGCCACCGCGCGCGACCACCCCGACAAGGTGTCGGCCACGATCGGATTCAAGCCCATCCTTGCCCAGCACATCTACGCCGGCTCCGACATGTTTCTGATGCCGTCGCGTTTCGAGCCCTGCGGGCTCGGCCAGTTGATCAGCCTGCGTTACGGGACCATCCCGATCGTGCGGGCCACCGGGGGCCTGGCCGATACGATCGCGGACGTCGACCCTGCCGCCCAGACAGGGAATGGCTTCGTCTTCGAGGCCTACGACCACTGGGACCTGTACGCGCAGGTGGTCCGCGCGCTCGAGGCCTTCCGTCAGCCCGCCCTGTGGCGACGCCTTCAGGCGAACGCGATGCGCAGCGACGTCAGCTGGACGAACTCGGCGCAGCAATACGCCGCCCTCTACCGCACCGCGATCCGCCACCACCTCGAAGCCCGTGAGTACGCGGCTCCGGCGCTCACCTGGTAGCCGCAGCCGGTCTTTGCCCCCGCCTGCGTTGACCATAATGGAAAGGCCCCGCCGGCCCGTTCTCCAAAGGAGCTCGCTTTGCCTCAACTTCGCCAGGATCTGATCACCGGGCGCTGGGTGGCCGTCGCCACCGAGCGCGCTCGCCGTCCCGACTCGTTCACGCAGGCCCCGCGCGAATCCGTACCGGCTCGCGACGTGTGCCCCTTCTGTCCCGGGCACGAGCAGATGACGCCGCCGGAGGTCCTGGCCTACCGGGCGCCGGGCACCGAGCCGAACGGGCCGGGCTGGTGGGTCCGCGTCGTTCCCAACCTCTATGCCGCGTTCAAATTGCAGCCGGAGGGTCAGGAGTCGCATGTGGGGCGTTTTCACCAGCGCGATGCCATCGGGGCCTGCGAGGTCCTGATCAGCAGCCCGGATCACCGGGCGTCCTGGCCGCAGCTGGACCGCCACCAGGTGGAAGAGATCGTGCAGTCGTATCTCGACCGCTTCCAGGCGCACCAGCAGAACCCCGTCCTCGAGTACGTCCTGATCCTCTACAACCACGGGCGGCCGGCGGGGGCGTCGCTGGAGCATCCGCACTCGCAGCTCTACGCGATCTCGCTCGTACCGCCGCACTTCGAGGAGGAGCTGGCGGGCGCTCGGCGGTACGCCGACGAGTCCGGAGGATGCGTGTTCTGCCGGACGATCGAGGACGAGCGTCAGGCCGCCCAGCGCGTGGTGTTCGAGAACGACGCCTTCATCGTGTACTGCCCCTTCGCGGCCCGCACGCCGTTCGAGACCTGGATCGTGCCGCGCCGCCACTCGAGCTCGCTGGGCGATCTCGAGGTGCGCCGGGAGAAGCCGGCGTTCGCGGAGGCCCTCCAGGGAACGCTGCGAGCGCTCGCCGACTCGCTCAACGATCCGCCCTTCAACTTCTACATCCACAACGCCCCCTTGAAGGGCGATCACGAGTCGCTCTACCACTGGCACCTGGAACTGATCCCCAAGCTGAGTGTGGCGGCGGGTTTCGAGCTGGGGACCGGCATCTGGATCAACGTGGTCAAGCCCGAGGACTCCGCGGCCTTCCTTCGCGAGCGAATCGGGGCGGCGGTCGAAGCCCGCTCCGCGGTGTGAGCCTGGGCTGAGGATTCGATGAAGGCCGTGGTCATGGCGGGCGGCGAGGGTTCCCGCCTCCGACCGCTCACGAGTGGGCTGCCCAAGCCGCTCGTCCCGGTGGTGGGCAAGCCGATCATGGAGCACATCCTCCGCCTGCTGCGCGAGCAAGGCATCGAGGAGGTGATCGTGACTCTCCAGTACCTGGGGAGCGCCATCCGCGACTACTTCGGCGACGGGTCGGACTTCGGGATGGACATCACCTACGTCGTCGAGGATGCGCCCCTCGGGACCGCCGGCAGCGTCAAGAACGCGCAATCCCACTTGCAGGAGCCGTTCATCGTGATCAGCGGCGACGCCCTGACGGATATCGACCTGGGGCGAGCGGTGGAGTTCCACCGAGAGCACGGGGCGCTCGCGACCATCGTGCTGACCTCGGTCCCCACGCCGCTGGAGTACGGCGTCGTGATCACCGGTCCCGACGGGGCGGTCCAGCGCTTCCTGGAAAAGCCGTCCTGGGGCGAGGTCTTCTCCGATCAGGTGAACACCGGGATCTACGTGCTCGACCCCAGGGTGCTCGATCTGGTCGCGGCGGACCGCGTCGTGGATTGGAGCGCCGACATCTTCCCGGCCATGCTCGCCCGGCGCATGCCGCTCTTCGGCTACCTGGCGCCCGGTTACTGGTGCGACATCGGCAACCTGCAGACCTATTACCAGGCAAACTGGGACGCGCTCGCCGGGCGGGTCGCGGTCGAGATCGCCGGCCAGCGCCGGGACGGCGACATCTGGGTGGGCGAGGACGTCGAGCTCGGCCATGACGTCCGCCTGCAGGGTCCCGCCTACATCGGGCGCGAGGCGAAGATCAAGGCGGGCGTCTTCCTCAACGGGCCGGTCTGCGTGGGCAACTTCTCCGTGATCGACGAGAACACGAAGGTCAGCAACTCGGTGATCTGGAACTACTCCTACATCGGCGAGAACTCGCGCTTGCGGCAGGCGATCGTCTGCGGGCACGTGACGGTCAAGAACAACTCCCTGCTCGAAGAGGGGTCGGTGATCGGCGACGGGGTCTCGATCGGGGAGGGGAGCACGATCTACGCGGGGGTGAAGATCTGGCCCGACAAGGACATCGAGCCCGGCTCGCTCGTGCACGAGAGCATCATCTGGGCCGGTCACTGGAAGCGTGGCCTGTTCTCCTCCTATGGCCTCACGGGCCTGGTCAACATCGAGCTGACTCCGGAGTACAGCGCCCGGCTCGGGGCGTCCTTTGCCGCGCTGTTCCCCAAGGGCGCGGCCATCGCGGCGGCCCGGGACAGCCAGCGCCCATCCCGAATGATCAAGCGGGCCATGGTCTCCGGGATGATGTCGGCCGGGGCGTCGATCATCGACCTGAGCGAGCTGCCGATTCCAGCCGCGCAGTACTACGCCCAGACCCATGAGCTTGCCGGCGCCGTCCACATTCAGATGTCGCCGCTGGACCGGCGCTCGGCCGACATCCGGATGTTCGATCACACCGGCGTCATCCTGGACAAGCGCACCGAGCGCAAGCTGGAGAACATCTTCTATCGCGAAGACATCCGGCGGGTGCACTTCTACGAGATGGGCAGCATCACCTATCCGCGCGACGCCATCGATTCATACCTGGACGGCATCCTCGGCCGGCTCGACATCGAGCGCATCCGTCAGGCCGGCTTCAAGGTCCTCGTCGATTTCGACCATGGGTCCGGGTCGCTGGTCCTCCCCCGGGCCTTCAAGGAGCTCAACGTCGACTCGGTCCCGCTCAATGCAGGGTTCGACGAGAGCTACCAGCCGAAGACGGCAGAGGCCTTCGAGCATTCCCTCGGTGAGGCGGCTCTGATCACGCGCACGCTCGGCTGCCACCTCGGCGCGTACATCGACTATGGCGCCGAACGGTTCTTCGTGATCGATGACCAGGGCAACCTTCTCGACCATCACGCCGCCTTCGGAGTGCTGATCCTCCTCTCGCTCCAGGATGCCCAGGGCATCGTGGTGGCGCCGGCGACGGCGCCCCGCGCCATCGAGCGGCTGGTCGAACGATGCGGCGGGCGATTCGTGCCGAGCAAGGCCGAGCCATCGGCGCTGCTCCGCACCGCCGAGCAGCACCAGGCGAAGCTCGCCTCGGATGGCAAGGGTGGGTATGTCTTTCCGGAGCATCAGCTCGCCTTCGACGCCACGTTCGCGCTGATGACGCTCCTCCAGTTCCTGGCCAGGGATGGGCGGCCGCTCTCGCAGATCCGGACCGAGCTGCCCGAGGGGGCGTACCAGGAGCGGCTGCTGAGCTGTCCGTGGGACGCGAAGGGCCGGGTGATGCGCACCATGGTCGAGATGCACCGCGAGCAGGCGGTCGACCTCGCCGACGGCATCAAGATCTTCGTCGAGGGCGGCTGGGTCCTGGTGCTCCCCGATCCCGATCTGCCCCAGTACCACGTGATCGTGAGCGTGGATGACCAGGAGCAGGCTCGGCTGCTCGCCGACCGGTACGGCAGGCTCGTGGCCGAGGCCGTCTCCGAGTCGGGACCTGCGAACGCCCCGATCCCGGCCTGATCGTGAGCCTGTCCCTGGCCTTCGCCGAGTCCTGGCAGAGCGCCTACCCGGAGGCCGCGATCGGCATCCTGGCCATGACCTCGGTCACGCCGACACCCGGTCCTGATCTCGAGGCGAGCCTGCGCGCCGTCGAGTCGAAGCTGCGCGATCGTTACGCCGGCCAGTCCCGGCGCAGCCTCGAGACCCTGCCCACCCTGCGGCCGTACGTTGAGCATTACCGGCGCTTCGGCAAGACCTACCACGTCCTCCTCCAACTGGAGTCGGTCGCCTGGCGGGGACGGCCGCTGCCCGCGGCAAACCCGCTGGTCAGCGCCATGTTCGCGGCCGAACTCGACAACCTGCTGCTGACCGCGGGCCATGACCTCGGCGCCCTGCGCCCTCCGCTCGTTGCGGCGCAGACGGATGAGGGCGAGCACTACCTCGGCATCGGGGAGAGGGAACTCGAGGTCAAGCCCGGCGACTTGTCGATCCGCGACAGCGAAGGCGTGATCTCGACCGTCCTCTACGGTCCCGATCACCGCACCAGGCTGACACCGGATACGCGCGCCGTGCTGTTCACGACCTACGCTCCCGCCGGGATCCCGGATTCGGCGATCGATCGCCATCTCCACGAGATCGAGACTCTCGTCCGGACCGGTTCGCCGTCCGCGGTGACGGAGGAGCTCAGCATCCGCCGGCCTCCC
>DASQGL010000059.1:0-9501 GCA_035632635.1 Candidatus Limnocylindrales bacterium
GTCAGACGCCCAGGTAGGCCTTCCGAATCGCCTCGTCGCGCCGCAGCTCGGAGGCCGGCCCGTGCATCGCCATGTGGCCGTTCTCGAGCACGTAGCCGCGGTCCGCGATCTCGAGCGCGAGGACGACGTCCTGCTCCACCAGCAGCACCGCGGTGCCGTCCTGGTTGATCTCGCGCACCACCTCCATCACGCGGTCGACCACCTTCGGGGCCAGGCCGAGCGAGGGCTCGTCGATCATGAGGAGCTTCGGCCGCGCCATCAGCCCCCGGCCGATCGCCACCATCTGCTGCTCCCCGCCGGAGAGGGTCCCGGCGTCGCGATCCAGCTTGTCCGCCAGCGCCGGAAAGTACCCGATCACGCGCTGCAGGTCGTCCCGGATGCCGCCGTCGTGCCGGCGGTAGGCGCCCAGCAGCAGGTTGCGCTGCACGCTCATCGTGCTGAACAGGCGGCGGCCCTGGGGCACGTGGACCATGCCCGCCGCCACGATCATCTCGGGACGCCGACCCAGGACCGACCGGCCCTCGAAGGTGACCCGCCCGCCCGCGGTCCGGACCAGTCCGGTGAGCGCGCCCAGCAGGGTCGACTTGCCGGCGCCGTTGGCGCCGATCAGCGCGACCAGCTCCCCGGGCCACAGGTCGAGGTCGACCTCGAAGAGGACGGTCGTCTGGCCGTACCCGGCCCGCAGCGTGCGCACCGCGAGCAGCGGCGTCCCCTCAGGCATCCGGGCGGCCTCCGCCCTCCGCCTGCTTGGCGTAGCGCTCGCCCAGGTAGGCCTCGATCACGCGACGGTCTTTAAGGACCTCCTCGGGCGGCCCCTCGCAGAGCGGCCGGCCGAAATTGAGCACGAGCGCGCGCGTGCAGACGCCCACGATCACCTTCATGACGTGCTCGATCAGGACGATGGTGACGCCGCTTAAGTGGACCTGGCGCACCATGGTCAGCGCCTGGTCGACTTCGACGTGGTTGAGCCCGGCCATCACCTCGTCGAGCAACAGGAGCCGCGGCCGCATGGCGAGCGCCCGCGCCACCTCCAGCCGCTTGCGATCGGGAACGGTCAGCCGCAGCACGGCAAAGTGCCGCTTCGCCGCCAGGCCGACCAGCTCCAGCACCTCGTCCGCCTGCTTCAGCGCGGCCCCCGGCTGCAGCCGGCCGCGCGGCTGCCCGAAGAGCGCGCCCATGGCCGTGTTCTCGCGCACGGTCATCGAGGGGAAGGGGCGCACGATCTGAAAGGTGCGTCCGATGCCCAGGCGGGCGATCCGGTGGGCCGGCAGGCCGGTGATCGAACGATCGTCCCAGCGGATGTCGCCCTGGTCGGGCCGGAAGACGCCGCTGACGCAGTTGAGCAGGGTGGTCTTGCCCGCCCCGTTGGGCCCGATGATCCCCAGCACGTCGCCGTCCTCGACCCGGAAGCTGACGCCGGCCAGCGCGTTGACGCCGCCGAACCGCTTGCCCACCTCCTCGATCGCCAGCAGGCTCACGCGCTCGTCTCCCGGAGGGTCCGGCGCAGGTATCCCAGGGAGAGCCGGCTCTGGCCCCCGAAGAAGTCGATCACGCCGCGCGGGATGAAGATGACGCAGACCGCGAGCAGGATCCCGAGCGCAATCTGCGAGTACACGGCCTCGGATCCGCCCCCGGCGAGCGTCTGGATGACGAGCTCGAGCACGATCGCGCCGGCCACCGGGCCGAGCAGCGTCCCGGCGCCGCCCAGCACGGCCATCAGGATCATGGAGACGTTGTCCGAGATCGCGAACACGTTCTCCTGGTTGATGAAGCTGTTCCACTGGGCGAAGATGCCGCCGGCCAGCCCGGTGAGGGCCGCGGCGATGGCGAAGGCGGCCACCTTGTAGAAGAGCGTGTTGACCCCGATCACGGCCGCCGCCTCTTCGTTCTCCCGGATCGCGAGCAGGCCGTAGCCGAAACGCGTGCGCAGGATGATCCAGGTGGTCAAGACGGCCAGCACCGCGGCGGCCAGCATGAGGTAGAAGAAGAGCAGGTCCGAGCGGACGATGGGCAGGAAGAGCCCGGTCGACGCGCCCAGCGGGCCCACGTTGTTGACCACCTCGCCGACCGCCACCCCCACCCCCAGGGTGGCGACCGCGAAGTAATGGCCCCGCAGGCGCAGCAGGGGCAGGCCGATCAGCACCGCGAAGGCGGCGGCCGCCAGCGGTGCCGCCAGCAGGGCCGGCGCAAAGGCCCAGTGCAGGTTGCTGACCAGGGCGCCGGTCGCATAGGCGCCCAGGCCGAAGAAGGCGATGTTGCCGAAGCTGGCATAGCCGGTCAGGCCGCCGATGATGTTCCAGGCCGAGGCCAGCACCACGAACATGGCGACCGTGGTCGCGATCCGGAACCAGAGCCGGTCGGTCAGCAGGGGCAGGCCGGCCTGCTGGGCGGCGTCGGTCGAGGTGAGCGGCATGAGCGCGAGCAGGGTCAGCGCAACGATCCCGATCCCGAGCGTGACCCGCCGCAGCAGGGACGCAGGAATCCTCATGCCACCCGGCCCAGCAATCCCTGGGGACGGACGGCGAGGACGATCACCAGCACGGCGAAGGCGATCGCGTTCGCGAATCCGGATCCCAGTCCGGGCGCGCTCTGGCCGAGGACTTCGATCAGCCCGAAGAGCAAGCCGCCGGCCACGGTCGCGCTCACCCGGCCGAGCCCTCCAAGGATGACGACCGCGAACGCCTGCAGCGTGTAGGGGTCGCCGGCGGTCGGCGTGATCGACTGGAAGGTGCTGATCAGCCCACCCGCGACGCCGGCAAAGGCGGCCCCGATCGCGAAGGTCATGGCGTAGATGTGGCGCAGGTCGACCCCGACCAGCTGGGCGGCATCCCGATCGGCGCCCACCGCCAGGATCGCGGCCCCGATCCGCAGCCGGTTCAGCACCGTCCAGAGGATGCCGGCCAGCAGGAGCGCCACCGCCAGGCTGGCGACCCGGATATAGGGGATCGCGATCGTGCCGATCTGCAGGCCCGCGCCCGAGTAGCTGGGCGTGACCGACCGGAAGTCGGCCGTGAAGACGAGCAGCAGCAGGCTCACGATCACGAGGTTGATCCCGAAGGTGAGCAGGAACGTGAACAGGAGCGGCGCCCGGATCAGGCGGTTGATGACGCCGCGCTGCAGCCCGTAGCCGATCAAAAAGAGGACGGCGGCGTCGACCGGCAGGCTGAGGAACGGGTCGACGTGCCAGTGGCTGAAGCAGAACCAGGTGACGTAGGCGCCGACCATGATCAGCGCGCCGTGGGCCAGGTTGACGATGTTGAGGACGCCCCAGACCAGCGAGAAGCCGAGCGCGACCGCGACGTACACGCCACCCAGCAGCACTCCCAGGATGACCTGCTGGACGAACTGGCTCATGTCGCCTTTGTCCTCCGCCCTGGGCGGCGCGTCAGGAAGGGGGCGTTACCTCGACGACCAGTCGGGCGTCGGATATTTCGGCGAGCCGTTGGCCACGGTCGACGGGAAGACGGTGTAGTGCACGCCGTTCTGGATCTGCTCGACGACCATCGGCTTGTAGATGTTGATGCCGCGGCTGTCGAACTTGATCTGGCCGAAGAAGGTCACGACGTCGAGGGCGGCGAGCGCGTCGCGGACCTTGGCCGGGTCGAGCGAGCCGGCGTTCTCGAGCGCCTTCTGGAAGGCCAGGCAGGCGGCGGTCGACTCGGCGACGTGGTAGTCGGGCGGCTGCGTGCTGCTGTACTTCTGCTCGTACGCCTTGACGTAATCGCTGACCGACAGATAGAAGGATGGATGGTACTTCACCTGCGGCGTCCACTGCGACCCGTCGTAGACGTAGTTCGCGTCCGGCCCCAGCGCGCTGATGAAGTCCGGGGTCGAGGGTCCGACCGAGTAGGCGAAGATCTTCGCGTTCAACCCGAGCTGCTTGGCCGCCTTGTTGATGGCGATCGCTTCGGCCAGGTGGCCCGAGTTCATCACGATGTCGGGATTGGCCTGCTTGGCCTGGCTGACCAGTCCGCTCACGTCCGGCGCGGCGGCCGGGTACGACTTGTTGAAGACGACCTGCATCCCCACGGTCGCGGCGTAGTCCGTGACCGCCTTGGCCACCTCGACCGAGAAGTTGTCGTTCGCGGTCAGCATGGCGATCGTGGTCGGCTTGGGGCTCAAGGTGGCGGCCATGTCGAGCACGCCGGTCAGGTACTTGTTGGCGGGGGAGAGGACGCCGAACGTGTACTTGTAGCCCTTGTTGAAGATCGCCTGGGCCGCGCCGTTGGCCTCGACCATCGGGATGCCGTTCTTCTCCGCGATCACGGCGTCGGTGGCGGTGGCGGCGCTGCCGTAGGGCCCGAGGATGAAATTCGCCTTCTCATCGGTGATCAGCTTCTGGACCAGCGTCGCCGAGAGGTCCGAGTTGCTCTGGTCGTCCTCGTACTTGATCTGGACCGGATGCTTCACGCCGTTGACCACGATCCCGCCCTGCTGGTTGATCCAGTCCAGCCAGAGGTCGTAGCCCTGCTTGGTCAGGCCGCCTTCCTTGGACAGGCTCCCGGTCAGCGAGACAGAGGCGCCGAACACCAGCGGCGCGCCGGTCGAGGGTGACGGGTTCGTGCTGGTCGACGTCCCGCAGGCGGTTGCCAGCAGCGCGAGCACGACGGAAACCGCGCCGGCCGCAGGCTTTCCCCCGCCCATGCGCCTAGTGTAGCGCGCCCGTCAATACGAGCGGGGCAGGCCCAGGACGTGCTCGGCCACGTAGGCGGTGACCAGGTTGTTGGTGACCGGCGCCACCAGGTAGAGGCGGGCCTCCCGGAACTTGCGCTCGACCCCCAGCTCGACCGCCATCCCGCTGCCGCCGTGGGTCGTCATCGCGACCTCGGCCGCCTCCCAGGCGGCCTCGGAGGCGAGCAGCTTGGCCATGTTCGCCGGCGCGCCGCAGGGCTGCCCGGCGTCGAAGCGGGTGGCCGCCTGCCAGCGCATCAGCGAGGCCGCCTCGGCGTGCATGTAGGCGCGGGCGATCGGGAACTGGACCCCCTGGTTGGCGCCGATCGGCCGGTCGAAGACGACCCGCTCCCGCGCGTAGGCGACCGATCGGTCGATGAACCAGCGAGCGTCGCCGATGCTCTCGGAGGCGATCAGGATCCGTTCCGCGTTGAGCCCGTCGAGGAGATGGCGGAAGCCCTGGCCCTCCTCGCCGACCAGCGCCCCGGCGGGCAGCCGCAGGTCCTCGAGGAAGAGCGCGTTCGTCTCGTGGTTGGCCATGGTCGCGATCGGCCGCACCTCGACCGCGGCGCCCGCCTCGCGCAGGTCGCACAGGAACAGGCTCATCCCGTCCGTCTTGCGCGCGACTTGCTCGGCCGGCGTGGTCCGGGCCAGCAGCAGGAGGAGGTCCGAGTGCTGGACCCGCGAGGTGAACACCTTCTGCCCGCGGACCACCCACCCCTGGCCATCGCGGCGCGCGAAGGTCGTGATCCGCGACGTATCGCTGCCCGCCTGCGGCTCGGTGACCCCCATCGCCTGCAGGCGAAGGCGGCCGGCCGCGATCTCGGGCAGGTAGCGGCGCTTCTGCTCGGGCGTGCCGTGCCGGAGCAGGGCCCCCATGGTGTACATCTGCGCGTGGCAGGCGGCGCCGTTCGCGCCGCTGGCGTTGATCTCCTCGAGGACGACGCAGGCTTCCACCATGCCGAGGCCCGCGCCTCCGTACTCGGAGGGGATCAGGACGCCGAGCCAGCCGCCATCCTGGAGAGCCTGGACGAACTCCTCCGGGTAGCGCCGCTGGGCGTCGAGCCCCTGCCAGTACGACTCGGGAAAGCGGGCGCAGACGTCGCGCACGGCCTCGCGATATCGGGTCTGTTCGGGGGTCAGCGTGAAGTCCATCAGGGTGGAGCGTCCGAGACCTGCCCGAAGGCGCCCCGATCGCGCAGGCGCGCGATCTCCGCGCTCCCGTAGCCGGCCTGGGCCAGGACCTCCGCGCGGTCGCCGTCGAGCGGCGGTCCCGGCCGGTAGGTGGGGGTGAACCCGGACATCCTCACCGGCAGGCCGACGGAGCTGACCGTGCCGAGCGCGGGGTGGACATAGGCGGCGAGCATCCCGCGCGCCTCGAGCGCGTCCCGGTCGAGCGCAGCCTCCATCGACCGGACCGGCGCGACCGGCACCCGGCCGCGCAGGAGGCGAACCCAGTGGTCGGTCGGCTGTTCGCGAAAGCGAGCCTGAAGGATCGTGAGCAACGCCTCCCGGTGCAGCCGCCGAGCCTCGAAGGAGGCGAACCGCTCATCCGCCGCCAGCTCCGGCATCTCGAGCAGCTCGGCGAGCGCGCGGAAGAACTTCTCCTTGGCGCAGGCGATCGCGAGGTAGGAGTCGGCGGTGGCGAAGAACTGGAAGGGCACGATGCTGGGGTGGGCCGAGGCCGCGGTCCGCTCGCCCGGCACGCCGGCGCTCAGGTACCAGGTGGCGCGATAGCTGTGCATGGCGAGCGCGACGTCATAGAGGTTGACATCGACGTCGCGGCCGCGACCTGTGCGCTGCGCATCGAAGACCGCGGCCATCAGGGCGAAGGCGGCCATCAGGCCGGCGGCGTAGTCGGCCAGCGACAGTCCGCTCTTTTGCGGCGGGCCGTCGGGCTCGCCGGTGAGCGCGGCCCATCCGGCCTCCGCCTGGATCAGCGGATCGTAGCCGGGCTCCGCGGCCCGAGCGCCGTCGCGGCCGTAGGCGGAGAGCGAGACGCAGACGATCGCCGGGTTGATCGGGCCCAGCACCGCGTAGGTCAGGCCCAGCCCGTGGACCACGTCGCCGCGCAGGTTCGTGTAGACGGCGTGCGCGTCGCGCACGAGTCGATGCAGCACCTCCTGGCCGGCCGGCTGCTTCAGGTCCAGCAGCAGGCTGCGCTTGCCCCGGTTGAAGGCCTCGAAGTACAGGCTGTCCCGGCCCTGCCGGCCGGGCGCGACGTAGCGGCTGACGTCGCCGCCGGTCGCGGGGTCTTCGAGCCGGATGACGTCGGCGCCCAGGTCGGCCAGGTGCAGCGAGCCGAAGGGTCCCGCCCCGAACTGCTCGACGGCCACGATGCGCAGGCCACGGAGCGGCGCGTCGGCCATGCCGGAAGTGTATCGAGCGCCCGGTGCCGATCGGATGGGGGTCAGTCGATGACGGCGGTGGCCTCGACCTCGACCAGGAACCCGGGTTGCGCCAGGGTCTGGACCCCGATCAGGGTGGATGCCGGGAGGTCGGAGCCCAGGACGGTGATGCGCGCCTCGGTCAGGGCGGCCAGGTACTCGGTGCGGTAGCCGACCACGTAGGTCGTGATCTTCGTGACGTCCGCCGGTGTGGCGCCCGCCGCCTCCAGCGCCAGGCGCAGGTTCTCGTAGACCTGCCGGGCCTGTCCGGGGAGGTCGTCCGCCGCGACCAGTTTGCCCTGGGCGTCGACCGAGACCTGTCCCGAGATGTAGAGGGTGATGGCGCCCGCCGCGGCCACCACCTGCGAGTAATGCCCGGGCTTGAACATCCCCTCGGGGCTCAGTCGTTGGATTGGCATGCGGTTCTCGCAGTGTAACAATGGGGTGTGGCTACCGATCGAACCGGCGCCGGCACGGCGGCGGTCGGCGTCCGCGGCTTTCCGGAGCTCCCCTACGCCGCGTGGAAGGACACCATGGCGACCCTGCACATGGAACTCCAGGTGATCGGCAAGGTGCGCCTGGCGCTGTCGCCGTTCGAGCCGCAGTGGGCCAACGTCCCGCTCTACCTGACCGCGCGCGGGCTGACCACCTCGCCGATGGCGTCGGGCGATCGGATCTTCCAGGTCGACGTCGACCTGATCGACCACCAGGTCGTGATCCTGACCACCACCGGCGATGCTCGCTGCGTGGCGCTCACCGCCCGGCCGGTGGCGCACTTCTACCGTGACGTCGTTGCGGCGCTCCACGCGCTGCGGATCGACGTCCACATCTCGCCCCGGCCGTCCGAGGTCCCCAACCCGATCCCATTTCCGGAGGACCTCACCCATGCCGCCTACGATCCGGCCTGGGCCACCCGGTTCTTCCACGTCCTCTCGCGGATTGACATCGTCTTCAAGGAGCACCGGTCGCGATTTCGAGGCAAGACCTCACTGGTCAACTTCTTCTGGGGCACCTTCGACCTGGCCCTGCTGCGATACTCCGGGCGTGATGCGACGCCGCCTGAGGACGGCGGCGTCATCATGCGCAAGGGGGCCGACGCCGAGGTCATCTGCGTCGGCTTCTGGCCCGGTAGCGCTCAGGTCCCGGCTCCCTCGTTCTTCGGCTACGCGTTCCCCGCGCCGGAAGGGATCGAGAAGGAAAGTCTCCGGCCGGCGAGCGCCCACTGGGACCCGGGCGTCCGCGAGTTCCTGCTCCCCTACGACGACGTCCGCACGGCCGCCTCGCCGCGCGAGGCGATCCTCGAGTTCTGCGAGAGCGTCTACGCGGCGGGCGCACGACTCGGCCACTGGGACCCACGCTTGCTGACCGGCACGGCGACCGCGGCACCCTAGAGGCCGCCGCGATTCCGTCCCCGTCGATCCGTCGGGACGCCTTCGGCGTGCCTCACATCGAAGCCGGCTCACAGGACGAGGCGTGGTTCGGGATGGGCTTCGCCTGCGCGCAGGACCGGATCTGGCAGATGGACACGGATCGCCGCAAAGGCCTCGGCCGCTTCGCGGAGGTCGCCGGGCCCGGCGCGCTCAGCGCGGACATCCTGGCGCGTCGGCTGCGGCTCGTGGACGCGGCCAAGCGAGACCTCGACATCCTGGGCGGGCCGGCCCGAGCCATGCTGGAGGCGTATGCCGCCGGCGTGAACGCCTTCCTCGAATCCGGCGCGCCGCTTGCGCCGGAGTACGGGCTGACCGGCACGCGACCGGAAGCCTGGCAGCCGTGGCACAGCCTGGTCGTCTTCGTGATCCGCCACGTGCTGATGGGCGTCTGGCAGTTGAAGGTGTGCCAGGGCATCCTGCTCAGCCGCGTGGGGGAGGAGACCTTCCGCTCCCTCGACGTCCGGCCGCCCGTGGACTCCCTCGCCACCGTGCCGCCGGGCCGGCGCATCCGGCAGGCGTACGAGCGGGCCGGCGCGGAGATCGCGGAGGTCGCGCCGCTGCTTGGCTTCCTCGCGGAGACCGAGGCCGGCTCGAACGCTTGGGTCGTCCACGGCTCGCGCACGACCACGGGCAGGCCGGTCCTCTGCAACGATTCGCACCGCCGGCTCGACGTGCCCAACGTGTACTGGCAGGCCCAGCTCACCTGCCCCGCGTTCACGGTCGCCGGCGCAGCCTTCCCCGGGATTCCCGGGTTCCCGCATTTCGGACACAACGGCTCGGTCGCCTGGGCGATCACGCACACCCACGCCGACACGCAGGACCTCTACGTCGAGCAGTTCGATCGCGACGACCCGACCCGGTACCGCACGCCGGAGGGCTTCGTCCCCGCCGACCGGCGGCAGGAATGGATCGAGGTCCGCGGCGGCGACCCCGTCGTGATCGACACCTGGGCCACCCGGCACGGACCGGTGGTCCACGGCGACCCGCGAACCGGGCTCGCGCTCGCGCTCCGC
>DASQGL010000060.1:0-4005 GCA_035632635.1 Candidatus Limnocylindrales bacterium
TAACTACGATCGTCCTCCTGACCAGAGCGAGACTCGCCAATCGTGACGGTTCTTGGAAGAGACCAAACCCGCGTTGCTGTCAGCGTTGCTGTCAAAGGCGTCTTATGCCGGCGCAACCACGGGGGCAGCCATCCCTAAAAGGTGCTAGTCGCAGTGGGGCGTTCGAATTCGAAACTGGCGGGGGCGCGACGGGAACGATCCGTCCGTCGACATCGCCAAGGATGCCGACCAGCGGTTTTGAAGACCGTGGGGCCCACCTGAGCCCATGCACCCCCGCTGCGGGAGGTCAGGTTACAGGACGGCGTCGATCTTTTGCCGCAGGTTCGCCTTCGGCTGGTAGCCGACAATCCGCTGGGCCGGTTTGCCGCTGCGGAACAGGATCAGGGTCGGGATGCTGAGTACGCCGAAGCGGGAGGCGGTGTTCGGATTCGCGTCCACGTCCAGCTCGGCCAGCTGGACCCGGCCGTCGTACTCGGTGGCCAGCTCCTCGAGCACCGGTTTCAACATCTTGCAGGGCGCGCACCAGGTCGCCCAGAAGTCGACCAGGACCGGGTGCTCGGCCTTGCCCACCGCCGTCTCGAAATTTTGATCCGTGATCTGCTGCAGATTGTGCTTGGCTGCCATTGAATCCTCCGGGACGTTCAGCTGCTTGTGGTCTCGCTCTTGGATGCGGGCGCCGGCGTCGATCCGGTGTCCTTCGTGTCCTTCGTATCCTTCGTCTCTTTGGTCGGGGTCGCCGGCGTCTCCTTCGTCGTGGCCGCGCCCTTCCCGTCGCCCGACTCAACCGCCGACGACGTGCCCCGGGAATCCGTCTTGTAGAATCCCTGGCCCTTGAAAATGATACCGACCGGGTGGAAGACCCGGATCACGGGTGCCCCGCACTCGGGACACGTGGTGAGCGGCTCCTCCGTGATGCGCTGCATCACCTCGAACTGGTGTCCTCGGCTGCACCGGTACCCGTAGATCGGCATCGCTCTGCAGTTATACCCGAACGCGAGATCGCCGAAAAGTCAGTTGATCCAGAGCTTGCCCTTCGGCCGCGGCTGCTCCTGCACCCCCGGCGCGAAGTCTTCGGGATTCAACAGCCCGCTTTCGATCATCTCGCTGACCCGGTTGAAGAAGGCGTCTTCCGCCACCCGCTGCCGTTCCTCGCTGAACAGCCTGGAAGACTCCTCCAGGTACCCTTGTACCGCCGCGCACACGATCTCGCTCCGGCTCTGCGGCGAGGTCGCCGTGGCCCGATTCAGGGCTTCGACCAGCGCTTCGGGCATGGAGATGACCACCCGTTTGTGGGCCATGTGACCCAGCATACTAGCGGCCTCCCCGGCCGGCGGCAACCCTCGGGGTGTCACGAAAACGTCACAGCCCCGGTGCCCACAAACGGCTCAGGCGGCCTCGATCCGGGTCTGCGGGTCGAGGGGATTGAAGACGATGCCCGAGAGTGGCTTGGGATAGAAGTAGGTCGATTTCTGGGGCATCATGGATCCCGCCCGTGCGACCGCCAGGACATCGGCCACCTCCGGGGCGCGCAGCAGGAAGGCCGCCTGCGCCCGGCCGCCCTCCACCTCGTCGAGCGCGAGGAGAGGATCGCGCGTGTAGGCCAGATGGCGTTCACTCTCCAGCACCCCCTCGTGGATCCCGAGCTCCGGTTCGAGGATCGTGCGATGCAGGACACTCACGTCGAGGGCGGCCACGGGGTCTACCTGCGGCTGACGCGGCAGATCGACGATCAGCAAGCCACCGTCCGGGAGCGCGACCCCGAGGCGGTGGGCGGCGACCGGCTCCTGCAGGGCCTTGAGGAAGGCCTGCCGGTCGGGGACGCGCACCGCGGCATGCACCCGGGCCAGCCAGTCGAGCAAGCGGCCCGGGTCGAACCCGCTGAGGTCGCGCAGCAGGCGGTGGGTGGGCAGAATGCGCAGGTCGGGGTCGGTGGCATCGACCAGCAGGGTCAGGACGAAGTTGAAGGCGGCCTCGGGCGGGGCCTGCGGGTGTTCCCGCCGCTGGCGGTCGCGATAGCGCAGCGCGGTCTCATAGCGATGATGCCCGTCCGCGATGAAGAGCGGAGACGGCTCCAGGGCCCGGGCCAGGGCTCGCAACCGGGCCCGATCGTGGACCCGCCAGATCTCGTGACGTTCCCGCTCCTCGGTCGTGATCCCAAGCCACGGCACTCCCTGCTCCACCTCCCGCGTCAGCGCCCGTACCCGATGGTCCGGATCGGTGAAGAGCGAAAATACCGGGCTGAGATTGGCGTCGACGGCGTGCGTGAGCGAAGTCTGGTCCGCCTTGGGCCGCGCGTGGGTCCGCTCGTGAGGGAACACACCCTCGCCAAAGCGCTCCAGCCGCACCACGGCCAGGACGCCCGTCCGACTCCGCCGGCGTCCATCCGCCGGGTCCTCGAAATGCTGGCGATAGACGTAGACGCACGGGTCCGGTTCCCGGCGCAGGACCCCCTCGTCGAACCATCGCCCGAAGAAGGCGGCGGCGCGCGTGTACTTGTTGTTCGCGGCGTCGTCGGTCGGCGTGACCTCGCCGGCGATCAGCCGGACGACGTTGCGGGGATCGCGCGCGTAGTAGTGCACGCGGTCGTTCGGCGTGATCACGTCGTAGGGCGGGGCCACGACCCGAGCCGGGTCGACCCGCTGCGGGTCATACACGATGCCCTGGAACGGTCGAACCACGGCCATCGCGCGGTGGCTACAGGAGGACGGACTGGACGTCCGTCATGCCCGGAATCGCGCGAATCTGCGCCAGGATGGCGTCCGGCACCGGCTCGTCCACGGCCAGCACCATGACCGCGTCGCCTCTCGGATGATTGCGACCGACCTGCATGCTCGCGATGTTGATGTTGTTGCGCCCGAGCAGCGTCCCGATCGCGCCGATGATCCCGGGGCGATCCGCGTGCCAGCTCATCAGGAAGCTGCCCTGGGGCACGACATCGATGCGGAATTCATCGAGTCGCACGATGTGGGCCTCGTTCAGCAACAGCGTCGCATCCATGCGTGTCGACTCGCCATCGCCCTCGGCGGTGAGCGTCATCAGGTTGGAGAATTCGTGGGGGCGGCTGCTGCGTTGTTCGACCACCGTGATGCCCAGGCCGCTGGCGATCGCCCGGGCGTTGACCGTGGTCAGGCGGTCGGTGCTGAACCGGCTGAGGAAGGCCGTGAGCAGGCAGGCGGTGAGCAGCGAGCAGTCGTATTCGGCGATCTCGCCGCTGTAGTCGATCAGCAGCCGAGTCGCGGCATGCCGCACGACCTGCCCGCCGAACCGGCCGAGTCCGTCCGCTACCCGCAGGTAGGGACGCAGGAAGGCCACGGCCTCGGGCACCACGACCGGGGCATTGAGCGCGAACCGAGGGAAGCCGCCATCGAGCACGGCGATCACCTGGTCGGCGATCTCGAGCGCGACGCTCTGCTGCGCTTCCTCGGTGGACGCGCCCAGGTGCGGCGTGGCCACCACCTGGGGCAGGCTGAGCAGGGGATTCTCGCCCGGCGGCTCCTGCTCGAAGACATCCAGCGCCGCGCCGGCCACCTGCCCGCTCTGAACCGCGTCGTAGAGCGCCCGCTCATCGATGATGCCACCGCGGGCCACATTGATCAGCCGGAGCCCGCGCTTCGCGGCCCGCAGGCGGGGCGCGTCGATCAAGTGTCGGGTTTGCGGCGTCAGCGGGATGTGCAGCGTCACGAAATCCGCCTCGGCGAGGAGCCGCTCGAGGGGCCGCATGGCCACCTGGAGCTGGGCCGCCCGCTCTTCGGGGACGAGGGGATCGGCCGCGATGACCCGCATCCCGAAGGCTTGGGCGCGGCGGGCCACCTCGCGTCCGATGTTGCCGAGGCCGACCACGCCCAGCACCTTCTCCCGGAGCTCCGTTCCCAGGTAGCGCGAGCGCTCCCAGCGACCGGCCTTGACCGACTGGTCTGCCTGGGGCACATGGCGCGCCAGGGCCAGCATCAACGCCATGGTGTGCTCGGCGGCGGCGATGGTGTTGCCCGCCGGCGCGTTCACGAC
>DASQGL010000061.1:0-12183 GCA_035632635.1 Candidatus Limnocylindrales bacterium
GCAACGGGTCTTCCAGCGGATCGCGATCACCGACAACCGTGTAACCGACGTCGACGTATACCCGGTCTACGCCGAGGCCCTCAGGTGGTATTGGCGACCCCGAGCGGGTTCGGGGGCGCAAATACCACCGGTCCTTTCTAAATACGCTTGACGGCTCCAGGTCGGTCGGCGGTTAACCTGTTGCCGCCATGCCCCGAATCTCTTCGTTCTATGGCATCGCCATCTACATGTACTGGAACGAAGCAGATCATTCCGTGCCGCATGTCCACGCCCATCGCGCTGGCCAACGGGCGTCGATTTCAGTCGACGGGGCGCTATTAGCTGGTGCTCTGGAGCCACGACCATCGGGCCTGGTTAGGGAATGGATCGAACTCCATCGCACCGAGATCCTGGCAAACTGGGAGCGTGCTCGTCGGCTCGAAACTCTGCTGCCTATCGCACCACTGTCATAGGATGTAGACATGCCAAAGCTGCCTGCCATCGTCGGCGTTGCGGTTGTGGGGGACCACCGTCTCCGCCTGCTATTCGACGACGGCACGGTAGGTGACGTCGACTTCACGTCTAGGCAGTGGACCGGGGTTTTCGAGCCGCTCCGTGATCCAGCCTATTTTGCTCAGGTTCGCGTCGATCAGGAGGCCGCAACCATCGTTTGGCCTAACGGCATCGACATGGCTCCGGAGCCGCTTTACGAACAGGCACGGCAACATCCGCTTCGGGCGGCTTGAGATTCGAACGACCCCGAGCGGATTCGAACCGCCGATCTCCAGCGTGACAGGCTGGCATGTTAGACCGCTACACCACGGGGCCGCGGACTACCCAGTATAGAAGGATGAGGGACTGAATTCAGGCCGGTGCGGGCGACCCGGCCGCCCTTCGCGGGGGCGTCTCCCGACCGAGAACGAAACGTTCGACCACCTCGGCGACCCCGCCCTCGTCCGGGGTCGAAGTCACGAAGCCGGCACGGGCCCGGAGCTCGGGCGGCGCCGTCCGCATGACGGCGCCAAAACCCGCCCATTCGATCATCTCCTGGTCGTTCGTGTTGTCGCCGATCGCGCACACCTCGGCCCGGTCGACGCCCAGCCGGCTCGCCACCAGCGCCAGCGCCCGGGCCTTCGAGACCTCCGGGTTAACGACCTCGACAAACCACTCCAAGGACCGGGTCACCCGGGCGACGCCCGCCATCCAGGCGCTCAGCTCTTTGATCCTGCGGGGCACGTCCCCGGGGTCCAGGTCGACGAGCACGAGCTTGGTCGACTCCCGGGTCACCCAGCGCGACAGGGGGCCGACCACGTGATAGGGCACCATCGAGACCCGCGCGTAGAGGTCGGCCTCGGGTGAGGCCTTTTCGGTGTAGACCTCCTCGTCGACGTAGGTGTTGACGTGCCAGCCGCGCGGCTCGGCGTAGGCGAGCGCGCGCTGCTGCATCGCGACCGAGAGCTCACACCGGTAGAGGACCTCGCCGGTCGAGATCTCGCGAACGACCGCCCCCTGATAATTGATGATCGGGCCCCGCAGGCCGAGTTCCTCCGCATAGGGCAGGGACGAACGGAACATGCGCCCGGTCGCGATCACGACGTGGATGCCGGCGGCGCTGGCCGCCCGCAGCGCCTGGGCATCGCGCGGATTGATCACGAGATCGTGATTGATCAGGGTGCCGTCGAGGTCGACGGCCACCAGCCGGATGGGCACGCTACGCTAGGCGCGCTTGCCGGCCAGGACGTCCGGATTGACGAGGTTCGGGGGGACTTTGCCGTCGAGCGCCTCGATCATGTTGCGAGCCGCGGTGGTGGCCATGGCATTGCGGGCCGTCACGGTCGCGCTACCCAGGTGGGGCAGCAGGACCGCGTTCTCGCACTCGATGAGCCCCGGTTCGAGGCGCGGCTCGCTCTCGTACACGTCGAGGCCGGCCCCCTTGATCCACCCCTCCTGCAGGGCGCGCACCAGCGCCTTTTCGTCGACGATCGGACCCCGCGCCGCGTTGATCAGGAAGTGATCCGGCCCCATCAGGCGCAGCTCGCGCTCGCCGATGAGGTGCCGGGTCTGCTCGTTCAGATCGGCGTGGATGGTGACGAAGTCCGAGCGGCGCAAGAGGTCGTCGAGCGGGACGTAGGTCGCCCGCAGCTCACGCTCGATCGCGGCATCGGCCCGCCGGGCGTCCGTGTAGAGGACCTGCATCTGGAACCCGAGCGCCCGCCGCGCCATCGCCTGCCCAATCCGTCCGAAGCCGATCACCCCGATCGTCCGACCCTGGACGTCGCTGCCGAGCAACAGGTCGGCCTTCCAGCCGTGGAAGCGGCCCTCGCGCAGGAAGCGGTCCGACTCGACCACCCGGCGGGCTACCGCGAGCAGCAACGCGAAGGCTAGGTCCGCCGTCGCCTCGGTCAGCACGCCCGGCGTGTTCGTGACCTGGATCCCCCGTCGGGTGGCCGCAGCCAGGTCCACGTTGTTGTAGCCGACCGCATAGTTGGCGATGCAGCGCAGTCGGGGCGCCGCGCCCATGATCTCGTCGGTGATCGGCACGTTGACCATCCCGACGATCCCATCCGGGTCGAACTCCTTGACGAGACGCGCGACCTCGGTGGCCGGCATCCCCTCCGCCTCCACCACCCGGACCTCGAACCGTTCCCGCAGGAGGTCGGTCCCGGCGGCGGGCAGCGGGAGCGTGACGAAGACGCGCTTCACGCGCGGGCCCGGACCCGGAAATCGAGCAGCAGCACTTCCATGGCCAGTCGAGGATTCACATTCTGATCGATCAACAGCTGGGTTCGCTGAGCCCCCGCCAGCGCGCCCCGCAGGTGGCCCGGCGGGACCCGTGCCGCCCAGGCCTCGAGCTCGGGGCGCCGGCTCACCGGCACGCTGGTCGCCTCCGTCATCCCGGCGGAAATCAGGAGCGCATCCTTCAGCCAGGCGGTCAGGGCACGCAAGGCACTCCCCGCCAGGATCCGCTGCTCCTGGAATGCTCCCTGGCCGAAGCGGCTGGCGTAGAGCAGGATCGTGCTCGTATCGGCGAAGGCGAGCGGAGCCAGTTCCTGTGTCCAGCGGGCAAATTCATTGAACCAGGCCGGGTCCCGGAGCGCCCGAACGGCCCAACCCGGACGGCCCCGCGCGAATCCGGCCACCAGGTCCGCCTGATCGCCCGCGTTCCACTCGCTGCCGAGCCACGACGCAAGCTCACGCCGCGCAACCGACGACAGCGCGATCATCTGGCAGCGCGACAGGCAGGTCGGGAGCAGATGGTCCGGAAAGGCGGTCGTCAGGACCAGCACGGTGCCCGGGGGCGGCTCTTCCAGGGTCTTGAGCAGACAGTTCTGGGCGGCTTCCGTCATCCGCTCGGCGTTGGCCAGGATCGCGACCCGGGCCGCGGCCGCGAACGGCTTGAGGCTGAGGAACTGCTGCAGCGACTGGTCGTGGGCTTGTGCGCCCTTCTCCGGATGGAACCGGATCTCGTCGATGCTGATCGCCTCGTCGCGGTCGTCGATCCAGAAATCGGGGTGCACCTCGAGCCGGCCGCGGGGCGGCGTGCCCAGCAACAGCTCTTCGGCCAGGGCGCGGGCCAAGGTCGTCTTGCCGACGCCCTCCTCGCCGATCAGGCAGTAGGCGTGACCGAGGCGTTGCCCGACCCGCTGCGATTCGAGCAGCGCGATCGCCCGCTGATGGCCGAGGATGCGGCCGAATCCGACGCGCGCCGCGACCGCCTTCGCCGCCTCCTGCATCTTCCGTGGCATGCCGCTAGCACCTTAACAACTCTTGATTTGACCGCGCCCCCGACCGCTCCTATCCTGTAGGCCATCACGATACTCCCGCTGTAAGTTTTCGCGCCGCGTCTTCGCCGCCGCCCCGCCGTCCCAGCCCACGTCACCGCAAAGGCTCACCATGGATGCGGAAGACACGCAAAAACCGAAGCGGCTCCTGGCGCTGCAGGCCACCGTCGCGAAAAGCCTGAAGGGCATCAACGAGTGTCAGTACAAGTCGGAATGCCCCTTCGCGCGTCAGTGCCCCGCCACCTGCTGACCTAAGCGAAGCCGCAGGCGAGCGCCGCCCGGAGCCGCCCAGACGCATGGTCGCGGTTTGATGCTAGAATGCATAAAGGTTTCGTTATATGTACGGCCAGTCGATCACGTCTCCCCCGGCCCTGCGCGAGTTTCGCGCCCACTTCCAGGCGCTCGCCAGCGTCACGCGGCTTCGCATCCTGCAATATCTCGCGGGCGCGCCAGAGACGACCGTGCAGGACCTCGCCGATGCGCTGGGACTGAGCCAGCCGCGCCTCTCCTGGCATCTGCGCATGCTTCGGCGCGGCCAGCTGGTCACCGCCCGCCGCGCAGGGCGCGCCGTCTACTGTTCGTTGAACCGCGAGGGTCTCCACGCCTATCAGCGTGAGCTGTCAAGTCTGATCGCGCCCCGACCGAAAGTCCGGGCGCTCAATGAAAGGAGCGAGGTACACGTGCGATGAGCAAGCAGAACGGCGTTAGCAAGCAGAACGGACAGAGCCGGCCGAACGGCCACCGCGGCCGGGTCGCGCTCAGGGCGGAGAGCCGCTCGCGCAAGAAGGTGCGAGTCGCCATCCTGGGGGTCGGGAACTGCGCCTCGTCGCTGGTCCAGGGGGTGCAGTACTACCGCAACGCCAAGCCCAATGACGACATCCCCGGCATCATGCACGTCGACCTGGGCGGCTACCACATCCGCGACATCGAGTTCTCGGCCGCCTTCGACATCGACAAGGACAAGGTCGGCAAGGACCTCTCCGACGCCATCTTCGCCGGCCACAACAACACGGTGAAGTTCTCCGACGTCCCCCATCTCGGCGTCCGCGTCGAGCGCGGCATGACCCACGACGGCCTGGGTAAGTACCTCTCCCAGATCATCACCAAGGCGCCCGGTCCGACCGCGGACATCGTCGGCATTCTTCGCGAAACCAAGACCGACGTGGTCGTCAACTACCTGCCGGTCGGCAGCGAGGAGGCCGTCAAGTGGTACGCCGAGCAGGTGCTCGAGGCGGGCTGCGCCTTCGTCAACTGCATGCCGGTCTTCCTGGCCCGCGAGGAGTACTGGCGGGGCCGGTTCGAAAAGCGCGGGGTGCCCATCATCGGCGATGACATCAAGTCGCAGGTCGGCGCCACCATCGTGCACCGGATCCTCACCCGCCTCTTCGAGGACCGGGGGGTGCGGCTGGAGCGCACCTATCAGCTCAACTTCGGCGGCAATACCGACTTCCTGAACATGCTCGAGCGCGAGCGGCTCACCTCGAAGAAAATCTCCAAGACCAACAGCGTCAAGTCGCAACTCCACAAGGAGATCGGTGACGACAACATCCACATCGGCCCCTCCGACTACGTGCCCTGGTTGCAGGATCGCAAATGGGCCTACATCCGCCTGGAGGGGCGCTCCTTCGGCGACGTCCCCCTCAACATCGAGCTGAAGCTGGAGGTTTGGGACTCGCCCAACTCGGCCGGCGTCGTGATCGACGCCGTCCGGTGCTGCAAGCTCGCCCTCGACCGCAAGATCGCCGGCGGGCTGGAAGGCCCCTCTTCCTACTTCATGAAGTCGCCGCCGCAGCAATACACTGATGCCGTGGCCCACCGGCTGACCGAGGAGTTCATCACAGCCGGGGGTGGAGGCAGCGCATCCGAGCAGCCTACGAGGAGCAGCCCCGTGATCAAGGAAGTCGCCCGCACGCGATGATCCTTCCCCCGCTGTTCCGGCTGGGGAATCTCGTGATCCGGGCGCTGCCGACAGGGGCGCGGTACCCGCTGGCCGCGCTCGTCGGCCGCTGCGCCTTCCTCGTCATGCGCAAGCGGCGGCGGGTCGCCTTCGACAACTTCGCCCAGGTGCTCGGACTGCCCTGGAACCACCCGGTCACCCGGCGGACGGCCGAGCGCGCCTTCGGCAACTACTTCAAGATGTTCGCCGACTTCATCATGATGGACTCGCTGACGCCGGACCAAATCCGGGCCATGGTGAAGCCGATCGGCCGGGAGCGCCTCGATGCGGCGCTCAAGGCGGGCAAGGGCGCGGTGGTCGTGACCGCCCACATGTCGAACTGGGACATCCTCGCCGCGGCCGCCGCGGTCTACGGCTATCCCATCAACGCGGTCACGAACGAGCTGCCGAGCGGGGGCCTGAACGGCCTGGTGATCGCTTCCCGGGCACGCATCGGGATGAAGATGATTCCGCTCGGGCCGGGCAGCCTGCGCAGCATCATGAAGGCGCTGCAGCGCAACGAGCTGGTGGCGCTCGCCTCCGACCTCTATCCGGGCGAGCGTGGCGTCACCGTGCCCTTCTTCAACCGCCCGGCCGTCTTCCCGCCCGGGCCGGCCTCGATCGCGCTCAAGACGGGAGCCCCGATCATCCCGGTGTGGGTTCGGCGCCAGCCGGACAACAAATACGTCGCCGAGGTCGAAGCCCCGCTCGAGGTCAGCCGCACCGGCGACCCCAGCCGCGACATCCAGGTGACCACCGAACGCATCGTCGGGTTCTTCGAGCGCATCATCCGGCGCGAGCCCGACCAGTGGCTGGTCTTTCTGCCGGTCTGGAAGTCGCGCCCACAGCCGTTGACCCCGCCCCCGATGGAGGCGGTGCTCGATCCCTCGTGATCACCTACATCGGATTCCGGCTGATCGAGGGGACCATCGCGCGATTGCCCCGGCGCCTCGCCTACGCGCTGGGCGTGATCATGAGCACGCTGGCCTTTCCGCTGCTCAAGCGGCAGCGCCAGGCGCTCGAAGCCAACCTCCACCGGGTCCGCCCCGAGCTCTCCCCGCCGGTCCTGCGCAAGCTCGCCTGGCAGAACTGGCTCAACCACACGAAAGCCTGGATCGACTTCTTCAAAATCCCGCGGATGGACCGCGCCCGGCTGGGCGGCCTGCTGCGACCGATCGGCACCGAGCACCTGGACGCCGCGCTGGCGGCCGGTCGAGGCGTGATCGTGGTGGCGCCCCACATGGGCTCCTGGGAGCTGGCCTGCGCCAGCTGGGCCGCCAGCTACGGCGAGATCGGCGTGATGGTCGAGCAGATCGAGCCGCGCCGCCTCTTCCAGCACGTGTTCGACCTCCGTTCCCGGATGGGCATCAAGGTCATCCCGCTCAGCCGGACCGCGGCCCGCGACATCCTGCGGCTGCTCAAGGACGGCCGGATGGTCGTGCTCGCCATGGACCGGGACATCCTGGGCACCGGGCGGCCGCTGCGCTTCTTCGGCGAGATCGCCCGGTTTCCCACCGGGCCGGTCGAGCTCGCCCTCAAGACGGGCGCCCCGCTCCTGCCCGCCTTCTGCGTGCGCGACCCCGACGACCGGTACATTGCGATCGGCGAGGCCCCGATCTTCCTCACGCCCAGCGGCAATCACGAGGCTGACGTTCAGGGTGCCATGGAACGGATCCTGGCATCGTTTGAAAGCTATATACGGAAGTATCCGGACCAGTGGCACGTGCTCGAGCCGATCTGGACCGGTGACGCCGTGAAGCCAGCCGTCACATTTCCGTCACCGCCGGCGCAGGCGGCGGTGGGCGAGTAAGGAGGAGTTCGTGGGAAAGGCCGACTTCCACATGCACACGTCGCTCAACGACGGTACCGCGACCGTCAGGGAAGTCCTGGACTACGTCCGTGACCAGACCGACCTGGACGTGGTCGCAATCACGGATCACGACCGGCTGACCGGCAGCCTGGAGGCACGGGAGCGGGCCTCGGACTATCCCTTCGAAATCTTCACCGGGTCGGAGATCACGACCCTGCACGGCCACCTGCTGGCCCTGTTCATCGAGAAGCCGATTCCCATGTGGCGGCCGCTCGACTGGACGATCGGCAAGATCCACGAGCAGGGCGGGCTGGCCATCGCGGTCCATCCCTTTTCCATGCTCACCCGCAGCATCGGGTATCGTGCCTT
This sequence comes from Candidatus Limnocylindrales bacterium, assembly GCA_035632635.1. Classification (GTDB taxonomy): domain Bacteria; phylum Chloroflexota; class Dormibacteria; order CF-121; family CF-121; genus CF-120. The sequence goes on from DASQGL010000061.1 coordinate 7,877, forward strand.
CGACGGCATCATGAAGCACCGGTCGGCGGAGATCTACTTCGACGCCGTCGAGACCTTCAACCCCTCAGTCGCGGGCCGCACCTGCGCGGCCAAGATCCACCGGCTGAACCGCACCCGCTTCCATCTCCCCGAGGTCGGCTGCTCCGACAGCCACCACCTGGAGGGCATCGGGACCGGGTACACGAATTTCCCGGGCACCACGGCCGGTGACCTGAAGGCCGCCATCATGGCCCACCAGACGGGCGCCTTCGGCGAGTACTGGGATTTCGTCACCCACCGCCGGATCGCCCAGCTGAAGTTTCGGCGGATCGGGCGCAACTGGGCGCGGCTGGGCCGTTCGGCCGTGCGCGCGGTCGTCGGGCAGTAGGCGATGCGGACAGGGGAAGCTGACGCGAGGCCGGGCCGATGAAGGTGGCCCTCGTCTCCGCCTACGATTACGCCCACCCCGGCGGCGTCACCGAGCACGTGCGGCACCTCGCGGCCGGGCTCAAGCGGCGCGGACACACTGCCACGATCTTCGCCCCCTGCTCCTCGGAGTTCGCCCAGGAGAGCCCCGAGTTCGTCCGGGTCGGCCGGCCGGTCCCGATTCCGGCGCACGGGTCGGTGGCGCGCATCACGGTCAGCTTCCACCTGACCAACCGGATCAAGCACTACATGCGCGACGGCGGCTACGACGTCGTTCATTTCCACGAGCCGCTGATGCCCGTCCTGTCCATGACCGCGCTCCGCTACTCCGACGCCTTCAATGTCGGCACCTTCCACGCCTTCGCCCGGTCCAACGTCGGCTACTACTACGGAAAGCCGCTGCTCAAGCGCTACGTCCGACGGCTCAACGTGCGAATCGCCGTCTCGGTGGCGGCCCGCGATTTCGTCCAGCACTACTTTCCCGGCGACTACCGCATCGTGCCCAACGGGATCGACGTGGCCCGCTTCGCCCGGACGTCGCCCCTTCCTGAGCTGCAGGACGGCCGTCCGACCCTGCTCTTCGTGGGACGGATGGAGCGCCGCAAGGGTCTCGGCTATCTGCTGCGCGCCTTCATGCAGCTGAAAGAGGAAATCCCCAAGCTCCGACTGGTGATCGTGGGTGACGGGCCGATGCGACGCTGGTACTCGAACTTCCTGTCGCGGCACGGGGTGGAGGACGTGATCATGGCCGGCTACGTGGCGGCCGAGGACCTGCCTCGCTACTACGCCAGCTGCGACGTGTTCTGCGCGCCCAACACCGGCGACGAGAGCTTCGGGATCGTCCTCCTGGAGGCGATGGCCACCGGCAAGCCGATCGTCGCCACCGACATCGACGGCTTCCGGACCGTCATGACGAGCGGCAATGAGGGACTGCTGGTCGAACGCAAGAGCGCCCGCCGGCTGGCCGGCGCGCTGCGCACGCTGCTCGACGATGCGGACCTGCGCCGCCAGATGGGGGCGCGCGGGATGGAGACGGCGCGCCGATACGACTGGGAGCACGTGATCGACCAGGTGGTCGCCATCTACCATGAGCGTCCGACCGAGCCGCGACCGGTGCCGCGGCTGCAGCTGGAACCCACCTTGAGCTCGCGCTGATGTTCACCCAGAAATTCCAGGACTTCGTGCGGCGCTGGGCCGAGCGCCTGCTCGGCGTCCTGCGGAACACGCCGATCACGCCCAACATGCTGACCGTGCTGGGACTGCTGATCACGGCCGCCGGGGCCGCGGCGATCGCCCTCCATCACCTGTTCATCGCCGGCCTGATCCTCTGGTTCGCCGGGCTGTTCGACATCTTCGACGGCGCGCTGGCCCGCGCCTCGGGCCGCGTCTACCGCTACGGCGCGTTCTTCGATTCGACCGTCGACCGCTACTCGGAAGGCGTCGTCTACCTGGGCATGCTGATCTACTTCATTCACGACCCGGGCGGCATCGTCCTTGTCGTCCTCGCCTTGATGGGATCCTTCCTGGTCAGCTACGTACGGGCGCGGGCCCAGAGCCTGGGCTTCGCCTGCGACGGCGGGATCCTGGCGCGGCCAGAGCGCGTCGTGATCATCGTGGCCGCGCTCATCCTGGAACGCCTGCACATCCACCCGTCGACCCTGACCATTGCGCTCTGGATCCTGGCGCTGGGCACGAACCTCACCGCCGTCCAGCGGATCTGGACCGTCTGGCGGCAGAACCGGGCGGAGCTGCGCGCGACCGAACCTGCGTCCGAGAAGGTCCCGCCCCTTGCCGCCCCCGTCGCGGACAGCGAGGCCCCGATGCGGGCCGCCATGCGCCGGTTCTTCGAGACCTGGGGCAAGACCTGACCTCCATCAGCGTATGATCTGCGCATGCAGGTCGCGATTTACGCCAAAGGCGACGCAGACGGCAAGCGATTCCTCCAGACGCTCAAGCGCCGCATCGACCGCGAAGAGATTCGTGCCTGGGAGCTACGCCGGCAGAGCCCGCTCACGCTCGTCCACTCGGGCGACCGGTATGCGAAGGTACGGGTCACCATCACGCCGCTGAAGACGCGCGGATCGAACCGCGCGGTGACCCGCGGCCTGGGCGCGTTCGCCGACCCGGCCCCGACGCTGGTGGCGACCATTTCGGAGGGGCCGTCGGCCGACCGCGTGCTGGGCTTCCTGGTCGGGCTTTTGACCCGGCACGCCACGCCGCTGGGCGTGGCCGGCATCGGTATCCCGCTCGAGAGCTGACCGGCCCGAAGGCTAGCTTTTCTCGGTCTCCGTCGCCCGGCCGCCGCGCAGGCCGAACAGGTGCTTCTGCCAGGCGAGGTAGATCACGATCGCGACGTTGATCACGAGGAAGCCGATCCGCAGCGGCGTCTGCCGCAAGAGCACCTCGTGAACCTCGAGCGGGATGCCGATCGTCCCGGCGACCACCACCAGGTACTCGGCCCAGCGTCGCCGCCGGGCCAGCCCGATGGCTTCGATCGTCTCGAGCGTGGCGAAGGCGAGGGTGCCGAGCGCGATCAGCACCACCGTCCGGCTCGGGAGGAGGCCGATCGGGCGGAGGATCGCCAGCAGGAGGCTGCGGAAGAGACCACGCCCACCATTGAGGTTGAGGTCCGAGACGAACTCGCGCACCGCCCGCAGGATGGACCGGCTGTTGGTCAAGAGCGCGAAGCCGAGGATGTAGAGCACGGCGCTGCGCACAACGCGCTCGATGATGATCAGGCGCACCACCGTGTCGACCGGCTGGGTTTCCCGGCCGAGCTCCTCTTTGAGCTGGTCCCAGAACTTCATCGGGGCAGAGCCTCCAGCAACCGATCGATGTCCGGCGCGTCGTTGTAGAAATGGGGAGCGGCCCGCAGGAAGTCGCCCCGAAGGGAGAGCACCACCCCGGCCTCGCGCAGCCGCCGGTGGAGGGCCGCCGGGTCGATCGACGCATGGCGGAAGGAGACGATGCCGGACGCTTCCCGCCCGTGACGCGGCGCGGTGATCACCCGGTAGCCTCGGTCGAGCAACCCGTCGCGCACCAGGGCGGCGTTCCGCAGGACGGCTGCCTCGACCGCCGCCGGGCCGCGTTCGAGAAACAGGGAGGCGGCGGCGCCCAGCCCCAGGATGCCGGGGTAGTTCGGGGCCGCGTCCTCGAAGCGCCGGGCGTCGTCCTTGAGTCGCAGGTCGTATCGGAAATACTCGTGATCGGCGACCACGCTGTCCGTTCCCACCGAGGTCGGCCGCAACCGGTCGAGGATCCGATCGGAGACCGCCGCGAACCCGATGCCGATCGGTCCCAGCATCCACTTCTGCGCGCCGCAGGCCAGGAAGTCAACCGGCCAGCCGTCGAAGTCGAAGGCCAGCGCCCCAAGACCCTGGATGCCGTCGACGACGAGCAGCGTGTCGGTCCCCTGGAGCGCGTCGCCGATCGCCACCAGGTCCGAGCGATAGCCGTTCCAGAACTGGACCCAGCTGATCGCGACCACCCGGGTCCTCGCGTCGCGCAGCGCGAGCAACGCGCCAGGATCGATGCGACCCGCCGCCGGCTCGAACAGGCGCAGGGTGACGCCGCGATCCGCGAGGGCGAGCCAGGGGTAGACGTTGGCCGGGTATTCGCCGCGCACGCCGACCACGTTGTCACCGTCCCGCCAGTCGAGACCGGCTGCCACGATGGCGAGGCCGGACGTCGTGTTGCGGGTGAACGTGATCCGAGCGGGCGCCGTCCGGATCAGCGCGCCGAGCTGCGCCCGGATGCGACGGCGCTCCGCCTCCCAGGCGTCGGGATCGTTCGGCTCCGTTTGCAAGCAGGCCAGGTACCGCTCCATGGCAGCGCGCACCGGCAGGGCGAGCGGGGCGATCGCCGCGTGATCGAGATAGGCGAAACGCCGCGTGATCGGGAAC
>DASQGL010000062.1:0-4892 GCA_035632635.1 Candidatus Limnocylindrales bacterium
TCTGGACGGCCCTGGTCACGATGCGCTGGCGCAGCCCAGCAGGCGGTGGCATCCGCTGCAGGTCGTCATGGAACGCCTCGCGCACCCGCTCGTCGAACTCAGCCACTCAGGTGAGCACCTCGGGAACTTCGATCGCCCCGCGTAGTCCCTGCGCCGCGCGATGGATCCGGGACCTGGCCGCCTTCTCGGAAACGCCGAGGACGATGGCGACCTCCGGCAGCGGCAGCTCCAGGTAGTAGCGCAGGTAGAGCGCCAACCGCTCGTCCGCCGTCAGCGCTCGCAGCGCCCGCTGCAGGTCAGTCGCCGGGGCGGCTTCTGGCTCGGCGGCAGCGTGCGGCCGCACCGAGCGGCACCGGTCCGCAACCAGCGCGAAAAACCAGGCGCGGCCGGACGCCTCGTCGCGCAGCCGGCGCAGGTTGCGCCACGCCCGCGTGGTGGCCTCCTGCAGCGCCTGTTCGGCCTGCCCACGGTCGTTGAGTATGCTCAAGGCGAGCTTGAACCCGGGATCGATCAGGGGTCCGATCAGGGAGTCGAAAGCACCCGCATCGCCGGCGCGGGCGTCAGGCAGGAGGCTCAGGGAGTCACCACCTGCTTCCGGGGCGCGCGGAGCCGGCGCTCGACGTATTGCGCGATCGGGGATTGCTCCCCGAACAGGGCCATGATCGCGCGGGTCCTGGAGATCCACTCGGGGGCCTCCCCCGCGCGCCCCTGGGCGACCAGGAACTCGGCCAGCGCCAGGTAGATCTCCCAGCGTTCGGTGCGATAGTCGGTCCGCTCGAATACGTCGATGGCCCGGCGCAGGAGCGCCTCCGCCTCCTGCGCGCGCCCCTGGGCCGCGCGCACCTGACCCATCACCATCGCCGTGCTCGCCACCGAGGCCCAGTCATCGGCACCGACGACCTTCACGCCTGCCTCGGCGTGGGTCGCCGCGCCCGACAGGTCGCCGACCGCGAGCCGGGCGTACGCCAGGTTGCGCTCGATCTCGGGGCGATAGCCGGTTTCCTTCATCTGGTCGGAAAGCGCGAGCGCGCGCTCGTAGCACGGGATGGCAAGCGCGGGCTGGCCCATCCACACGCGAATCCTGCCGGCCAGGTCGATCGTGCGCGCCAGCTCCCAGAGCGAGCCGGCCTCATCGAGCACAGGCACGGCGGCGTCGACCAGGCGCAGTCCTTCTTCGAACGACTGCATCATCGCGACCAGCCATCCATAGCGCGAGACAGCCAGCCCCCAGTCCATGCGCGTGCCCCCGGCCTCGGCGAGGCGGACGGCCTCGCGCCGCAGGTCGATCGCCTCGGCGATGTGGCCCTGGTGATAGCGGACGCCGGCCAGGTAGACGCAAGCGCCCGACTCGCGCCCCGGGTCGCCGAGCTCCTTCGCGATCGCGCGCGCCTCGGACCACCAGCGCCACGCCTCCTCCAGCCGGCCGAACCACCACCCGCCGAAGCCGAGCTGAAAGGCGGCCTCGTAGACGAACGGCCGGTCGCCCGCCTCCTTCAACAATGCATGCGCCCTGGCGAAGCGCTCCAGCGCCGCCGTCGCACCGCCCTCCTCGTCGCCGCCGATCCAGATGTCGTGGCCCTGGGCGATGATCGCGCGGCCTTCGAGGTCCTTGCGCCCGAGCGCGCGTGCCTCGATCTCGATCCGCTTGCCCAGGTCCTCCGTTAAGCGATAGTGGCCGATCCGGTAGCGGACGTCGAGGAGGAGGCACTCGACCTCGAGGCGGTGCTCCGTGGGCTGGCCCCCGATCGCGAGGCAGCGTTCGGTGAAGGAGAGCGCGGCGCGGTTGTCGCTGCGGGCCAGCGCCCGAAGGGCGCTCGCCTCGAGCGCGGCGGCTGCCTCCTCGCGCAGGGTCGCGCTCGGCTCGCCGTGCAGCTCCGTCTGGAGCTTGACCGCCTCCTCCAGGTGATAGGCGCGGATCTCGATCAGCTCCGCCGCGCGGTCGTCACCGTAAGCCCGGAGCGCCTCGGCGACCAGCCGGTGCAGGGTGGCGCGGCGCGCCTTGGGCAGCGTGGCATAGGCGACGTCGCGCACCAGGATGTGCTTGAAGCGATACGCCTGGCTTCCCGCCGATGACACCGTGGGGGCCGGCTCTTCGCTGATCAGGTCACGCAGCACGAGATCGTCGAGCATGGCACTCAGCCCCTCGCGATCCTCGGCAAGGACGTCCAGCAGCGGCCGCTCGAACGTGCGCCCGATGACCGCCCCGGCCTGCAACGCCGTGCGCTGCGGCCGCGGGAGCGTGTCGAGGCGCGCGCGGATCAGCGCCTCGACGGTCAGGGGCACGTGCACGTGCTCCACCGATGCCGCGGCGATCCAGCGCCCGCCTTCGCGTACGATCGTGCCCTCGTCGAGGAGCATGCGGATCAGCTCTTCGACGAAGAGCGGATTTCCGTCGGCCCGCTCGAGCATCTCGGCGCGCAACCGGTCCGGCAGGCCCTCGACCGTCAGCAGCGCACCGATCAGCACCCCGGATTCGGAGCGGCTGAGCGGCTCGAGCACGATACGGCTCGCCTGGTAGCGCCCGCCGCCCCAGTTCGGTCGCGTGTCGAGCAGCTCCGGGCGCGAGAGGCAGAGGACGAGGACGGCCGCGTCGCCGCTCCAGGTCGCGAGGTAGTCGATCAGATCGAGCATGGCGGGCTCGGCCCAGTGGATGTCCTCGAAGACGAGGAGGAGGGGCGCCCGGGTCGCCTGGGCCTGGACCCAGCGCCGGAAGGCCCAGGCGATCTCGCGGTCGACCCCGCTCCCGGTCACCGGCGCCGACAGGGTCAGCCCGATGGCGAAGGCGAGCCGGTCGGAGACGCCCGCGTCCGGCGAGCTCGCGTGTACCTGGGCAACCGCCTCAAGCGCACCCATCTCCGGCGTGATCCCGGCTCCCTGCCGCACCATCTCCCCCACCGGCCAGTAGGTGATCCCCTCGCCGTAGGGAAGGCAGCGCCCGCGCAGCACCTGCCAGCCCCGCCGCTTCAGACGGTCGCTCGCCTCGCGGGCGAGGCGGCTTTTGCCGATGCCGGGCGCACCGACCACGGTGAACAGCATGGCCTTGCGGTCGTGATGCAGGCGCTCCGCGGTGTCGAGCAACTGCAGCATCTCCTCGTCGCGGCCGAGCATCGGGGCCTTCAACTCGCGCAGCCCGCGCGCCTCGCCGACCTCGGCCAGGAGGCGGCGCGGCTGATAGGCGGCGACCCGCGTCGGCTTGCCGGCCAGCGCGAGGCCACCGACCGGCTCGTACTCGACCGCGTGTTTCGTCGCCGCATAAACCCCAGGGCCGACCAGGATCTGTCCCGGCGCAGAGGCCTTCTGCAGGCGCGCCGCGACGTTGAGCGCGTCGCCGGTCACGGAGGTGCCCCCGGCGAAGGGGTCACCGCTGACCACCTCGCCCGACTCGATCCCAACGTGGACGTCGAGCGTGACGTGGTGCTGCTCGGCGACGAGCGCACGCAGCGGCGTCAGCGCCTGCTGGATCGCGAACGCGGTGCGGACCGCGCGCTCGGGGTCGTCTTCGTGCGCGGAGGCGAGGCCGAAAACGCCGACGGCCGCGTCGCCGCTGAACTGCTCGACCGTGCCCCCGTGGCTGCGGATCTCGCGGCCGGCGATCTCGAAGAACTCGCTGACGTAGGTGCGCAGGACCTCCGGGTCGAGGCGGTCGCCGAGCGCGGTCGACCCGGCCAGGTCGGCGAAGATCGCGGTGACCGGGCGCCGTTCGGCGGCGTCGATCCGGGCCGCCAGCGTCGCGCCGCAGGCCGGACAGAAGCGTGCGCGCTCGGGGACGGGCTGCTTACAGTTCGGGCAGCGTGCGCCGGTCTCCGCCACGGCCGGATTGTCTCAAACCCGCCGAGGCAACGCCGACGGACCGGATGGCGTCGCGCCACGGGCGCGCCCCCGCGAATCGCTTCCGGTCGGCGACGGCCGGCCCGCTTCGCTCCCTCAGGATGGCCGAGACCGCGGCGACACGCTCCGCCTCCTGCAGGTGCTCGTTCATCCGCGTCTGCGCCAGGTCGAGACCGAACGCACCGTCCAGGTTGTTCATGCTGTGCACCGCCCGGTGGTGGATGGCCGGAGCCACGGCTCCGGCCTCTCGCCCCTCTCCTCCCTACCGCGGACCGTAGCGCGGACCGGCGTGGTTGCTCTCGTTCGCCGCGAAGGCCGGACGGGTCGCGGCCGACTCCGCCTGGGACTGCTGATCCTGGAGCTCGAGCCGCGTCAGCGTCGAGGCGCTGGAGCGGGTCATCGGGCCGGCGAGGCTGGCGACGACGACCGGGGCGGGCCCCGTGATCACGCTGGCCTCGCTCAGGCCTTTCAGCGCGAAGCCGCCGGCACCGCCGAGGATCAGCGACACGGCGACGGCAAAGGTGATCGCGATCGCCTGGGTCGGCGCCTTCCGAACGTCATAGGTGGCCTGCATGTTGCTCACTCCTTCGGCGGCCTGGTCTTGCTCGCCGTGCGTGATCGTATGCCCGGCCGCTCGAATCCTCGATGTCGCGCGGCACCATCAGCCTGTGCCGTTCGACACCGCTGCCGGCCCGGTCAGGATTCGTTCGAGCGGCGCTCCAGCTTGAGCGCGAGCAGCGGGCACTGGGCGACCGCGCGCCGGGCCAGGTCTTCCAGGTCGCGGCCGATCGGCTCCGGGCTGATGATCGGAAATCCCCACTCGTCGAGGGTGATCCGCTCGGGCAGGATCTCGGCGCAGTAGCCATGCGCGCCGCAGCGAATCGGGTCCCAGCGGATGCGCCAGCTCATATCCACTCCTTCCCCCCGGGCGCCGGTGGGAGGATGGTCCCCGGGTGGCGCGCGCCGCGGCACGGCTGGCGGTACAGGTGAAGGGAAAGGTCCGCGTCGAAGACCTTCAGCGCGCTGTGCAGCAGGCGGATCGCGCCATCCGGGTGATGACAGGC
>DASQGL010000063.1:0-4370 GCA_035632635.1 Candidatus Limnocylindrales bacterium
GCCACCCTGTCGCCAAGCAGCCGCGACAAGTGGAGCGCGTTCAAGGTGCCGGCCCGCCAGCTCGGCCCGCGCCTGCTCGCGATCCTGCGCGACCTCGAACGCAAACCCGGCTGATGGTCTCGCCGCGATCGCCCCTACAGCGGACGAGCCGCGGCGCCCGCCCCGAGGGCGATCGGCATGACGACGCAGACGTAGTCGGGCGAGCCGGCCGACCGGATCACGGCCGGTCCACGGGCGAGAGGGAAGGCGGCCGGCGTCCTTACCCTCCGGTCGGAGCTGGGCTCAGCGCCTTGAGTCGCATCCCCGGCGGTCCCTTCTCCAGTCCGAAACGGGTGATCAGCTCCCGCGCGCGCTCCAGGTCTCCCGCCTCCAGCCGGCAATGCGCTTCCTCGTAGACCGCCTTCAGCGCCGCGTACATCTCGGCGGCGCGTCGGAAGGCCGCCGGGTCGCGGCTCAGCCAGGCCTCCGCCTCCGCGACGGCCGCCGTGACCAGGGGGTTGCCCGACACCGGGCGCACGCGCTCGATGATCGGCCGAACGCGCTCCGCGGGCAGCAGCCGGGCCGCCGGCGCGAGGGTCGGCGTGAAATGGGTCACCGACGTCGTGGCCAGCACGATGTCGATCGCCTCGTTCAGCGTCTGGCGGGCGGAGGCGAGGTTCCCCAGCGCCTCGTCCAGGCTGGCGTCGATCACGAGCGCCGGGGTCAGGAACTCGGCGCCGCCGATCCGCCGCGCCAGCGGCAGCGTCTCGTCGATCAGCGTGCGCGCCTGCGCGTAACGACCCTGGCGGATCAGGCAATCCGCGTAGACCATCCCCGCGTTGACCTGGCCCGGGACGCCCAGCTCCGCGTGATGCGCCTCGAGCCCTTCGCGCACCAGCGCCTCGGCCTCGTCGAAGCGTCCCAGTTCGATCAACATGGTGGCCTCGTTGGCCCCGATGAACCATTCGAAGGTCGGCGATCCGAGCTTGCGCGCGACCTCGCGACCACGGCGCGAGAGGAGCACGCCTTCTTCGAACTGGCCGAACTTACACAGGGTGTCGGGAAGGTTGACGTAGATGCGGCCGATGGCCTCGGCGTCGCCGGATCGCTCGGCCAGGTCGCGGGCCTCCCGCAGGCGATCGAGGGCCGTGTCGTGGCCGAGAAAAGCCTCGGAGACGCCCAGCGTGTTGAGCAGGTTCGCCCGCATCCCGTCGAGGTTGAGGGCTTCCGCGATCGCGAGCCCCTTCCGGGCCAGGTCCGCGCCGAGCGCGGCGTCGCCGACCAGCATCTGCTGGGCCGACGCCCAGGTGTAAGCGCGCGCCAGCTCCGGGCTCGGTCCCGCGGGCCCCAGCGTCTGGATGGAGCGCTGCAGCGCGTCGGTGGCGCGGTCGATCTCGCCCGTGGCCCAGTAGGTGCGTCCGAGAAACGACAGCGCCGACCCCGCGCGTTGCGGGTTCCCCAGCGCCTCCCATCCGCTTTCGGCCTCGATCAGCGCACTCCGGGATCGGGCCACGTCGCCGCCGAGCAGCGAGGTGTACCCGAGCTTTTCCAGCAGGGTGAGCCGGCCTTCCTCGTCGCCCGGCCCCCACAGCCGGAGCGCGGTTTCATATCGCCCCATCGCGTCGTTGAATCCCATCCGTTCCGCGGCCAGGTCGCCGGCCGCCAGCGAGTAGCGGCGCGCCTTCTCGCTGACCTCGGCCCTGGCGTAGTGGTTGGCGAGCGTTTCCAGCGAGTCGGGATCGTCGGCGACCTTCGCCTCCAGCGCCGCCGCGACCTTCGCGTGCAGCTCCCGCCGCTGGCGCAGCAGCAGCGTCTCGTAGGTGACCTCCTGGATCAGCGCGTGCTTGAACGACCATTGCTCCGGGCCGGCCGAGACCAGCAGCTGCGCCCGCGCCAGCCCGTCCAGCGCGGTGCCCGCCTGCGGATCGCCGGTGACGGCCTGCACCAGGTCGGTCGAGAAGTGACGCCCGATCACGGCCAGCTGCTGCAGCAGTCCCCGCTCGGCCGCGCTCAGCCGGTCGACCCGGGCGAGGATCGTGCCCTGGACGGTGTCGGGGATCTCCACGTCGACCTTGGCCAGCACCGCCGTCCCGTCGACCACGGCGAGCGAGCCGAGTTCGAGCAGCGCCTGGAGCAGCTCTTCGATGAAGAACGGGTTTCCCTCCGCGCGCGTGGCGATGATCCGTTCCAGGTCCGCCGGCAGGGCGGCGACCCCCAGGAATCCGCGGGCCACGGCGACGCTCTCCTCCCGTTTCATCGGCTCGAGGCGGATCGCGGTATGGCTCGCCCGCAGCGCGGTCCGCTCCACCTGGTCGAAGCCCGGCCGGAAGGTGAGCACGATCATGATCGGCGTGCCGCTCAGCCGCTCCAGCAGGAAGCCGAGCAGCTCGAGCGAGGAGCGGTCCGCCCAGTGGACGTCGTCGAAGACGATCAGGGCGGGACGCCCCTGGGGCGCCGCCAGCAGGAACTGCCAGACGCCGGCGAACACCTGCCGCTTCTGCTGCTCGTCGGCCATGCGGACGACCGGGGGCGCGCCGGCCAGGCCGAGCAGCGCGCCCAGCAGCTGGCCGGTCTCGGCGTCGACCCCGAGGCCCGCGACCTCCTGCCGCAGCTCCTCCATGTCCGCCGGCCGTCGCCCCAGGATCCCCTGCACCAGGTCGAGGAAGGGGCCGAAGGCCCGCTCCGAGTCGCACGAGATCCGGATGTCGAGGGCGCCGTCGCGCCGGGCGAACTGCCCCATCAGCCGCGACTTGCCCACCCCGGGCTCGCCGGCGAGGCTGACCAGGTGCGTGTTCCCCTTGACCACGCTGGACCAGAGGATGTCGAGCAGGGCCAGCTCTTCCCGGCGCCCGACGAAGGGCGCCTGCCGGCGCGCCCCCGGCGTGCGCCCGCCCTCGATGCGGTAGGCCTCCACCGGCTGTTCGCGCCCTTTCACCTCCAGGCGGCCGACCGGCTGCGCCTCGTAGCGCTCGCGCACCCGGCGCCAGACCGCGGCCGAGATCAGCACGTCGCCCGGGCCGGCCGCCTGCTGCAGACGGGCGGCGATGTTGACCGCGTCGCCCAGCACCCCGGTCTGCCGGCCGTCGCCGGTCGCGCCGGCGACCACCAGGCCGCTGTTGACGCCGACCCGGACCTGGAGCGGGGCGGCCGTGCCGCGGGACCGGCGTCCGATCGCGTCCCGGATGGCGACGGCGGCCGCGACCGCGCGCTCCGGATCGTCCTCGTGCGCCTGGGGGGCGCCGAAGATGGCGACCAGCGCGTCGCCCGCGAAGTTCTCCACGCTGCCTTCCCGGCGCTCGACCTCGCCCGCCAGCTCGCGCAGCGTCTCGGTCATCAGCGCGTTGAGCGGCTCGGGATCCATCTGCTCGGCCAGCGACGAGAAGCCGACCAGGTCGACGCACACGACCGTGACCCGCCGCCGCTCCGTCGACGACGCCGTCCCCGACGCCGGCGCCGCCCGCTCGGCGACCGGCTCGCTGAGCGCGTGGCCGCACGCCCCGCAGAACCGGAACCCCTCGGGCACGTCCGCGCCGCAGGCCGGGCAGGTCTGGGCCATCGCCCGTCCGCACCGGCCGCAGAACCGGAAGCCCGGGGGATTCTCGAAGGCGCACTGGGGGCAGCGCACGCCGCCAGTCTACGGCGACGGCCCAGTCGCCTCGGTTAGCCGACCGCGATCGTCCCGGTCATCGACGGATGGATGGCGCAGTGGAACGCGAAGGCGCCCGCGCTCGCGAACGTGTGGGTGAAGGTCTGCCCCGGGCTCACGCGCCCGGAATCGAAGGCGCCGCCGTTCGCCGTGAAGGTATGCGTGGCGCCATCGTCATTGCGAAAGGTGACCGCCGTCCCGACCGGGACCGCAAGCGTTTGGGGCTGGAACGAGAAGTTGACGGCTGTGATCAGGGGCGCCGCGGCGACCGGGCTGGCGGCCGGCGCTGCCGAGGCGGATGCGGATGCGGACGCGGCCGCCGGCACGGAGGGCGTCGCGGTGGCGGACACCGACCCCGAGGTCGACTGGGCCTGGCCGCAGGCGGCGAGCAGGACCGCGCTCAGCGACGCGACGAGCGCCCGGCGCCACATGCGAATTCCCATCCTCTATCTGTTCTGGTCGTGGTTACAGTGGATGCATGAAGATCGGTCTCTCAATCCCGGACTTCACCTGGAAGGGCGGCGCGCGCCACCTCGGTGGGACCCTGGCCCGGATCGCGACCACTGCCGACCAGGCGGGCTTCGAGGCGATCACGGTGATGGATCACTTCTGGCAGATCCCGGTGAATGGGCCGGCCGAGAACGAGATGCTCGAAGGTTACAGCGCGCTCGCCTTCATGGCCGCCGTCACCTCCCGGGTCAAGCTCGGCACCCTGGTCACGGGCGCGGTCTATCGCCACCCCGGC
>DASQGL010000064.1:0-30094 GCA_035632635.1 Candidatus Limnocylindrales bacterium
TCGAGCGCGAGCGCCAGGACGTCGAACCCCGGCCCGAGGTTGGCGGAGGAGGCCGGGGCGCGGACGTGGGCGACGCGGCTCATCGCGCCGCCGTCCAAAGCCCGGGCCAGGCGCCGCTCAGAGGTGGAAGGCCTCGTGGAGCGCGCGCACCGCGGCCTGGACCTGCTCGGCCTTGATGATGCACGTGATCCGGATCTCCGACGTCGAGACCATCTCGATGTTGATCCGATGGTCGGCGAGCGTCTGGAACATGGTGGCCGCCACCCCCGGCTGGCCCCGGATGCCGGTGCCCACGACCGAGACCTTGGCCAGGCCGTTCTGGGCCAGCACCATCCGGGCGCCGATCTCGCGGGCGACGCCGCCGAGAATCGCTTCGGCGCGCTTGCCGTCGCCGCTCTGGACGGTGAAGGAGATGTCGGTGATGCCTTCGTGACTGGCCGTCTGGACGATGACGTCGGCCGCGATGTCGGCCTCCGCGAGCGGCGTGAAGATCGATGCGGCGATCCCGGGCCGGTCCGGCACGCCGACCACCGAGAGCCGCGCCACGTGCTCCTCGTGCGCGATGCCGCGCACCCGGTTGCGCTCCTCCATGATCGCCTCCTCTGCGCAGATGATGGTGCCGGGGTCTTTGTGAAAGCTGGACCGGACGTGCAGCGCCATGCCGTAGGCCTGGGCGATCTCCACCGACCGCGGGTGCATGACGCGCGCCCCGACGCTGGCCAGCTCGAGCATCTCGGCATAGGCGATCCGAGGGATGAGTCGGGCGTTCGGCACGAGCCGGGGGTCGGCGGTGTAGATCCCGCGGACGTCGGTCAGGATCTCGCACGCCTGCGCCTGCAGTCCGACCGCGAGCGCCACCGCCGTGGTGTCTGAGCCTCCCCGGCCCAGCGTCGTGACTTCCATCTCGTCGCCCACCCCCTGGAAGCCGGCGACCACCACGACCCGCCCCTGGGCGAGCTCACGGGCGACGCGCTCGGGAGACACGTCCAGGATTCGGGCGCGGGCGTGACGGCGGTCGGTGCGGATCCCGGCCTGGAAGCCGAGCAGGGAGACCGCCGGGACGCCCAGGTCGTGCAAGGCCATCGACATCAGCGGCGCGGACACGCCCTCTCCGGTGGACAGCAGCAGGTCGAGCTCGCGGGCCAGCGGCTCCTTCGCCACCCGGCCGGCCATGGTGAGCAGGCGATCGGTCGTGTCGCCCATTGCCGAGACCACGACCACGACCGCGAAGCCGGCGCGCTGGCCCTCCGCGATCCGCTTCGCCGCCTTCTTGATGCGGGCAACCGTCCCGAGCGAGGTGCCGCCGTACTTCTGCACCAGCACCGGGCGCGTCACCGCCTCAAGGTCCGCCTCAAGCGCGGCCGACATAGCCTTCCCGGGTCAGCCACTCGGCAAGCAGGACGGCGCCCTTTCCGGCTCCGAGCTTCGTGTTGTGGGACAGGACCACGTACTTGACGCCGCCGAGCACCGCCTCGTCCCGGACCCGGCCGACCGTCACCGTCATGCCCGCTCCGGCGTCGCGGTCGCGGCGGGGCTGGGGCCGGTAGGGGTCGCGGTCGACCCGGAGCAGGCGCTCGGGCGCCGAGGGCAGTCCGGCAAGGCCGTCGCCGCGGAACGCCTCCATCGCCGCGATCGCGTCGTCCGCCCGGCAGGGGCGATCCGTCGCCGCGTACACGGCTTCGGTGTGTCCCTCCTGCACGTTGACCCGGGTGCACGTGCAGGAGACGGCGAACGCCGCCGGCTCGAAGGTGCCGTTCCACGACCCCAGGATCTTCCGCGTCTCCCGCTCGACCTTCTCCTCCTCGCCGGGGATGTACGGGATCACGTTGTCGATCACGTCGAGTGCCAGGACGCCGCCGCTGCGTCCGGCGCCGGAGACCGCCTGCAGCGAGGTCATCAGCACCCGGGTGACCCCGAAGCGGTCATGGAGCGGGCGCAGGGAGACGGCGAGCCCGGTGGTGGTGCAGTTCGGAATCGGGGCGATGAATCCCTTCCAGCGGCGGCGACGCCGCTGATCGTCGAGGGCCTCGGCGTGGGCGTTGTTGATCCCCGGGATGAGGAGCGGCACGTCCGGCTCGTAGCGGAACGCCGACGCCGTGCTGATCACCGGGGTGCGCTCCGCGAGCCGGGGCTCCCATTCGAGGGCGACCTCCTTCTCGACCGCGCTGAAGATCACGTCGAGTCCGTCGCGGCCGAGATCAGCGGCGCCGAGGCACCGAAGTCCCAGGGTCGCCTCGTCTGGCGCGCCGTCCGCGTACCAGCGACTCTGGCCGGATGGCCCGGTCAGGGCCTCGCCCAGGGTCTTCCCGGTCGAGGCGTCGGAGGCCGCGACCGCCCGGACCCGGATGAACGGGTGATCGGCCAGCGCGTTGAGCACCTGCTGACCGGCCAGCCCGGTTGCCCCCAGCACGCCGGCGGCGAGGGGTTCCGGCATCAGACCGCCGCCAGCAGGGTTTCGAATTCCGACGCGCGCGCGTGCTCCAGCCGCAGCCGCCGGCCGCCCTGGAAGAGCTCGGTGGTCTTGAGCCCGCTTCCCGTGATGCAGAGGACGACGGTCTCGTCCGGCTGGATCCGGCCGAGGCCGATCAGCTCCTGGAGTCCGGCCACGACCACGCCGCCGGCCGGCTCGGCCAGGATGCCCTCGCACTCGGCGAGCAGGGTCATGCCCTCGAGGATGGCCTGATCGGAGGCGGCCGTGCCCCAGCCGCCCGAGGAGCGGACCGCCCGCACCGCGTATCGCCCATCGGCCGGGTTGCCGATCGCGAGCGACCGGGCGAGGCCGGACGGCCTGACGGGGTCCGGCTGGTCCGCGCCCCGGCGCACGGCGTCCGCCACCGGCGCGCATCCGGCGCCCTGGGCGGCGTGAATGCGGGTCTGCGGCGCATCGATCAGGCCGAGCGCGTGCAGCTCGCTCAGCGCCTTCGCGCTCTTGGCCAGCAGCGAGCCGGCCGCCACCGGCACCACGAGATGATCGGGCGCCCGCCAGCCGAGTTGCTCGACCACCTCGAACGCGAGCGTCTTGCTGCCCTCCGAGTAGAAGGGGCGCAGGTTGACGTTGACGAAGCCCCAGGGGTGCTGATCGGCGAGCTCGGTACACAGGCGGCTGACGTCGTCGTAGGTCCCATCGACCTCGATGATGGTCGCGCCGTAGGCCGCGGCCGCGCCGACCTTGCCCGGCTCGAGGCCGGCCGGGATGAAGACGAGCGCGGGGAGGCGGGCCAGCGCCGCGTAGGCGGCCACCGAGCCGGCCAGGTTGCCGGTCGACGAGCAGGCGAGCGTCTCGAAGCCGCGGTGGAGCGCGAAGTTGAGCGCGACCGTGACGTTGCGATCCTTGAACGAACCGGTCGGGTTCACCGTGTCGTTCTTGACGTAGAGGCGGTTGAGCCCGAGGCGCCGGCCGAGGTTGTGCGCCGGCACGAGCGGGGTGAACCCGGTGCCCAGGTCGAAGAGCGGGCCGTCGTCGACGGGGAGCAGCGGGCGATACCGCCAGATCGACGGCGGGCCCGCCGCGATCGAGGCGCGCGAGAGGGTCGCGCCCAGCGCCTCGAGGTCGTAGGCGACCTCCAGCGGCCCGAAACACCGATCACAGACATACGCCGGCTCGAAGGGCCGCTCCACCCCGCACTCCCGGCATCGCAGTCGTTTCACGCCAACCTCCACGTTTTGCGATTTCGCCAACAAAAAACCCCTGCACACTCAGCGGTGGCAGGGGCCTGAAAGTCCGTTGACTCCTCATCTTCCAGGCGTCGCCGCCTGACGGACTTTCCACCTTCGCCCTTGCGGGCCAGGTTGGCAGGCTTCTTCGGGCCGGTCCCTCTGCCACTCTTGATAAAGCGTCGATCTTCAGTTGTCCGCCGAGTTTATCATCCCTGCCTTTGCGTCTTCAACTCGCCGGGGTAATTCGGGGCATGCCGCCGTAGACGGGGGTCACCCACTGGCGGTAGCGCGGATCCTCCCCGTGGACGGCCCGGAAGTAGATGTCCTGCAGGGCGGTGGTGATCGGACCGGGCTTGCCCGAGCCCACCGGCCGCCCGTCGACCGCGACGATCGGGCCGATCTGCACGCCGGTCCCGCAGAGGAACGCCTCGTCGCACTGGTAGACCTCGGTCCGGTCGATCGACCGCTCGATCACCTCGAGGTCGAGGTCGAGCGCCAGGCGCATGATGATCGCGCGGGTGATCCCGACCAGGATCTCGTCGGTCACCGGGGAGGTGATCAGGGTGCGCCCGTCGACCATGAAGAAGTTCGCGGCGCTCCCTTCGGCGACGTGACCCTGCTCGGTCAGCAGCAGGCAATCGTCGTAGCCGGCCGCCTGGGCGTCCTCGACGGCGAGCGCGGTGTTGACGTAGGACCCGGTGATCTTGCCCCGGGCCGGGATGCTGTTGTCGCTCGTCCGGCGCCAGGAGGAGATGGTGACCTTGAGGCCGGCGGTCGACGAGTAGTCGCCCAGCGGAAACGCGTAAATGGCGAGTCCGGTTGCGGGAGTGTGCAGGTCGACCTTGATGATCGGCGAGGACTTGTACGCGATCGGGCGTACGTAGACGTCCTGCGTGAAGCCGTCCCGCCGGAGGATGTCGAGGGTGATGGCGCAGAGCGCCTCGACGTCCTCGCTCATCTGCAGCTTGAGGATCGAGGCGGACTTGAGGAAGCGGCGGAAGTGTTCCACGAGCCTGACCAGGTACAGCTCCTCCCGCTGCGCGTTCCAGTAGCCGCGGATGCCTTCGAAGCAGGCGGTGCCGTAATGCAGCGCGTGGGTGGCGATCGAGACCTGCGCCGAGGCAAACGGAACGATCTCGCCCTGGAAGTAGGCGTAGCCGCCCTGGATCCCCTGGTTCGGGCTCGGCCGCGAGGGCGCCTGGTCGATCCGCTCCACCGCCATTCAGGAGTCCCTCCTCATGCCTTCACCATAACCCCGCCGACGATCGCATCGAGGTCGCGATCGAGGATCTCCTTCTTGCGGTCGGCCAGGTCGAGGAACCGTTCCCAGGCGCGGGCGAACGCTTCGTCCGGCAGATGGTAGCCGAGCTCGGCCAGCCGGTACCGAAAGGCGTGACGTCCCGACCGCGGGGAGAGCACGATCCGGCTCTCGCCCATCCCCACATCTTCGGGGCGCATGATCTCGTAGGTCAGCTTGTCCTTGAGGATGCCGTCCTGGTGAATGCCTGACGCGTGGGCGAAGGCGTTGCCTCCCACCACGGCCTTGTTGAGCTGCACCGCGATCCCGGTATGACGGGCGACCAGCGCGCTCGTCTCCGCGAGCAGCGGCGTCCGGATGCCGGTCTGCAGCCCCAGCGATTTCTCGCGCGTGCGCAGGATCATGACGACTTCCTCGAGCGACGCGTTCCCCGCCCGCTCGCCGATGCCGTTCATCGTGCATTCGACCCGGCGGGCGCCGGTCAGGACCGCGGCGACGCTGTTCGCGGAGGCCAGTCCGAGGTCGTTGTGGCAGTGCACGCTGACCACGGCGCGGTCGATGTTGCGGACGTTGCGCCGCACGTTGGCGATCAGGGCCCCGAACTCCCCGGGCAGCGTGTAGCCGGTCGTGTCGGGAATGTTGACCACGGTCGCGCCCGCGTCGATCACACGCTCCAGGGTCTCGTAGAGGTACTCGACGTCGGCCCGCCCGGCGTCCTCAGGGGAGTACTCGACCTCGTCGCAGAGCGACCGCGCGTAGGCCACCGCCTCGACTCCGCGGCGGACCACCTCTTCCCGGGTGGACCGGAGCTTGCGCTCGATGTGGATGTCCGAAACGGAGAGCACGATGTGGATCTGCGGCCGGCCGGCGTCCCGGACCGCCTCCCAGACGGCGTCGATGTCCGAGCGCACGGCCCGGGCCAGCGCCGTGACCATCGGTCCCTCGATCGTGCGCGCGATCAGCTGGACCGCGTCGAAGTCGCCGGGGGAGGAGCAGGGGAACCCCGCCTCCACCACGTCGACGTTGAGGCGCGCCAGCTGGCGGGCGATCTCCAGCTTCTGCTCGGTGCGCAGGGCGGCCCCGGGCGACTGCTCGCCGTCGCGCAGCGTCGTGTCGAAGATGGCAACCCGGTCTCCCATCACTGCCCTCCCTTCTTGCCGTCCAGCCACGGCATCATGGCCCGCAGTTTCGCCCCGACCCGCTCGATCGGCTGGTCCTGCTCCTGCCGCTTGCGCGCATTGAAGAAGGGGCGTCCGGCCTGGTTCTCGAGCACCCAGGTCCGGGCAAAGCTTCCGTCCTGGATCTCGCGCAGCACCTGGCGCATCTCCTCCCGGACCTGCTTCCCGATGATGCGCGGTCCGCTCAGGTAATCGCCGAACTCCGCGGTGTCGCTCACGCTGTAGCGCATGTAGCTCATGCCGCCCTGGTAGAGCAGGTCGACGATCAGCTTCAGCTCGTGCATGCATTCGAAGTAGGCGAGCTCGGGCTGGTAGCCAGCCTCGACCAGGGTCTCGAACCCGTTGCGGATCAAGGCGGTCACACCGCCGCAGAGGACGGCCTGCTCGCCGAACAGGTCGGTCTCCGTCTCCTCCTTGAAGGTCGTCTCGAGCACACCCGCCTTCGTCGATCCGATGCCGCGCGCGTAGGCCAGGGTTCGCTCGCGCGCCTGGCCGCTGCGATCCTGGTAGACGGCGAACAGCGCCGGCACGCCGATGCCTTCCTGGAACAGGCGCCGGACGATGTGGCCGGGGCCCTTGGGCGCCACCATCGCCACGTCGACGTCGTCGGGGGGCACGATCTGGTTGAAGTGAATGTTGAACCCGTGCGCGAACATGAGCGCGCTGCCGGGTTTGAGGTTGGGCCGGATCGCGGTCTCGTACAGCACCTTCTGGGTCTGGTCCGGCACGAGCAGCATGACGAGATTGGAGATCTCGACCGCCTTCTCGACGGTTTCGACCCGGAGGTCCTGCTCTTCCGCCTTGGCCCACGAGGGGCTGCCCTGGTAGAGGCCGACGACCACGTCGACGCCGTTGTCCTGCAGGTTCAGGGCGTGCGCGTGCCCCTGACTGCCATAGCCGATCACGGCGACGCGCTTCCCCGCGAGCGCCTGCAGGTCGGCGTCCTTGTCGTAGTAGACGGTGCTCATAGGATGCTCATCACCTCCGTGTCCTCGGTTTGCTGGGGCGCCGGTTCGGGATGGGAAACCGCGTGGGGATGCGTCGGGTCGATCATCATGGCGGCGGTTCCGGTGCGGACGATCTCGGTCACGTGGTAGCCGCGCAGCCGGGTCGCCAGCAGGTCGTCGAGCTCCTCGCTGGGGCCGGCCGCCGCCAGCACCACCACGCCCGGCTCGCGCACCATGATGCGGGCGAACGGTCCCGCGCGTTCCTTGAGCGCGCCGTTGCCCGAGTCGGCGTCCTCGACCCGGATCAGCATCAATTCGCATTCGGCGCGCGGCTCCTCGGTGATATCGCGCGCGTCGATCACGTCGACGAGCTTGCGCAGCTGTTCGGCCGCCTGCTCCGCGGGGGCCGCGCCCACGTTGACGACGAGCGTCATGCGCGAGACCCGGTGATCGAGGGTCGGGCCGACGGTCAGGCTCTCGATGTTGAAGCCGCGCCGCCGGATCATGCCCGAGACCCGGTTGAGCACGCCGGGCCGGTTCGCCACCAGCGCCGAGAGCACACGCCCCTCGCTCATCAGACCGGCTCCTCGACGAAATCTCGATGCGACTTGCCGAGCGGGATGATCGGGTAGACGTTGGCCTCCGGGTCGATCTTGAAGTCGATCAGCACCGGGCCGCGGTGCGCCATCGCCTGCTCGAAGACGGGCTTCACCTCGGCCAGCGTGGTCGCCCGGTAGCCGGGCAGGCCGAAGGCGTCGGCGAGCTTGACGAAATCCGGCATGCAGGTCAGGTCCACGGCGCTGCGGACGCCGCCGTAGAAGTCGTCCTGGAACTGCCGCACCATGCCCAGGGAGGCGTTGTTCAGGATCACGATCTTGACGTCGACCTGGTGCTCGACGGCGGTGGAGAGCTCCTGCATGGTCATCACGAATCCCCCCTCGCCGGTGACGCAGAAGACCGGTTTCTCGGGGCGGGCGAACTTCGCGCCGATCGCCGCGGGAAAGGCGAACCCCATGGTGCCGCTGCCGCCCGAATTGATGAACAGGCCCGGCCGGTCGTAGTTCCACCAGAGCGCGGCCCAGATCTGGTTCTGGCCGACGTCGGCCACCACGATCGCCTCGTTGCGAGCCTGGCGGTAGAGCTCGATCAGGACCTCCTGCGGCTGGAGGTGACCGTTGGGGCTGCGAAAGCGCAGGGGATGCTCCTCGCGCCAGCGATCGATCTGCATCAGCCAGTCCGACCGGTAGGGTCGACGGGGCAGCGCCGTCTCGAGGGCTTCGAGGGCGGCCCGCGCATCGGCCACGATCGAGATCTGCGGCTGCACGTTCTTGCCGTGCTCGGACGGATCGATGTCGATGTGGATGAAGGTCTTGCAATTGGGGGCGAAGCCGTCGAGCCGGGCGGTCACCCGGTCGTCGACGCGCATCCCGACCATGAGCAGGCAGTCGCACTCGAGGATCGACTTCAGGTTCCAGCCGGTGCCCATGAAGCCGGTCATGTGCAGCGCCAGCGGATGGTCGACGGGAAAGGCGCCGACGCCGAGGAGCGTGGTGCCGACCGGGATTCCCTGCTTCTCGGCCACCCGGATCAGCGCCTCCTCGGCATTCGAGAGGATGACGCCGTGACCGGCCAGGATGACGGGGCGCTCGGCCCGGCTCAGCGCGGCGGCGGCCGCGGCGATCTTCTCGCCGTCCGGGGCCGGCGTGCGCCGGTACCACGGGATGCCGACCTCGTCGGGGAAGACGGCGGGGGCCATCTTCTGCTGCAGGTCCCGGGGGATGTCGATCAGCACCGGACCGGGACGGCCGGTCCGCGCCACGTAGAAGGCCTCCTTCACGATCGGGGCGATCTCGGCCACGTCGGTCAGCAGGTAGCTGTGCTTGGTGACCGGCATGCTGACGCCGATCACGTCCGATTCCTGGAAGGCGTCGCGCCCGACCATGGCGGTCGGGACCTGCCCGGTGATCGCCACCAGCGGCACGGAATCCATGAACGCCGTGGCCAGCCCGGTGGTCAGGTTGAGCGCGCCCGGCCCGGAGGTGGCGAAGCACACGCCCACCCGTCGGGAGGCCCGCGAGTAGCCGTCCGCCATGTGGGCGGCGCCCTGCTCGTGCCGCACGAGGACGTGCTTGAGCTGGGGGAAGCTCGGGAGGTGCTGGTAGATCGGCAGGTTGGCACCACCCGGATAGCCGAAGATCGTGTCGACGCCTTCGCGGACCAGGGCCTCGAGGAGGATCTCGGCCCCTGTCCGCTGTGGCGGGCTCGCGTTCGTCATTCCGCGGGGCGGGGCGCTCCGTTGAACATCCGGGTCAGGTCGTCCGCGATGTCGCGGCCGAACTGGAACGTCCCGGTCACGGCCCGGTGGGATGAGTCGACGGCGTCCCGCAGGGCATCCCGGCACACGCCCGACACGTCGATGAGGTGCCGGCGCTCCTGGATCTCGCGGTGGAGCTCGTCGGGGATGTCGATCGTGTAGCTGGCCATCTGTCCCTCCTCAGGTGATTCGACGCAAACAAAAAACCCTCGTCCTCGCAAGGACGAGAGTTTCCTCCCGCGGTACCACCCTGCTTACGGCCTCCTGGCCGTCTCTCTGTCGCCCGTCAGTGCCGCTCAGGGGTGAGTAGTCCCGTCGCCACGGCTTGGCGGTAGGACCACGGTACCAGCGCGGGGGCCCGGCGTCCATTGTGCAATGGATACGAAATGTATTGGCTCATCTGGTGCTGAGAAACAACGCGGTAACGGCGATTTCCGCATACTGTGGGGATGGCGATCACCGTGCGCGAGGCGCTCCGGCTGGGCGGCCTCCAGCGGGGCCAGCTGCTGGCCGGGGAGGCCGGGCTGGACCGGCCGATCACCTGGGTCAAGGTCCTGGAATCGCCCGAGACCCTCGACTGGCTGTCGGAGGGCGAGCTGGTCCTGACGGTCGCCTTCGCGATCAAAGACGACCGCGCCGCCCAGGCGAACCTGATGCGTGGGCTGGCCGGCGTGAAGTCGTCCGGCCTGGTGCTCAAGCCGGAGCGCTACCTGCGCGAGATCCCGGGTGAGATGCTCGTCCAGGCGGAGCAATACGGGATCCCCCTGATCACGATCCCGGAGGACGTGTCCTACATCGAGATCATGGCCCCGATCCTCGAGCGGATCATCAACGAGCAGAACGTGCAGCTCCGCCGCTCGATCGGGATCCACCGGCAGTTCACCCAGCTCGCGCTGGACGGCCAGGGGGTGGAGGCGATCGTGCGCACGCTCGGCGAGATGGTGGAAAGCTCGGTGACGCTCGAGGACTACCCGGACTTCCACCTCCTGGCCAGCCACAGCGTGCCGGGAGTCACCGACCGCCACCGGCAGCAGACCCTGAAGCAGCACGGCACCCCGAAGGCGGTCCTGCTGTCGGCCCCGATCCAGGCGATGCTGCGCGAGGTCCGTGACGGCAAGGCGCCCCGGCGCGTGCCGGCCTTTCCCGAGCTCGGGCTGACGGCGCCGCGGGTGATGACGCCGGTGATGGCGGGGAGCGAGTGCCTGGCCTACCTGTCGATCATCGACCACCCGCCCCACACGGAAGACCTGGCGCTGATGGCGATCGAGCACGCCGCCACGGTGCTCGCGCTCGAGCTGATCAAGCAGCGCGAGGTGCTCGAGGCCGAGGATCGGGTCCGGGGCGAGCTGGTCGACGATCTCCTTGGCGGGACGTACGGCGATGACGCGAACGCGGTCCGCCGAGCGCGATACCTGCGCTACGACCTCACCGTCCCCCATGTGCTCGTCCTGGTCGACATCGACCAGTTCGCGCGCGTCATCAAGGAACGGCGGCTGGCGGAGGACCGCGTGCTCGCCTTGAAGCACCAGCTGCTCCAGCTGGTCAACGGCGCGACGCGGCGGTTGCACGCGCGCAACCTGGTCGCCGCCCACAGCGACAGCGTCACGGTGCTGGTCCCCATCCACGGCGCCGACGGGAGCCTGGTGGGGGAGACGCTGGCGAAACGGATCCAGGAGGTCGTCGCCGAATCCGACCTCGGACTGACGGTGTCCGTCGCCGTCGGCCGTGTCTGCGACAAACCGGCGGACTACCGCGAATCCTTCCGCGAGGCGCAGCGGGCGCTCGGCCTGATGGTGCGCTTCGGCAAACGCGAGCAGATCGTGAGCTACGAGCGCCTCGGCGTCCTGCGGCTGCTGGCCCAGGTCGAGGATCGGGCGGGGCTGGAGATGTTTGCCGGCCGTGTGCTCGACCCGCTCACGAGCTATGACGCCGCGCGCGGGACGCCGCTGCTGCAGACGCTCGAGGTCTACCTGCAGCGTCACGGCAATCTGCGGCAGACGGCGCGGGACCTGCACATCCATCTGAACACGCTGCACTACCGGATGCGGCGGATCGCGGAGATCACCGGGCTCGACCTGAAGGATGCCGACGCCCGGCTCGACCTGCTGCTCGCCCTCCGCGTGCGCGCGCTGACCAGCGCGCCCTGAACGGCCCGACCCCCGCGGGATCGTCCGCGACCGTCCGGCTGATTCGCCGGCTGGCGATCGACGTCGGACCGCTGCGCGAGTCGCGCAACTACCGCTACCTGTTCATCGGGCAGCTCATCTCGCTGATCGGCCGGCAGATCACGGTGGTCGCCGTCCCCTACCAGGTCTTCCTGCTGACCCGCTCCTCCCTCGCGGTGGGGCTGCTGGGCGTGGTGCAGCTCGTTCCCTACGTGCTCTGCTCCTTCGTGGCCGGGGCGCTCGCCGACCGGATCGATCGCCGCGTCGTCCTGCTCTGGACCCAGACGCTGCTCGCGGCCTGCTCAGGGCTCTTCATGCTCGCCGCGCTGGCCGGCCGGCCGCCGGTGCCCGTGCTCTATGGGATCGCCGCGCTCGCCGCCGGCATCTCGGCCGTCGATCAGCCGGCGCGGTCGGCCACGATCCCCAACCTGGTCAGACGGTCACAGCTTCCCAGCGCCATCTCCTTGAACTTCGCGCTCTTTCAGACGGGCGCGCTGGCCGGCCCCGCGATCGGCGGCGCCGTGATCGCCCGGGTCGGCCTGCCGGTCGCCTACGGCATCGACGTCGCCACGTTCGCCGCCGCCATCGTGGCCGTCTTCCTGCTCACGCCCCAGGTGCCGGTGGGAAAGCGTGCCGAGTCGCCTGTCCAGGCGCTCAGCGCCGGCTTCGCGTTCCTGCGCCGGCTCCCGGTGGTGATGGGCGGCTACGCGCTCGATCTCAACGCGATGATCCTGAGCTCGCCACGCGCCGTCTTCCCCGCGCTCGGGCTGACCGTCTTCCACGTGGGGCCGGCCGGGCTCGGCTTGCTCTACGCCGCACCCGGGGTCGGCGCCATCATCGGGTCGTTGTTCTCCGGCTTCATCCGGCACCTGCGGCATCCCGGGCGTGCCGTCCTCTTCGCCGTCGGTGGATGGGGGCTCGGCATCACCCTGTTTGGCCTGGTGACCGCATCGTTTCCCCTGGCGCTGCTCTTCCTCGCGTGCGCGGGCGGGAGCGATGCGCTCAGCGCCATCGCCCGCAACACCATCCAGCAGACGGTGGCGCCCGACCGGCTGCGCGGCCGCCTGGCGGCGGTCGGGTCGATGGTGGTGGTGGGCGGGCCCTACCTCGGTGACACCCGGGCGGGCATCGTCGCCAGCGCCACTGGACCGGGCGCGGCCGTCGTCCTGGGCGGCCTCATGTGCCTCGGCGGGTGCGCCGTCCTGCCGCTCGCCTTCCGCGGCCTGTGGACCTTCGACATGACGGCGGGGGCGCCGCCCGAGTAGGGCGCTACGCGGACGCCGCGCCGGCCGCGGCACGCAGCTGGCGGCGGAGCGTGGCGGCGTCGACGAAGCCGTAGTTCACCGCCTGGGGCCGGCCCCGGCCATCGAGGATGACGGTCGCCGGCACGCTCTGCAGGGCGAACCGTCGCGTCAGGTGGGGGGCCTTCGCGGCCAGGACCTCCTCGACCGCGACCTGGTTCGCCGCCGAGTCCAGCCCCCTGAGCACGTCCTTCTGGCGGATGCAGTCGCTGCAGAGCGCTCCCGTGAAGAGCAGCACGAGTGGCCGGCCGGTGGCAAAGCCGGGGAGCGGGGCGGCCGTGAGCGCCTGCCTCATGCGGGCCTTAAGCCAGGCCTTGAGCAGTGGGCGCGCGCCCAGCACCACGGCGGCCACCGCCGCGATCACCAGCAGTCGCAGGACGACGTCGCGCATCTGCCGGCCCTATGCCCGGACGATCCCGATCCGTTCCAGCCGGTAGAAGATCTGGCAGCCCAGGCAGAAGTTGAAGGCGAAGTTCACGAAGGCGAGCACGATCACGACCCAGGCGAGCGCCCAGCCGATCAGCGGCGCCTGGGCGGCGAAGGCGATCGAGGCCAGCACCAGGACGGATCCGCCGACCATCTGGGCGAACGCATGCGGCCGGGGGCTGTCGCGCACGACGCGTGGCTTGAGGTAGCCGGCCGGCCGAAGCACGCGACGGTAGAGCTGAGGGAAGAGAGCGAGCCGCGGCTCGACGCCGCCGACCAGCATGACGAGCGCGAGCGCGGGGACGAGCCCGACCAGCGCCGGGACGAGCGGGCTCAGCAGGAAGGCGAGCAGCAAGGTGGCGATGATGCCGGCCTGGTTCACCTTGAGCGCGGTCTGATCGACGGTCGCCGTCCCCGAGGTCGAGATCGCCACGGCCGCCTCCTGCCCGAGATTCCAGCCCCACATTGTTGACTAGTTCGATCCACGAACTCAACAAGTGAGGGACTCAGCCTACCCGAGCCGCGCGCCCCTCGTCAACCGGGATCGGCGATCAGGACGGTCGCGGGGTGGTGACGGCCCCTTCGCTGGCCGAGGAGACCAGCACGGCGTACTTGGCGAAGACGCCCTCGGTGTAGCGGGGAGCGGGCGGTTTCCAGCGCGCCCGGCGCTCGGCCAGCTCGCCGTCCGAAACCTCGACCATGAGCCGGCGGCTGTCGACGTCGATCACGATCGGGTCGCCCTCCTGGAGGAGACCGATCGGGCCGCCGCGCGCCGCCTCGGGGGCGACGTGGCCCACCATCAGCCCGTGGGTGGCGCCGGAGAATCGCCCGTCGGTGATCAGGGCGATCGTGTCGCCCAGGCCCGCCCCGACCAGGGCGCCGGTCACGCTCAGCATCTCCCGCATCCCCGGGCCTCCGGCGGGCCCCTCGTAGCGGATGACGACCACGTCTCCCGCTCTGATCTGGCGGCGCGTCACCGCCTGGAAGGCCGCTTCCTCGGTGTCGAAGACGCGCGCCGGCCCGCGGTGCAGGACGCGCTCGTGGCCGGAGAGCTTGACCACGCAGCCGTCCGGCGCGAGGTTGCCGCGCAGGATCGCGAGCCCGCCGGTCGGCTTGACCGGCCGCTCCAGCGTGGCGACCACCTGCTGCCCCGGGGTCTCGACCGCGGCGCGCCCCACCTCCCCGAGCGTCCGGCCGTCCACCGTCTTCGCGTCCGCATGGAGCAGCGAGGCCCCCAACAGGCGCTGGGCGACCAGCGACATGCCGCCCGCCTTGTAGAGGTCGGCCGCGACGTACGCGCCGCCCGGCTTGAGGCTGGCCACGATCGGGGTCCGCGCGGCGATCGGGTCGAAGTCGTCGATGCGCAAGGGTACCCCGGCCTCACGAGCGATGGCGAGCAGATGGAGCACCCCGTTCGTCGATCCCCCGGTGGCCGCGACCGAGGCGATCGCGTTTTCCAGCGCGTCCCGGGTGATGATGCTGCGCGGCCGCACCCCTTTCTCCACGAGCCGCATGGCGAGCTGGCCGGCCTCGAAGGCGGCCTGGTCCTTCTTCGCGTCCATCGCCGGAATCTCGTTGAGCCCGGCCGGGCTCAGGCCCAGGAATTCCATCGCGGTCGACATGGTGTTCGCGGTGAACTGCCCGCCGCAGGCGCCCGGGCCCGGGCAGGCCGCCTCTTCGATCCCGGTCAGCTCCTTCTCGCTGATGGAGCCGGCCGAGAGCGCGCCCACGGCCTCGAAGACGTCCATCAGCGTGATGTCCTTGCCGCCGTAGCGCCCGGCGGCGATCGTCCCGCTATAGAGGACGAGGCCGGGGAGATCGAGGCGGGCGAGCGCCATGGCGGCCGCGGGAATCGTCTTGTCGCATCCGACGATGCAGACCAGGCCGTCGAAGAGGTGACCGCGCGCCACCAGCTCGATCGAGTCGGCGATCACCTCACGGCTCACGAGCGAGGCCTTCATGCCCTCGGTTCCCATGGTGACGCCGTCGGAGACCGCGATCGTGTTGAACTCCATCGGGGTGCCGCCCTGGGCGCGGATCCCGCGCTTGACCTGCTCGGCGAGGCGCCGGTGGGTGAAGTTGCAGGGCATGGTCTCGATCCAGCTGTGGGCGACCCCGATCAACGGCTTGCCCAGGTCCTCCCGGCTGAAGCCGATGGCGCGCAGCATCGAGCGGGCCGGTGCGCGGTCCGCGCCTTCGGTCAGGCGCGCGCTGTTTCGCTTGTAGGGCGAGGCGGACTCGGGCATGGGAGTCCGTCGATTGTATCGCTGGATGAGACGTCAGTCGGGCGGACGGCGGGTGGCGTCGATCCCCTGGACCTGCGCCTGGGTGCGAATCGGCAGCCCGACCAGGCTGATGAAGCCGACCGCGGCCTGGTGATCGAAGGTGTCGCCGGCTGAGTAGGTCGCGAGCCGCGGCCGGTAGAGCGAGGCGGGGGCCGTGCGGGCCGCGATCCGCGCCGTGCCGCGATGGAGGATGACCTCGACCTGGCCTGTGACGAAGCGCTGCGTGTGCGCGACGTACGCGTCCAGGTCGTACCGGTGGGCCGCGAACCACTTGCCTTCGTAGACGAGGCGACTGTATTCCTGGGCGACCAGCACCTTGAACCGGGCCGCCTCGGCGCTCAGCACGAGCTCCTCGAGCGCGCGGTGCGCGAGGTGCAGGATGACCGCCGCCGGCGCTTCGTAGACCTCGCGGGACTTGATCCCGACCACCCGGTCCTCGATCATGTCGATCCGTCCGACGCCGTGTGCCCCGCCCAGGCGATTGAGCCGATCGACCAGCAGGACGGGGTCCACCGGTGCCTGATCGATCGCGACCGGGACGCCGGACTCGAAGCGGAGGGCGACCCGCAGGGGAGTGGCGGGCGTCTGGTCCACGGAGGCCGTCCAGAGGAAGGCGTCCTCGGGAGGCGACACGCTCGGGTCCTCGAGGACGCCGGCTTCGATGGAGCGGCCCCAGAGGTTTTCGTCGATGCTGTAGGGCGACGCCTGCGTCACCGTGGTGGGCAGGCCGTGCGCGTGCGCGTAGGCAATCTCCTCCTCGCGGGTCATGGTCATGCCGTCGCGCAAGGGCGCGAGGACTTTGAGCTCCGGCTCGAGCGCCGCCGCCGCGATGTCGAATCGCACCTGGTCATTGCCCTTGCCGGTCGACCCGTGCGCGATCCACCCGGCACCCACCCGCCGGGCGGTCTCGACCAGGTGCCGGGTGATCAAGGGGCGCCCGAGCGCGGTCGCCAGCGGATACTGGCCCTGGTAGAGCGCGCTCGCCTTGAGCGCCGGCCAGCAGTACTCGGAGACGAACTCGGCGCGCGCGTCCACGACGACCGCCTCGACCGCGCCCGAGGCGAGCGCCCGACGCCGGATCGCCTCGAGGTCTGGCTGGCTGCCCAGGTCGACGGTGAGGGTGACGACCTCGAAGCCGCGCGCCTCCTGCAGCCAGCGGACCGCCACCGTCGTGTCCAGCCCGCCCGAGTAGGCGAGCACGATGCGCTCGCCCATCAGTCCTCCCGGTCCACGAAGGCGCCCAGGCGGGCCAGTCGCTGGGCCAGGGTCGAGTAGGCGCGCGGCTGCGACGACAGGGCGACGAAGATCGTGTCGTCGCCCGCCACCGTCCCCACCATCTCGGGCCATCCGGTCCCGTCGAGCGCCGAGGCGAGGGATTGGGCCGAGCCGGGCGTCGTGACCAGGACTGCCAGGCCCTGGCCGCGCCGCACCGTCAGCGGAAGGTCGCGCAGCAGGCGCCGCAACCGGTCTTCCCGGGCGGCCGCCGAGGCGGCGCCCAGGCCTTCGCCGAGCTGGGCGTAGCGGGTCGACCCGGGGCCGCTCGCCCGGACCAGGCCGAGCTCGGCGATGTCGCGCGAGATGGTGGCCTGCGTGGTGCGGATGCCCGCCCGCTCCAGGTGCGCCCTCAGGTCGTCCTGGGTCGCGATCGCGTGCCGGCGGATCAGGGTCAGGATCGCTTCCTGCCGCTTACGCTTGTGCACGGGTCAGCGCCTCCGCGACCCGGGCCGGCGCGGTCCCCCCGTACACGGCGCGGGCGTCCAGCGCCGCGCGCAGCGTCAGGTGATCGTAGACATCGGGCTCGAACCGCGGGCTGAACCGGTGGAGCTCGTCGA
The DNA here is from genome assembly GCA_035632635.1 of Candidatus Limnocylindrales bacterium. GTDB lineage: Bacteria > Chloroflexota > Dormibacteria > CF-121 > CF-121 > CF-120. The sequence goes on from DASQGL010000064.1 coordinate 17,364, forward strand.
GTGTCAGCTCCTCCAGCCGTTTGCCCGCAGCGCCGGCGTAACTCACGGCGGCGCCGACCGCGCGATGCGCGTCCCGAAAGGGGAGACCCTTGCGGACCAGGTAGTCGGCTAACTCGGTGGCCAGCGTGTATCCCTCGAGCGCGGCGGCCCGCATCCGTTCGACGTCGAAGGTCAGCCCGTGGACCAGGATCGTCATGACCGCCAGCGAGTCTCGCGTGGTCTCGACCGCGTCGAACAATCCCTCCTTGTCCTCCTGGAGGTCGCGATTGTAGGCGAGCGGGAGGCCTTTCATCACCATGAGCATGGCGACCAGCGCGCCGGTCACCCGCCCGGACTTCGCCCGCACGAGCTCGGCCGCGCAGGCGTTCTTCTTGTTCGGCATCATCGAGCTCCCGCTGGCCAGGCGGTCGGGCAGGGCGGCGAATCCGAATTCCGCGGTGGTCCAGAGCACGATCTCGGCGGCCAGCCGGGACAGGTGGATCATCAGGATGCTCATCGCCGACATCAGCTCCAGCACGAAATCGCGGTCGGAGACCGCGTCCAGCGAGTTCGCGCTCGCCGCGCGGAATCCGAGGTCTCGCGCGAGGGCCTGGCGGTCGATGGGAAAGCCGCTGCCCGCCAGCGCGCCGGCCCCGAGCGGAAGCACCTCCGCCCGATCGAGCGCATCGTGAAGGCGGCCCTGGTCGCGGGCGAGCATCTCGACGTAGGCGAGCAGGTGGTGGGCGAGGACCACCGGCTGCGCGCGCTGGGTGTGGGTGTACCCGGGCATGACGGTGTCGACGTGCTGGGCGGCCTGTGCCGCGATCGCGGCGATCAGCTCACGGATCGCCGCCTGCAGGCGCGATCCGGCCTCGCGCACCCACAGACGGAGGTCGGTGGCGACCTGGTCGTTGCGGCTGCGCCCGGTGTGCAGCTTGCCGCCGGCCGCGCCGATCTGTTGCGTCAGGAGCGCCTCGACCGTCATGTGGACATCCTCGCCGTCCCCGGGGAAGGGCGTCCCGGCCTCGAGGTCGGCGGCGATCGACGTCAGGCCGCGGTCGAGGGCGAGGCCTTCCTCGGGCGAGAGCACGCCGGCCTGGGCGAGCGCCTTCGCCCAGCCCCGGCTGCCCGCGATGTCCTCCCGCCACAGGCGCTGGTCGTAGGGAAGGGAGCGCAAGAACCGGTCGATCACCGGATCGGGTGGATCCGGAAGGCGCCCGCCCCGCGACGCGTCGATCAGGCTTGAAGCTTGGCGGCTCGTTTCGCGAGCACCTCCCACGGCAGCCCCGCGATCTGGGCCGCCGGACCGCACAGCTGCTGGTTGAAGCTCCGGCTCTGCAGCCCCCGGATCTCGGGGAAGAAGAGGGAGCTATCGCTCTGCCGCGCGGTGATGTCGACCGCGCCCTGGAAGAGGTCGGCCTCCACGGTGCCGCTCACCTGCTCCTGGGTGGTGGCGATGAATGCGTCCAGCGCCGTCTTCAGCGGGCTGAACCAGGCGCCGTGGTAGACGAGCGTGGCCCATTTCTGATCGATCAGCGCCTTCAGCTCGAGCTCCTCCTTGGTCAGCGTGAACTGCTCCAGGTCGTGGTGCAGCTTGAGCAGCACGGTCGCGGCCGGGGCCTCGTACAGCTCGCGGGACTTGAGGCCCATGATGCCGTCCTCGAAGATGTCGATCTTGCCGATCCCGTGCTGGCCGGCCATCGCGTTGAGCCGCTGGACGATCTCCGGCAGCGGCAGCGCGGCGCCGTCCAGCGCGACCGGGACGCCGGCCTCGAAGGTGACCGCGACGTGGGTCGGGCTCTTCAGGGTCTGGCCCGGCGCCTTCCACCAGAGCCAGGCATTCTCCGGGATCGGCTGGTTCAGTCCGATCGCGCCCGAGGCCAGGCTGCGGCACCACATCGTCTTGTCGTCGCCGCCCTGCATCACCTCGGTGATCGGGATGCCGAGCTCCTTGGAGATCTCCTCCTCCTCGCCCCGGGTGAGGTCGAAGTCGCGGACCGGCACCAGCACGTTGAGGTGGGGTGCGAACAGCTTGAACACGTTGTGCATGCGGTACTGGTCGTTGCCCTTGCCGCTGCTGCCTTCCATGATCGCGTCGCAGCCGAGCTCGAGCGCCTTGAGGGCGATCTTCTTGGCGATCAGCTGGCGCGTCATCGAGGTGGACACCGGGTACCCCTCGTAGCTCGAGTTCGCCTGGATGGCCCGGGTCAGCCACTGGGTCGCGAACTCCTCCCGGGCGTCGATCACGATCGGCTCGAAACCCAGCACCTTCGCCTTGTCCAGGGCCGCCTGCATCTCGTCGTCACCCTGCCCGACGTCGACCGTGATGGGGAAGAGCGCCTCGACCTGGTATTTCGTCTTCGCCAGGACCGCGCACAGGGATGAGTCCAGGCCGCCCGAGTACGCCAGCGCGACCTTGCGGGCGGTCTTCACCGGGGTGTTGTCGATCTTCTCCAGCAGGGAACTCTTGACGGCGAGCATGCGACGGGCCTCCTTTGTCGGGGGATCTTGGGTTGCATAACTATACATGAAACTGTATGCTTGGCGGGAGGCCCATGATCGGCATCCTGTGTTCGCGCGTCCGGGTCGAGGAGAAGGCGCTCTTTGGCGCCCTTCGCGCGCGCGCTCTCCCGTTCGAGCGTCTCGACGAAGCGACCCTCCAGTTTCCGATCGGCGGCCCGCCGCTGCCCTTCGAGGTCGTCCTCGATCGCTCGATCCATCACGGGCGGTCGCTGTACGGGCTGAGCTTGCTGAACGCCGCCGGCGTGCTCACCGTCAACAGTGCGGAAACCGCCCACGTCTGCGGCGACAAGATCCTGACCAGCGCGGCCCTGCAGGCCGCCGGGCTGCCGATTCCCAGGACCGTGGTGACCTTCACCCGCGAGGCCGCGCTCGAGGCGATCGAAAGCCTGGGGTACCCGGTCGTGCTCAAGCCCATGGTCGGGTCCTGGGGCCGACTGCTCGCCCGGATCAACGACCGGGACGCCGCGGAGGCCGTACTCGAGCACAAGGAGGTGCTGGGCTCCTACCAGCACGGGATCTTCTACATCCAGGAGTACGTCGCGAAGCCGCAACGGGACATCCGGGTGCTGGTGCTGGGTGACCAGACGGTCGGCGCCATCTACCGCCGCTCCGACCACTGGATCACGAATACCGCCCGGGCCGGCGAACCGCTGCCCTGCCCGGTGACGCCCGAGCTGGATCGGCTCTGCCTCAGTGCCGCCGCGGCCGTCGGCGGCGGATTCCTGGCGATCGACCTGCTCGAGAGCCCGGACGGGCTGCTGCTCAACGAGGTCAACTACACCCCCGAGTTCCACGGCTTCATGGAGGCGACCGGCATCGACGTGGCCGGGCTGGTCGTCGATTACCTGCAGCAGCTCCGCGCCGAGGAGGCGGTCGCCTGACCGTCCCTCAGGGGACGCTGCCGGCCGCCGGCTTCTTCCTGACCCGCATGACGCCGATCTGAGGGCAATGGTTGCACGCCGACGCGCACCCAAACTTGACAGGGCGAGCGGCAGGCGGTATGGTGCGCGCAACAAGTCCATAGCAAAGGCGCTGACGAGGGAGAGTACGCGGTACGCCAGGACGACAGAGAACCTCCAGCCCCCGCGGGGCAGCTGAGAAGGAGGGTCCCGGGCTCCGCCGAACAAGGCCTCCGAGCCGCAGACCGAACCGGCGACGGGCCGCAGTAGGTCGAGCCGGGTTGCCTCCGTGATCGGGCTGGAGTCTTCAGGTTTCTCGCCGTCGCGAGGCCGCGGACTCGTAAGGCGACTCCCGCGAGGGGGCCGCGAAGTCGGGTGGTACCACGAGAGAGCCTCTCGTCCCGGAGGACGGAGGCTTTGCTGTTCTCGGAGGTGCCATGGCGATCACAGCGGTTCGCATCATCGATTCGACCCTGCGGGAGGGTGAGCAGTTTGCGCTCGCCCACTTCACGCCGGCGGACAAGATCGCGATCGCGTCACTCCTCGACCGGTTCGGCGTCGAGTACCTGGAGCTGACCTCGCCCTGCGCGTCGCCGCAGTCGGAGGCGGACCTGCGGACGATCGCCGCCCTGCCGCGGCGGGCGCGCGTGCTGACCCACATCCGCTGTGCGCTGGAGGACGCGCGGCTCGCGGTCACGACGGGCGCCGACGGGATCGACGTCCTCTTCGGCACCTCCTCGGCCATGCGCACCTTTTCCCACGGCCGAAGCGTCGACGAGATCATCGAAACCGGCACCGAGGTCGTCCGCTTCATCCAGGGGCATGGCCTGGAAGTCCGCTTCAGCAGCGAGGACTCGTTTCGCTCGGAGCCGAGGGACCTGCTGCGCGTGTACCAGGCGATCGACCGGTTGCATCCGCAGCGCGTCGGGCTGGCCGACACGGTCGGCATCGCCACGCCGTCGCAGGTCTACGAGCTGGTCTCGATGGTCCGCAAGGCGGTCGATTGCGACATCGAGTTCCACGCGCACAACGACGCGGGTTGCGCGATCGCGAACGCCTTTGCGGCGCTCGAGGCGGGGGCCACCCACGTCGACACCACCGTGCTGGGGATCGGCGAGCGGAATGGCATCGTCCCGCTCTCCGGGATCATCGCGCGGCTGCTGAGCATCAACCCGGCGCTGGTCGAGCACTACCAGCTCGAGGTGCTGCCGGAGCTCGATCGGACGGTCGCCGCGATGTGCGGGATCGCCGTGCCCTTCAACGCGGCCCTCACGAGCGATACGGCCTTTCACCACAAGGCGGGCCTGCACACGAACGCGGTGCTGAAGGACCCCTCGACCTACGAGATCTTCGATCCGACGCGCTTCGGGCGCCAGCGGACGATCATGGCCGGGCACCGGCTGACCGGCTGGAATGCCATCCGCGAGCGGGCGCGGGCGCTCGGGCTCGCCCTCGAAGAAGCGCAGCTGCGCGCGATCACCCGCGAGGTCAAGCGGCGGGCCGACGCCCGGCCGCTGTCCGACGACGAGCTGGATGAGCTGCTCCGCAGCGCGATCCCGGCATGAGCGGTCACCAGCCCGCAGGCCGGGTCGCGCTTTGGCGCAAAGGCGAGTCCGTCACCGCACCTGGAAGGAGGACTGAATGGGCACCCTAACCGAAGAGATCTTCACGCGACGTTTGGGCCGTCGGGTGCGGGCCGGCGACGTGGTCGTCTCGCCGGTCGATTACGCGATGGCGCACGATGTCACGGGACCGCTGGCCATCGAAGCGTTTCGCTCGCTGAACGTTCCGCTCTGGGATCCGGAACGGGTCATCCTCGTCTTCGATCACATCCTGCCCGCGAACACGGTGGCGGCCGCCGGCCTGCACCGCATGATCCGAGCCTTCGCCAGCGAGTACGGCGTGACGCACCTCTTCCAGGAGGGCATCTGCCACCAGGTGATGGTCGAGCGTGGCTACGCCCGGCCCGGTGGGATCATCGTGGGCGCCGACTCGCACAGCACCACCTACGGCGCCCTGGGATGTTTCTCCGCCGGCATGGGGTCGACCGACATCGCGGTCACGTTCGCCACCGGAAAAACCTGGTTTCGCATTCCGGAGACGATCCGCATCGACCTACGCGGCCAGCTGCCGCCCGGCGTCTTTCCCAAGGACCTGGCCTTGCAGGTGATCCGGCGGCTGGGCGCGGAAGGCGCGAATTACCTGGCCGTCGAGTGGGGCGGGGACGCGGTGGGCGCGATGACGATCGCCCAGCGGCTCACCCTCGCGAACCTGACGGTCGACTTCGGCGGAAAGGCCGGGCTCTGCGAGCCGGACGAGATCACCCGCGCCTATCTCGGCGATGCCGAGGTGAGTGACCTGCGTCCCCGCCATCCGGAGTACCGGCAGGTGATCGAGGTCGATGCCGAGCGGCTCGAGCCCCAGATCGCCTGTCCGCCCGCGATCGACAATGTCCAGGACCTGAGCGCGGTCGAGGGCATCGAGCTGGACGAGGTCTTCGTGGGCAGCTGCACGAACGGGCGGCTGGAGGATCTCGCCATCGTGGCGGCCTTCTTCGCGGGACGGCAGGTCAGCCCCCGGACGCGGACGATCGTCGTGCCGGCGTCGAAGGCCGTCTACATGGAGGCGCTCGCCCAGGGGTACATCCAGACCTTCATGGAGGCGGGCGCGATCGTCATGAACGCCGGATGCGGCCCCTGCCTCGGACGCCAGCACGGCGTCCTCGCGCCGGGTGAGCGGGCGCTCTCGACCAGCAATCGCAACTACGCGGGCCGGATGGGGAGCCCGGACGCGGAAATCTACCTCGCCAATCCGGCCGTCGCGGCTGCCTCGGCGCTCGCCGGGGCGATCGCCGATCCAAGGAGGTTTGCCTGACATGCCCAGGATTTTCAAATTCGGCGACGGCATCTCGACCGACGCGATCATCCCCGGCCGCTACAACGTCACGACCGACCACGCGGCGCTCGGCCGGGCCTGCTTCATCGAGGCGCGGCCCGACTTCGCCACCAGCATCCACGCCGGCGACGTCATCGTCGGGGGTCGCAACTTCGGCTGCGGCAGCTCGCGCGAACATGCGCCGCTCGCCATCCAGGCTTCCGGTTGCGGCGCCGTGATCGCGCGGACCTTCGCCCGCATCTTCTACCGCAACGCGATCAACATCGGCCTCCCGGTGATCCAGTGCGACGCCCTCTGGGAGGCGGTCCAGGACGGGGATCCGATCGAGGTCGACGTGCGCTCAGGGCGGATCGTGGCGGCAGGCCGGTCCTTCGATGGGGTGACCCCGGGTCCGGTCGCCTTCGCGATCATGGAGGCCGGCACCCTGATCGACCTGATCCGCACCCGCGGCTGGGCTGCGATCGAGGAGCTGGAAGCCGCCCGGCCGTGACCCGCTGATCGCACGCCGGCAGAGAACGTCGCCGGGGCTTTCGTCGACCGTGCCGGGCGCTGCTAGCCGACGGGACTCACGGCGTTGGTAACGACCCCCGCGATCATCGTGGCCCAGAACAACGCAATCAGCGCAAAGGCCCAAACGCGATGACTGCTGAAGGCCTGTGCCCAGCTGTGGGGTTCGCTGCTACCGCGGTCCACGAAGGGGATGGCGACCAGAGCGCCGAGCATGAGCGCCATTCCGATCACAGTGCCCCAGATGTCAGGCTCGAGCTTGAAGAAGATGAAGACGAAGCGGTTCATACCGTGCGTCCAGCTGATCGGGTACGTCGGGGTGATGCCCAGGCTGCCGGGTCCTCCCTTCGCGTGGTAGTAGGGCGAGATGGGCAGGTTCTGAGGAGCTGGCCCCGGTCCCCGGTGGACCACGATGGAGAGCACAAGGATGGCACCAAGGATCACTCCGCCATAGATGAGCCACGCCCTAATGTGCTCGCTGAACGGGGTCTTGCGGCCGACGGCGGCGTGCCAGAAGGGCAGCGAGATCCCCTTCATGCGGATGAGGTAGTAATGCACGACGATCACGGAGATGAGCAGCGCCGGCAGGATGACGACGTGCAGCACGTAGATCGAGATGAGCTTGGACGTCGCGAAGGAGACGTTGAGGAGGTCTTTGTGGACCCAGTTGAAGACGTGCTGCAGACCCAATGCCTCGAGGAACTCGCCGACGTGCCAGGGAACGGCGAAGCCACGCTCGTCCCAGTGGAGCGTTTCGCCCGTGATGCTGACCCCGAATACCACCGATGCCAGCGCCACGCCCACCAGCCAGAGCCCGGTCTTAGTCGCGCGGTAGGCGCCACTGATGAACACTCGCATCATGTGCAGCATGACCAGGGCGAAGATGAGGTAGCTGGTGTAGTAATGGAAATTGAGGATGACGGACCAGAAAGGGCGGTTGAGCATGTCGCGCGTCGACTGATAGGCGACGGCGGCGTCAGGATAGTAGGAGAGAAGAAGGACAGCGCCGGTCAAGAACTCGAGACCGATGGCGATCCCGAGTACGCCGCCGAGGATATACCAGAGAGTATTGGTGTCGGCAGGAATGAGGTAGTCGCGGATCAGTCCACGGATGAGAAGGTCGAGGCCGAACTGGTCACGAAGGCTGGCCCCCCACCCGCGGGGTGCCGCCTGAGGTGGTGCCGCCGGCGTCGTCGCGTCCATTTCCCGACCTCCTCCGCACAACGGTCACGCCGTTTCGCGCTCGTGACGGCTGGGGTCATTGTGGGGGTGTTTCGGCCGCCGCAAATCGGCAGAAATACCGAAAAGGCTGAGCATTTCTGCTTACGCAGCGACTCAATCGCTTCGTGATCTGCCTTCGGGGACGGGAAGCGAGACGCCGGCGGAGGGCTTACGATACCTAGGCGTGGCGGATCTGGACCTGATCCGTGTCCTCGTGGTGGACGATCACCCACTCTTCCGGGCGGGCGTCTGCCAGCGCCTGGGCGAGCTCGACTCCCGCCTGGTGGTCGTTGGTGAGGCGTGGACCTCGCGGCAGGCCCAGGACATGGTGGCCCGCCTGGCGCCTGATGTCGTGCTCATGGACATCGCCCTCCCCGGCGAGAACGGCATCGAGGCCACCCGCGCCCTGAAACGGACGGCACCGCGGACTGCCGTCATCCTTCTCAGCGTCTATGACGATGAGCCGTACATCGAGGCGGCGGTGGAGGCGGGAGCAGCCGGCTATCTGCTCAAGACGGTGCAGGGTCGGGAACTGGCCGCCGCGGTGCGCAGCGCGCATGAGGGAGACGCCGTCTTGAGCCCCGATGTCGCGCGCAAAGTGTTCCGCCGCCTCCTCCGGCGGCCAGCCAGCTCCTCCCGGTCGGCCAGCTGGCAGCGCCTCAGCGGGCGCGAGACCGAAGTCCTCGGCCTGGTCGCCGGGGGGTCCTCGAACCGGGAGATCGCTTCGCGGCTCAAGCTCAGCGAGCGCACCGTGCACACCCACATGCGGAACATCTTCGCCAAGCTCCAGGTGGGATCGCGAACCGAGGCGGTGGTGCTGGGCGTGAAGGATGGATTCCTGCGCGCCAACACCGAGGCCCTGGCCGATGGCCCTTAAGCTCGAGGCCGGCTGGCGCCCCCTCGGGCGCCTGCTTGGCGATTACCGGTTCTGGCTGGTGCAGGCCCTAGCGTTTGGGATCGCCACCCTGCACTCCATCCTCGAAGCGAAACACACGCTCGCCAACGCCCCGGATCTGTATCTGCTTCCCGTTTCCACGTACCTGGTCCCGGTCATCTACGCCGGCCTGAAGTTCGGCCTGGCGGGGGCGGTCCCGACGGCGCTCTGGTGCTCCCTGCTCACCGTCCCGGAGCTGACGCTCTACCATCAGGGACTGCAGAGGGTGGGCGTTGCGGCGCAGCTGGTCATCATCCTGGCGCTGGGGGCGGTCGTCGCCTACCGGGTGGACACCGAGCGACGGGCCAAGCTGGCGGCCGAGGCCGCGAATCGGGAACTGGCCGGTGCCAGGGAGTCACTGGCGGAGTACCTCGGGATGGCGCTCCGGGCCCAGGAGGAGGAGCGGGGCCGGCTGGCGCGCGACTTGCACGACGAGACCATCCAGGATCTGCTGGTAGTCAGGGCGGCGCTGGAAGATCAGGTTCGAAGTCACGACGGTCACTACGACCCGGCCGTCACTGAGACCCTCGAGAAGACCATCGACGGGATCCGCCGCGTCTGCCGGGCTCTGCGCCCGTCCCTGCTCGACGACCTCGGCCTGGTGCCCGCGGTGGAATGGCTGCTCTCGGACCTTGCCGGCCGGAGCCGGATCCACGCGGGGCTGCAGGTCGATGGGGAATGCGTCCGGCTCGATGCAGAGTCGGAGCTGGCCATCTTCCGGATCACCCAGGAGGCACTTCGGAACGTCGAGAAGCATGCTCAGGCACACGAAGTCAAGGTCAGCGTCGCCTACCGTTCGAACGAGGTCCGGCTCGAGGTCTTCGATGACGGCCGCGGCTTCGAACCCACCCAACGGCCGGAGGGCAGCCTCGGCCTCACCGGGATGCGGGAGCGGGCGCGGCTGATCGGGGCCGACCTTCACGTTTCGAGCCGTCCGGGATCGACCCGGGTCGTGCTCACCCGCCGCCGGCGCTCCGAGCCGGCCGACGCGATGACCGACGGAGCCGGGCTGCCAATGCCGGCCATGGCAACCCGGGCCGGCGGCTAGAGCCGGCCCGGCCTGGCGGTCCCGGTCATGCGCGGGGGCGCCGGCACCGGGACCAGCGGCTCGACGGCGCTGGTCACATCGAAGTGAATCACCGTATCGAACTGCTCGGGCAGGCGGGCGTACAGGTAATGACTGATGCGCTCGGTCTGGGGCCGGTAGACGACGCCGATCGCGCGCTCCAGGCGAGGGGTGCGCAAGATCCGTGTCGCCCGCGTGTCTGCGGTGAGCGGCAGCAGGAAGCGCGGCACGTCAGACTCGTGGAAGACGTGCTCGTAGCTGTCGGGCAACGCGGGGCGGACGGACATGATCTTCGGTGGCTGGTCCCAGTCGTCGGCGGCCGCGACCGTCCCGCTGGACGTGGTATAGCCGACGAGATGGGCCTCGTTGGGATGTCGCTCGCGCACCAGCTGTCCGACGTTCACTTCGCCGGCCTGTGCCCGCTCCGTGGCCCGGGCATCGCCGACGTGCGAGTTGTGTTCCCAGATCACCATCTTCGAGGGGCGATGCGTGCGAGCAAATTGCACGAGTAGGGCGTCGATGGTCTCCGCCATGTGGGTATCCCGAAGGTTCCAGGTCAAGACGTGGCGATGGAACATGGCGCGGTAGTACCGCTCCGCATTGCGGATCACGCGGGCGTTCTGTTCCAGGTAGAAGCGGTCATCCTCATCCGCCACCTCGATATCAGATAGCGGCGGCGCCATGAGCAGCAGTTCCGTCAGTTGGGCGACCGCCTCGTCCTCACAGGCCTTGGACGTCTCCAACCCGGCGCGGAAGGCGTAGTCCTCGCTGTCGGCGAACTGTTCGAAGCAGGCGTAGCGCTCGCGGGCGCGCGCCGCGGCATCCGGGTCGATGCGCTGCAGGGTGGCGATCAAGACGTCGATCGAGCGGTAGAGGCTGTAGAAGTCGAGGCCGTAGAAGCCGACCCGCGGGGTGCCGGACGGCTGGGCCTCGTTGTAGGTGCGAAGCCACTCGACGAACTCCATGACGTCGCGATTGCGCCACATCCAGGTAGGGAACCGATGGAAGTCGGACAGCGCCTCATCCGCATTGCGATCGTTGCTGCGCAGTCGAACGTAGCGGTTCACGCGATAGGCGTCGGGCCAGTCCGCCTCGACCGCGACGGCGCCGAATCCCTTTTCCTGGATCAACCGTTTCGTGATCTCGGCGCGCGAGCGGTAGAACTCATGCGTGCCGTGGCTGGCTTCACCAAGCAGCACGAGCCGGCGGTCGCCGACGGCGGCGACGAGGTCCTCGTAGGCGTCGGGCTGCCTGATCGCTCGTGCGGACTCGCTGACGGCGTCGGCGGCGGCTTGCACGGCTACCCGCGATCGGCCAGATGGCGGCGGAACCAGTCGCTGGCCAGCGCCGCCACCTGTTCGAGCGCGCCGGGCTCCTCGAAGAGATGGGTCGCACCCGGGACGATGGCCAGCTGTTTGGGCCCGGCCAGCTCGCGCAGCGCTTGCCGGTTCAGGTCGAGCACGAGGTCGTCCGCCCCGCCGACGATCAGCAGGGTCGGCTGCCGCACCCGGCGCAGGACGGGCAGGGCAAGGTCCGGGCGTCCGCCGCGGGACACGATCGCCCCGACTTTGTCCGGACGGTCGGCGGCGGCGATCAGCGCGGCGGCCGCGCCGGTCGAGGCGCCGAAGTATCCGACGGAGAGCGCCATGGCTTGCGGGACGGTGGCCAGCCACTCCGTGACGCCACCCAGCCGCTCCGCGAGCAGCGGAATGTTGAAGCGGAGCTCCGCCGTCTGGATGTCGATCGATTCCTCGTCCTGGGTGAGCAGATCGATCAGGAGGGTGGCCAGGCCGTCATGGACGAGGACGTCGGCCACGAAGCGATTGCGCGGGCTGAGGCGGCTGCTGCCGCTCCCATGCGCGAAGACCACGATCGCGCGGGAGGCATTCGGGATTCGCAGGTCGCCCGCCAGACTGGCGTCCCCAATCGGCACCTGCACCGGGCGGTCATCCACCTGCGCCGCCATCTCAGCGAGCCTCCTGCGGCTTGAGCGCGCCCCGGTCCAGCAGCGCGCGAACTTGCTCGTCCGTCATCTGCCGGAAATCCTCGTACCAGAGCCCGACTGCCTGAAACGGGTCGGCGGTGACCGCGCAGACCACCTCGTCGGCGATCCGCCGGAAGGCATCACACGTGGCGGGGTCGGCCACCGGAACGGCCATCACGATCCGTGCCGGACGCATGGCCCTGACCGCCGTGACCGCCGCCCACATCGTGGCGCCGGTGGCCAGGCCATCGTCGACGATGATCACGAGCTTGCCCTCGAGGTCTGGTGGAGGGCGTCCGCCGCGAAACTCCTGCTCTCGCCGCTGGAGTTCCTGGTGCTCGCGCTGGATCACGGCATCGATCGCCTGTCGGTCCAGCCCGAGCGCCCCGATCACCGCCTCGTTCAGCACGCGGACGCCCCCGGTCGCGATCGCTCCCATGGCAAGCTCTTCCTGTCCGGGCACGCCCAGCTTGCGCACCACGAAGACGTCCATCGGAAGATGGAGGAGGCGGGCCACCTCGTAGGCAACGGCGACGCCGCCGCGCGGCAATCCCAGGACGATCGCATCCGGCCGGTTCGCATACTGGGAAAGCCGCTGGGCAAGCTCGCGTCCGGCCTCGAAACGATCGCGGAAGCGATGCGGAGCGACCTCACCGGTCGGGGCCCATCGCGAGAACAGGGCCATGTCCCTGATCATAGGCGGCGTTCCCGGCCGACCGCCGC
>DASQGL010000065.1:0-9514 GCA_035632635.1 Candidatus Limnocylindrales bacterium
CGCTACCTCCTCGTTCCCGGTCTCCGGTCCTCGCGCATCTACGTGATCGACACCAAGCCCGACGGCCGCGCCCCTCGCATCGTCAAGACGATCGAGGCCCAGGACATCGCCAACCGGACCGGCTACAGCCGGCCGCACACGAGCCATTGCGGGCCGGACGGCATCTACATGAGCGCGCTCGGCGCCCCCGACGGCGAGGGCCCGGGCGGCATCTTCATCATCGATCACGACACGTTCGACGTCCGGGGTCGCTGGGAGCTCGATCGCGGCCCGCAATACCTCGCCTACGACTTCTGGTGGCACCTTGGCTACGACACCATGATCAGCAGCGAGTGGGGGACCCCGAAGATGGTCGAGAACGGGGTCAACCCCGAGATCCTGCTCGCCGGCGGCTACGGCCATCGGCTCCACGTCTGGGACCTGCCCCGGCGCCGCCATCGCCAGGTGATCGACCTGGGCGCCGAGCAGCAGATGGCGCTCGAGCTGCGCCCGGCACACGATCCCTCCCGGGCGTACGGCTTCGTCGGCGTGGTGACGAGCCTCAAGGACCTCAGTGCCTCGATCTGGACCTGGTACCTGGAGAACGGCTCGTGGAAGGTCAAGAAGACGATCGAGATCCCGGCCGAGCCCGCCGATCCCGATCAGCTGCCGCCGCTGCTCAAGGGCTTCAAGGCCGTGCCCCCGCTGGTCACCGACATCAACCTGTCACTCGATGATCGCTTCCTCTATGTCTCTTGCTGGGGGACCGGTGAGTTCCTGCAATACGACGTCAGCGACCCGTTCTCGCCGAAGCAGACCGGGTCCGTCCACCTGGGCGGGATCGTCCGGCGGGCCGCGCATCCGAAGTCCGGTCCGCTGAACGGCGGCCCGCAGATGGTCGAGGTCAGCCGCGACGGCAAGCGCGTCTACCTCACGAACGGCCTCTACAACTCGTGGGACGACCAGTTCTACCCCGACGGGCTGAAGGGCTGGGCCGTCCGCTTCGATGCCAACCCCACCGGCGGCCTGACCCTCGACCGCGACTTCCTGGTTCAGACCGAGCAGCGCTTCCACCAGGTCCACCTCGAAGGCGGGGATGCATCCTCTGATTCGTACTGCTTTGCCTGACGCAGCGGCATGACCCGCTGGTGGTGGCCGTGGGGCGTGCTCGTCGTGCTGGGCGCGTACCACGGCCTCAATCCGGGGATGGGCTGGTTGTTCGCGGTCGCGCGCGGCCTCCAGGAGCGCCGTCGCTCAGCGCTCTGGGAGTCGTTCCTGCCGATCGCCATCGGGCACGAGGCGGCGATCGGCGTGATCGTCGCCCTCGTCGCCGCCGCTCAGCTCGTGATCGCGCCACAGGCGCTCCGGATCGGCGGCGCGGCGCTCCTGCTGGCCTTCGCCGGCTACCGCCTCTGGCGCCAGCACGCCCATCCGCGCGGATTCGGCATGCGCATCGGACTCAAAGGCCTGGCCGGGTGGTCGTTCTTGATGTCGTCCGCGCACGGCGCGGGGCTGATGCTGATCCCGCTCCTCCTGCAGGTCCACGCGAGCGCGTCCGCCGGCGATAGCAGCCTGATCGCGTACACCGCATCCGTCTCGCCGTGGCAGGGCATCGCTGCGGCCACCCTGCACACGGTCGCACTGCTCATCGTGATGGCCGTGGTCGCGGTCGTCGTGTACGAGCGCTTCGGCATCGCGTTTCTGCGCAAGGCCTGGTTCAACGTCGACCTGCTCTGGACCATCGCGCTCCTCGTCGCCGCCGCCGTCACACTGTTCAGCTAGCTGAGCTGAAGCTTGCCATCATCCTCCCGAAGGCCGATCATTAGCCGTGGAAGGTCTCCATGCCCCGTAGGTTGCTGCACGAACCCCACGTCTTGGCCCATGAGCTGCGAACACCGCTCAGTGTGCTGGCAGGCTGGTATTCGCTGATTCGTGACGGTGACATTTCGGCCGCCTCCCGTCCCGCTGAGTGGGCGGGCGCGATGCAGGCCTGCCAGGAAGCGATCGACCGGCTCAACCTCGTCATCTCCGAGGCCTGCCACGAGGCCAGCGCGCTGAAGAGGCGCCAGCTCCCGGAGCATGAGCGCTTCGTGGAGCTGCTTCGGAAGACCGAGGCCGCGATCAACCACTCGCGCCAGCTCTGCGAGCGCCTCGATTCCGACCACCGGCGGCTGCCCCGCCCCCGGCAGGTCATCGCCGCGACGGCGGTGATCCCGTCAGCTCAGGTGGCGCCCACCGTCATCTGATCGATCCACCGCTCGGTGAGGATCCGGGCGTTCTCGGTCTGCTCGCCCCCGCGCCGGTCCAGCTCCTGCAGGACGCGATCCGCGCCGCCCGCGCCGAGCGCACGGTCGACGGCGGCCCGGTTGCGGCTTCCCTCCAACCATCGGGCGACCATGTCGGCGGTCGCCTCGAGGTGGAACTGCACGCCGTAGGCGTTCGCGCCCCAGCGGAACGCCTGGTTGGCGCAGGCGCCGGATCCTCCCAGCCGGACCGCGCCTTCGGGCAGCTCGAAGGCGTCGCTGTGCCATTGAAAGGCGCAAAACGGCCGGGGCAGCCGGGCGAAGACCGCGTCATCGGCCGCCGCCTGAGTCAGCTCCACCGGCACGAAGCCGATCTCCGGTTCCCGCATGCGGAAGACGCGCGCGCCGAGACTGGCCGCCAGCAGCTGACCGCCCAGGCACGCGCCCCACACCGGGACGCCCGCCCGCGCCGCGTCGCGGATCACCCGCATCTCCTCCAGCAGCCAGGGGAATTCCTCGGTGTCGTTGACGCCCATCGCGCCGCCCATCGCGACGATCGCGTCGAAGTCGTCGAAGCGCGGGATCGGCTCCCCGTCGTCGACTTCGACGACCGTCGTCGTCGCCCCGTGCTCGCGTAGCACCTCCGCGTAGATCCCGGCGGGATTCGTCACCGTGTGTTGCAGGATCATCGCTCGCATGGTTCTGGCTCCATCCAGTACAGCATTTTCGCCTTTTCCGGTTAGAGCAGGTTCAGGTTGGGGGTCCAGGCTGGAATCACGGCTTCACCACGAAGGAGGCCGCGACCATCGAACAAGGAGGTGAAACCCCTATGAGGATCCCCAGAAGGCTCTTGATGATCGGCGTTCCGGTCGCCCTCGCGATCGGGTCGGTGTCCGCCGTTGCGGCCGGTCCCGCGCCGAAAGCCGCGGCCCCGGTCGTGAGCAACTCGACGGCTGACCTGCCGGAATCCACCGTCGCGGAGACGTCGACCGCGGCGGAGCCGGCGGCCGCGGCTGAGCCCGCCACCGCGACCGACCAGCCTGGCGTTGGGCACGAAGACCCCGCCGGCGCCAACGTCGACTATCAGTTCAACGGCGAGCAGTAACGTGCCGCCGCGTCGTGTTGGAGACCCGGAGGCTATCCCCCCTCCGGGTCTCCGGTTGTCTGCCGGCCGCGACCTTCCGCACGCCCGCGATCACGAGCCACACCAGGATGCGCAGGAGCACGAGGGCGATCGCGAGTCCGATCGCCATCGCCGCCAGCGTGCTGAGGGCCTCCGCGGCGTCACGCAGCCGCACCCGCGCTCCTCTGCGGCGCGTCATTCCACGCGGGCACGAGCCTCAGGCGTCGGCGCGGCGACGCGTTGTCAGCCTCGCGCTCGCGCGGGGTCGCGCCGTCGCGATCGGTCGCGTCATCGCGCGCGGTGTCGGCGCGGACGCCGCGACGCCGGACGTACCGGGGCCCGGCCAGCCATTCCTCGTGATGCTCCTCCGCCATGACCCCGCACAGCCGCAGCAGCGACTGCGCCGTGGGGAAGATGCCGATCAGGCGGCAGTGTCGCTCGATCTCCCGGAGGGCCTGGGCCAGGCAGCCCGTGCCGCTGAACCGCTGTCGATGCTCGGCCGGCAGGTCGTAGAAGGCGAGCGCCGATTCCTCGTACTGGCGCAGGCAGGCGACCAGCGCCGGGCTCGCGGCGCCCCACCGCGCGGAGGTCTCCCGCAGCCCGTGCAGCGCACCCTCCCGCTGGGGCTGGGTCAGCGCGGCGCGCAGCGCCCGGCCGACCCAGGGACGGTGCTCCGGTGAGACGGTCGCCGCGGCCTGCTCGATGAACCCGTTGCGCGCGCGCTGCCAGGTCGCCCCCGGAAAGGCGGCCGCGACCGCATCCTCGATCCCCGGGTAGGCGTCCGCGGTCACGAGCCGCACGCCGTAGGCGCCGCGGTCGCGCAGTCCGTTGAGCAGGCGCGTCCACAGCTCGCGGTCGTCGAGCCAGCCGACCTCGATGGAGAGCGCTTCCCGGTTGCCGTCGGCGGTGACCCCGGCGGCAATCACCGCCGCCAGGCGCGACACGCGCCGGCATTCACGGACCTGTTGCACGACGGCGTCGATCACGATGTAGGGGTAGGCGTGGTCGAGTGGTCGCGCCCGGAACGCCTGGACCGCGCGGTCCAGGTCGCGGCGGGCATGCCGGACCGGCTCCTCGTTGGCGCCGTCCACCTCCAGGGCGCGGGCCAGGGCGTCGAGCCGCCGGGTGGCGCCACCGCTCAGGTACGCGTCGCGGATCACGGTCAACAATGCCCAGTCGTGGCGGCGCCGCGGTTCGAGCAGGCGCCGGACGGCCACCGGCGGCTGCACCGCCAACGCCAGGTTCCGCCGGGCGAAGCGCGCCCGCGGTAGCACCCGGCCCGGGGCTCCCGGGTCGCGGCCGCCCGGCTCGGCCTCCGGCTCGAACGCAAACGCGCGATCGTCCATGTTCGCCAGCACCGTTCTCATGGATCGGACTCTATGGCAGGGCGCCGGGTCGGTGGCTCGTGCGGCGGCGGGAACCGGACTCCCTGCGAATGCAGAGGTGTAACAGGATGGCAACGACCTGCACCTGCAAAGGAACGAGCAAAAGCTCTCTCGATTGGCGGCGTTTCCTAGATCAAGGGACACTGGCGTCGGAGATAAGAGCGGTCCCCCGGTATCAAATGAGATTCTCGATCCGACGCAAGATCGTTCTGCCCTTCATCGCGCTCGTGCTCTTCGTCGGGATCGTCGGCACGGCGGTCGTGATGACCCAGGTCGCGCGAACCACCACGACGCAGTTCGACGGCACGCTGCTGCGTGCCGGCAGCCTGGCCAGCGATCACCTCGCGGTGCTCGAAGCCGACCGGCTGGCGCAACTGCGGGCGGCCGCCAACACGCTCGGGGTGCCGCAGGCGACGCTCGCCGGGAACCGGGCGTCCCTGGCGCAGCTGCTCAGCCCGCTGGTCGCGAACGCCCAGCCCTCGCCGCTCTCGCTGACGGTCCTGGACCGCGGCGGCCAGCCGATCCTCACCCTGCAGGCGGCGGCGGACGGGAGCGTGCGATCGATCACGCCGGGCGTCGGGTTCGCCTCCCAACCCGAAGTCCAGTCGGTCCTGCACGGCGTCAGCGACGCGCAGGGTGACAAGTACCTCTTCGAACGCGCCGACGCCGGCACGCCGGCGCTCGACTGGGCGGCCCCCATCCGCCTGGGGAACACGGTGGTCGGGGCGGCCGTCATCACCGAACCGGTCGCGTCCGTGGCTGCTGGAATCCAGGGCGCTCGCCACAACGAGGTCGCCTTCTACTCCCCGAGCGGTCAGGTGCTCGCCTCGACGCTCGGCGGGATGGCGGCGCTCAGCGCGGCTGACCTGTCCGGGCTGACCGAGGAGAATCCGCGCCGGCTGACCCAGACCATCGGGGGTCACCAGTACGGCGTGCTGGTCGCGCCCTGGATCATGCGCGGCCGGTCGCTCGGCTACCTGGGCGCGGCGGTCCCCGCCGACGCCGTGCAGGCGGCCCTCGCGCAGTTCGCGATCATCCTGGCGCTCGTCTTCGGCGCGCTCGCGCTCCTCGTCATCGTGGTCGGCCTCGAGCTGGCCCGCCGGATCACGAGCCCCATCGAGCGGCTGGTGATCGCCATGCACGCGGTCGCCTCCGGCGACCTGGGCCGGCGCGCTCCCCCCGCCGGCCAGGACGAGATCGGGGTGCTCACCAGCGCCTTCAACACCATGGCCGTGGAGCTCGGCCGGAAGACGGCGGAGGTCGAGGACGCCTACTTCCGCAGCCTCGAAGCGCTCGCCCGGGCCATCGATGCCCGCGATCCCTACACGTTCGAGCATTCGTCGCGCGTGTCCGCCATCAGCCTCGAGATCGCGACCGGCATGGCGCTGGACGCCGACGGGCGCAAGGCGTTGCGCCGCAGCGGCCTCCTGCACGACTTCGGCAAGATCGGGGTCTCGGACGGCATCCTGCTCAAGAACGGACCGCTCGATGAAGCGGAGTGGGACGCGATCCGGAAGCATCCGGTCATCGGCTACGAGATGCTCAAGGATGTCGCGTTTCTCAAGCCGAGCCTGGATGGGATCCGTCATCACCACGAGCGCTGGGACGGGACCGGCTATCCCGATCGCCTCAAGGGTGAGGCGATTCCGCTCCAGGCGCGCATCGTGGGCGTGGCCGACGCCTTCGACGCCATGACCTCGGACCGCGCCTACCGCAAGGGATACTCGGTCCAGTTCGCGGTCCGCACCATCCATGCCGGTTCCGGCAGCCAGTTCGACCCCGCCGCGGTCAAGGGCTTCGAAGCGCGGCTGGAGGAGATCCTGGCGCTGCTCAGCCGCATGGGCAAGACGCCGATGCCGCACGCGGCGGACATTCGGTGGACGGAAGAAGCGGCATGAGCACCCTCTTTCGCGTGCTGCGTGGCCTCGGCCTGGCGCTGGCGGTCACCGGCCTGCTGTGGCTGACCGGGTCGCTGGTCTCGACCATCGGACGGTCGGAATCGCTCGGCACGAGTGTCCAGGCGCTGGCGATCGCCGACTACCGGGTCAACGACGTCCCGGCGCTGGCCCCCCTGTCCCCCGAGATCATGAACGACGTGCGGCGCGACCTCGCGACGGTCCCCGCGAGCCCGTCGCCCGCCCCCTCGCCATCGCCGTCGGCGTCCGCCGGATCGCCCGGCCCGTCGCCGACCCCGACCGGTCCACTGCCCACGCCAACCCCGACCCTGCCCGTGCCCACGCCGACTCCCAGCCTGCCCGTGCCCACGCCGACGCCGACGCTCCCCGTGCCGACGCCCACGCTGCCCGTGCCCACGCCGACGCTTCCCGTCCCGACGCCCAGCCTCCCGGTTCCGACCCCCACGCTTCCGCTTCCCACGCCGACTCCCACCCTTCCGGTCCCCACGCCGACCCCAAGTCTTCCGCTGCCGACGCCGAGCCTCCCGCTCGCCTGACCGCCGGGCTTCAGGCGGCGCGTCGGGCGCCGGTCGTGCCGGGGATCCAGGCCTGAACGGTCGTGCCCTGGCCGGGGGCGCTCCTGATCGTCAGGCGGCCGCGGGCGATCTCCGCGCGCTCGCGCATGGCCGGCAGCCCGAGATGGCCGGGGCGATGCGCCGGCACCTCCGAGGCCGCGAACCCGCATCCATCGTCCGTGATCTCCAGCAGGACGCCGCCCGCTTCGTTCCGGAGCGTGACCTCCACCCGGCTCGCGCCGCTGTGCTTTCGGATGTTGGCGAAGGCCTCCTGCGCGATGCGATAGAGGATGACCCGGCTGTCGGGATCGGGCGGGTCGATACAGCGGTCGTCGAGGTAGGGGCGAATGCCGGACTCGTCCTGCATCCCGCGCAGGTACAGGCTCAGCGCGGCCGCCAGGCCGTCGCTGTCCAGGGCCGTCGGCCGGAGATCGAAGAGCAGGTGCCGCAGACCCTCCATCGAGTGGTCGAGGGTCGACGCCAGTTCCTCGAGCATGGCGCGGACCTGCGGGTCGGTCAGCTTCTGCTCCAGCATGCGCAGGCGGAGGACGGCGGCGAACAGCGTCTGGATGGAGTCGTCATGGATGTCCTCGGCGATCTGCTTGCGCGTGGTTTCCTCGGCCGCGAGCAGACGGCCGAGGAGTTCCTGGCGCTCGCGTTCCGCGTGCCGGCGCTCGGTGACGTCCCGGCCGATGGCCACGATCCTCGACCGCTCGCCGCTCGAGACTTCGATTTCTGCCATCTCCAGGTCGACCGTGGCGCCCGACTTCGTGCGGATCGTGACCTCGAACCGGATCACGGCGCCTGGAGCCCGGCGGGCGCGCAGCTGCTCGACCGCCTCCCGGTCCGCGGGCAGCGCCAGCTCGCAGAAGGACGTCCGGCCGATCAGCTCGTCCTGTCCGTAGCCGCTGATCGCCTCCGCGGCCTGGTTGACGTAGGTGATCGGGCCGTCCTCGTTGACCACGACCACGTCGCCGAGGTCGCTCTGGGCGTCGACCAGCGCCTCGGCCAGCCGGCTCTGCTCGGTCAGCGTCTGCTCCGCCCGGCGGACGTCGGTCACGTCGGTGGCCAGCGCGATGGCCCCGATCAGCCCGCCCTGCGGGTCGCGCAGCGGCGCGTAGTGCACGATCAGCGCGCGCCCGTCCAGTGTCGCCGGACCCTGCGACCGGGTCCCGGCGATCGCCTCCCTGATCCCGCGGAGGACCGCCGGGTTGTCGGGAAACAGCTCCTCGATCGACCAGCCCACGGCCTGCGCCCGCGGGCGCCCGAGCGCATCGCGCCCGTCGCCTTCGATCGCGGTCACCACGCCGGCCCGGTCGACGGTGAAGAGGATGCCGGGCGTGCTGCTGACCAGCGCGCGGAGCTGCGCCTCGCTGGTGGGCGGCCCCTCGGGGCGGGCCGGGGCGCCCGGCTCCGCCGGGGGGCGGACACGGTCCTCGTTCGCGAAGCTGAACCCGGGGCGATCGCCGCGCTGAGGTCGCCGGGACGCGACCTGGCTGGCGACGATCCACACCACGATCGCCGTGACGGCGACCATCGCGACTCCCAGCGCCGGCCACATGCCGGATATAACGCCCCGCTTCCGGGAAGACGGCGCTCGCAAGGAGGGTGACCGGGTCGGCGTTATCCGAGCAGGAGCTCGAGGGGAAGCCTATGACCCAACCGATCCGGGTGCTGCTCGTCGAGGACCACAAGCTGGTCGCCGAGGGGATGCAGCTCCTGCTGGAGCGGGAAGGCGACATCCAGGTGATCGCGGTCGCCGAGACGGCCCGGGAGGCGGTCGCCCTGGCCGGCTCCGGCCATCCTGACGTCGTGCTGATGGACTACGGGCTTCCGGATGGAACCGGCGCGGACGCGGGCAAGCAGATTCGCCGTCTGTCACCGCGCCCGCGGGTCGTCTTCGTCAGTGGCGACGAGGGCGATGACGCCCTGCTCGGCGCGGTCGACGCGGGGGCGTGCGGGTTTCTCTCGAAAGCCCGGGCGACCGCCGACGTGGTCGCGGCCGTGCGCCGGGCCGCGGAGGGGGAGATGCTGATTCCGGCCACCCAGCTGGCCGGCCTGCTCGCCCGGCTCCAGGAGCGGACGCGAGACGAGGCGGTCCGCAGCCGCCTGCTGGCCCAGATCACGCCCCGAGAGCGCGAGGTCCTGCTGCTGATGGCGCACGGACTGGACAACAAGTCGATCGCCGCCGAGCTGGGTCTCAGCCTGACCACCGTCCGGACCTATGTCCAGGACCTGCTCGAGAAGCTGGACGCGCACTCGAAGCTCGAGGCCGTGGCCGTCGCCGCCCGGCACGACCTGCTCGCCGCCTAGC
>DASQGL010000066.1:0-5773 GCA_035632635.1 Candidatus Limnocylindrales bacterium
ATCTCGACGTGGGCGCGCAGCCCACGGACCGTTCCGCGCAGCCGGAAGAGATCGTAGGCACGGGCCACGAAGGCGCGCCGTCGCTCGACCGGCCAGGTCTCGTCCAGGGGGAGGCCAACCCAGGCGCTCAGCCAGTCGAGGAAATCCTCGGGCGCGAGCCACGGATCGAAATAGGCCTCGAGGTTGTCCAGGGTGGAGAAGATGGGCGCGAGCACCTCGTCGAAGGCGGCCATCATGCGCTGGGCAAACCCGTCGTCCTGGAAGAGCCCCGGCAGCATGGCTCCCAGGGGGTGGGGGGTCTTCAGCAGGGGGACCAGCCCCCGTGCCGATCCCCGGTGGGATCGCGTGGCGGCGGGAGGCGGCGCGGCGATCGCCATCATGAGGCCAGCACCTGGTGCTCGTAGGAGAAGACGAGCGCGTGCGGTTCGATCTGCAACCGCTGGACCGCCTGCCCGCGCTGGCCGGTCAGCGGATCGGCGCCGAACAGGCGTGCATCCTCGATCAGCTCGGTCCCGCGCAGGCCCTGGAGCACCGAGTAGACCTCGCCGACGTGGACGGGCCGGCCGAACGGCCAGCCGGTCCCGTCGGGACCGCCTTCGACCGGGTGGAAGTAGCGGTAGAGCGCCTCCAGCGCCTCCTCCTGCAGGCGCGCCGGGCTTGCGGTCGCGCGGGCCCGCAGCTTGGCGACCACGGTCACGCCGCGGTAGACGGGCGGTTCGATCGCAACCCGCGCGCCCACCACGCGCGACTCCTCGAGCCGCTGCCCGATCCGCCGGAGCGTGTCCTCGGCCGGGACCAGCTGCTCGAATCGCAGGCGGCCGCCGTCACCGGCGGCGGCCGGCACGACGAGGACCCGCACGCCGCCCGCGTCCGCGCCGTCGCCGGCGGGGACGCAGTGCACCCGGGCCAGCTCCGGCGCCACCTCGCGGGCCAGGTGTTCGTAGTCCTCGGTGGTCACCGCCCGGCCGCGGGTCCGCAGCAGGATCGGCCCGCGCGTCTTGGCGTTCTCGATGTCCTCGCCGTCGACTCCACCCTCGGCCGCGCGCCGGTTCTCGACCCGCGCCACGAACGGGATCGACGATTTCAGGACCCGAACCGCGCCGCGGGCGACGTTCCCCCGCCGTCCGCCGCCGATCAGGTAGGCACGCATGCGCAGGCGCGCCCCCTTGGGCGGGGCGGCCCCGTAACGTCGCAGCGCGCCGTCCGGCTCGCGCACCCCCGGCCCGAGCAGCACCATCCCCGCGGCCGCGTCCAGCACGAAATGCTGATCCTGCTCGCCGCTCTCGACGAAGTGCTGCACCTGTTTCCATTCCTGCCAGCCGTCGGCGCTGCTCACCTCGAGGACGGCGGCCGCGCCGCCGGGCACGACCGGACGGTGCTTCAGCTCGAACATCTGGCCCGGTACGCCCTCCGACACCCCGAGCAGCTCGGTCTCGATCAGCTCCGCGTTGACGGCCTCGGTCGTGCCGCCGCAGGTGAAGGCGGAGGCGCCGGTGATGGTGGGCGAGGCGCTGTAGGTCGGCTGGTCCGGTTCCGGTTTGAGCACCCGGGCCCGCAGCCAGCCGGCGCGCTGCTGGTCGATGACGGACACGGTGTGGCTCCGGGGCACGTGGAGGACGACGTCGCCGTTGCGGTTCAGGCCCCCCGAGTCGTCGCGATCGACCTCGCAGGCGACCCAGGCGCTCCCGTCCCAGGCCTCCCAGGCGAGCGGCGGGTTGAGGGGATCGACGCCCACCCCTTCCATCTCGCACTGCAGGCGGATGGTCAGCGCGCACGAGGGGACCGCCTCGCTCAACCCGACCAGCAGGGCGTCATCGGGCTTGGGGACCCGGTCGAAGCAGAAGAAGGGCGTGCGCGCCTCGAGCGCCTCCGTGTGATCCCGGATCTGGCCGTCCAGGCTGGACGCGATCCGGATCAGGGAACAGGGCATGATCGCGAGGTTGCCGATGGTGGTAAACGAGATCGCCTCGTCGGTCTCGGTCCGGATGGTGGCGACCTGGGTCCCGGGCCGGATGTGGACCGTCTCCGGCTGCGGTCCGGCGAGCCAGAAGGTGATGCCGGCGCGCGCCGCGGTGGGTGGGAAGAGGCGGACCCCGATCAACTCCAGGAACTTGATGAAGTGGCGGTCCGGGATGCGGTTGAGCCGGTAGAGGACCTGGTCGGTCATCCAGGCGAAGGTCTCGATCAGGGTGACGCCCGGGTCGGAGACGTTGTGGTCCGTCCATTCGGGACAGCGCTGCTGCACGAGCCGCTTGGCGTCGTCGACGAGATCCTGGAAGCGGCGGTCGTCGAGGTTCGGAATCGGCAGAGCCACCCTCACTCACCTCCTCGGGGCTGGAGCGATGCCACGGCCTGCTCTTCGGCCGGGATCACGTAGAAGGGGAAGACCAGGTTGCGCGGATCGTTGCTGTTCCCGATCGTGTAGGTGATGTCGATGTAGAGGGTGCTGGGATCCTCGGTGTCGAAGCTGACGGCCACGTCGTGGACGTCGATGCGCGGCTCCCAGCGGCGCAAGGACGACCGCACCTCGGCGGCGATCAGGCCCGCCGTCCCGGCATCGGCGTTGGCGAAGACGAAGTCCTGGATTCGGCAGCCGAACTCCGGGCGCATCGGACGCTCGCCGGGCGCGGTGCCCAGCACGAGCCGCATGCTCTCCTCGATCTCGCGCTCGTGGGAGACCAGGGCGATCCGGCCGGTGGCGTCGGTCCGGATGGGGAAGGCCCAGCCCTTTCCGATGAACTCTTCACTCAATTGATCATCACCGTGCCGCCTTTGATCGTGGTCTGCCCGCTCCCGTTGAGCTCGGTGGTCACGCCTTTCATCTGCAGCTGGGTCTGCGCCTCGGCCTTGATGTTCATGCCCTGGACCTCGATGTCCTGCTGGGCCTTGAGGGTGATCTTCCCGGTCTTGGACTCGAGCGAGAGGTCGCCCTGCGATTCGATGACCACCGTGCCCGATCCACAGGCGATGTGGATCTCCTTCTTCGACTCGTCGAGCGAGACCTTGACCTGGTTGTCGCTGCTGATCAGGGCGATGCCCGACTTGCTCGCGTCGTCGAAGAGGATGAACTGGTGGCCCTTGCGGGAGACGAAGCCGCGCCGTTTGACCTTGCCGTTGTCAAACAGCCCGCTGCCCAGCTTCGGCTTGTCCTGCCCGTTGTACAGGCTGCCGATCACGTAGGGGCGCCGGATGTCGCCCTGGTCGAAGGCGACCAGCACCTCGTCCCCGGTCTCGGGGAGGAAGACGGCGCCGCTGTCCGGTCCGGCTCCCAGCTGGGTGACCCGAGCCCAGTGGGACTCGTAGTCGTCGGCCAGCCAGGGAAACTTGATCTTGACCCGGCCCACCTGGTCGGGATCGTTGTTGTCCGTGACCTGGGCGACGACCACGCCGTACACGGGCGGCGACCCGCCCGCCGAGACGCTCTGGCCGCCCGAGGCGAGGCCGAGCAGCGACCGCTCCTGGCGCCCGCTGACCGTGAAGTGGACGAAATAGCCGTCCGGGCCGAAGGTGTGCCGCGTGTGTGACAGCGTGTAGCGCCCGGCGAAGGGTTTGGCCACCTCGGAGACGTTGACCGGGGTGCCGGCGATCAGCTTCGGGTTGCCCCGGGCGACGCCTTCCGCCTCGGCCATCACGCTGCCCAGCTTCTCGCGCATCGCCTTCGCCACCGCGTCCACCTGGCCCTGCTCGGTGAGCGGCAGGCGGACCACGCTGTAGGTCGGGCTGCCGACCTTCCCCGCGAGCCCATCGGGCGTGTCGGGCAGCGCCACGCTCGTGGTGCTGGCGCCGGCCTGGCCGATCACGGGCTGCTTGGCCTTCGGATCCCAGCCGCGGACCTTGATGGTCGCGACCTGCTCCGCGGAGGTCACCCGCGACCGGAACTCGAGCAGGTCCTGGCCGTGGACCAGCTGGAGCGGGTCGGTCGAGCGGTAGTCGCCCGCCGCCGGCCCCTGCGACGAATCCACGGGCTTGCGCAAATTCAGCTTGCCCTTGACGACCGTGATCTCGTAGCCGTTCTCCCGGGCCCGACCCTGGATGAAGTCCCAGTCGGACGTGTTGACCTGGGAGACGTGTTCGAAGGTTCCCGGCGTGTCGTCGATCTGGCCGGCCTGCAGGCCGGCGCGCTGGAGGACCTTGCGGACGATGTCCGAATCCTTCACGTTCAGGTAGGTGGCCGTGGTGTGGCCGCGCTGCAACCGATGGGTGACGTCGTAGCCGCGGATGATGAGGTAGGCGCCGCCGTGGTCGTAGGAGGCTTCGAGGCTGGTGATCTCGCCTTCGATCAGGGTGGTGGTGCCGCCCGAGGACGAGGCCGCGATCTCGACCGGCTTGCCGATCTCGGCCCCGGTCTGCTGCTGCACCTGGCCGTCACGGTCCTGGATCCGGATCTCGAACATGTCGGGCAGGTGGAGCGACAGATCGACGACCACCTCCTCGAGCAGCAGCTCGAGCTCGCTGCGCAGCGCGGTCCCGCCGATCTTGACCTGTGGATAGTGCAGGGCGTCGTGGTGCGGCATCAGGCCTCCCCGAGGACGAGGCTGCGCGCTTCGGCCGGCGTCGGCACGAGCAGGCTGCGGCCGGCCGGCACCCGGAGCGGGTCGTCCAGGTCGTTGAAGCTGGCCAGCGCGCGCCAGAGATTCGCGTCGCCGTATTCCTCGAAGGCGATCAGCTGGAGGTTGTCGCCATCGCGGACCACGTGCGTGCTCCGCGTTTGGAGCGCGCCCGAGGTCGGGTTCTGGCGCTTGGCGTCGTCGGGGATCTCCTCCAGCGTGATGCTGGCGGTGGCCCGCACCGGGGTGCCGTTGCGCAGGAACATCAGGTATTTCGCGGTCACCGACTTGAGCACGCACTTGAAGCCGGTGTCCTTGTTGCTGCCCCACTGGAACTGCAGGAAGGGCGCCCACGGCTTCTTCCCCTTCTTCAGCGTGTCGGGGGTCGGCTTGGTCCAGGTGAGCAGCGTATGCACGTCCTTCGAGACGTCGCGGGCGCTCTCCTGCTCCTCCTCGGAGCGATCGAACAGGATCTCGATCTGGAGCGTGGCCGGGTGGACGCCACCGAAATGATGTAGCGGCGCGCAGGAGGGGGCCGCCGCGTTCGTCTTGCGGCTCCACTCCGCCGACTTCGAGATCGTGTACTCGGTCGGGTTGAAGCGGAACTTGAGCTCCTTGAGGCCGCCTTCCGGCTCGCCGTCGACGACGTGCAACGAGGCCTTCTCCAGGTTGACCTTCTTGGTGAGCGGTTGGGTCGGCATCGTCATACCTCCAGGAAGCCGTCATGGGCGAGTTCGAGGGTCTCCATCGCCATCGTGGCGCTGCCCGCGTCGAGCGACGGGCCGCTCCAGCGCACCGGGTAGACGCCCTGCAGTTTCCAGCCGGCGATCTTCTTGACTTCCAGGTCGACCAGGCTGATCTCGGCGGTGTGCCGCTTCACCTCGGTGGCCAGGCTCGACAGCCAGGCGGCCACGCTCTTGCCGGTGTTCTCCGGCGTGGAGTAGCCGTCGATGGTCCGGCTCAGCTTGACGTTCTGGTAGCTGGCCCGGCCCGGGATCCGGTGGACGTAGCTGTTCTCGCCGCCCTCCTTGTACTCGTAGACGTCGTACTGCACCGAGAGGCCGTCGCATTTCGTCCAGTCACCGAGGTCCTTCGCGTTCCCACCGTCGATCGAGACCTGGAATCGCAGGCTCGCCGCGGCACGCCATTCTTCGTCCGACATTCCTTACTCCTTCACCGCCGATCCATCAGCATCCCCGCCCGCTCCCGGTCGACGAGCAGCTCGT
>DASQGL010000067.1:0-41190 GCA_035632635.1 Candidatus Limnocylindrales bacterium
GAGCTGATCAGCCTCATCATCTTCATCCCGCTGGCCGGCGTGATCCTGCTGATCGCCCTTCCGTTCATCGATCGGGCGCCGGAACGCAACCCGTTCGAGCGCCCCGCGGTGATGGTTCCGGGCGCCTTCGCCGTGCTCTTCGTGGTCATCCTTACCCTGCTCGGCTCCGGGAGGCTGTTCAACCTGTGAGCGCCGCCCTGCCCATGGTCCTGCTCGCTCGCGCCCTGGACCTGCAGCTGCCCCCGCACTCGCCGAGCTTCGGAGGCCTGGCCGGATACCGGATCGCGATCGGGGTCATCATGTCGATCCACATCCTCCTCTCCGGCCTGGTCAGCGGCGCCACCCAGCTGGGCCCGCTGGTGGAATGGCTCGGCTACATGCGCCAGCGGCCTCGCTACGACCGCCTGGCTCATGGCCTGGCCCGGTTCTCCGTCTACTACTTCGCGATCGGCGCCACCACCGCCATCCTCTTCATGACCGTGCTCGTGGTCGGGCTCTGGGGCCACTTCTTCACCGAGCTGGTTCGCGTCACCTGGTGGCCGTTCTTCATCGAGGCCTGGACATTCCTCGTACAGGTCGCCCTCACCTACCTCTGGTACTACACCTGGGAGCGCATGCGGCGCTTCAAGGTGCTGCACATGGCGCTGGGCGGCATGCTGGTGATCGCCTCCATCCTGCAGGTGACCATGATCGACATCGTGGCGAGCTACATGCTCACGCCGGGCAATCCGGCCGACCCGCTGCGGATCGCGCTCAACCCGACCGCCTACGCCCTCAACGTGCACCGCCTGATCGCCAACATCGCCTACATCGGGTTCGGCATCGCGGGCCTGTCCGCGATCCTCTACCGCCGCAGCAAGAACCCCGAAGACCACGCCTTCTACGACTGGGCGGGCAGCTTCGGCATGCTCTGGGGCATGAGCCTGACCATCCTGCAGCCGGTGGTCGGCTACTCGTATGCCAAGGAGATCCAGCTCCATAGCTACGCCGCCTGGTTCAAGATGATGCAGGGCGACCTGAGCACCGTCTTCGTCTGGCAGATCTTCCTGCTCGGCATGATGTACACCGTCGGCGTCTGGTACTTCACGCGACGGTTACGCCGCGCGGGGGCGCCGGGCGCATCGCTGCTCAGGACCGCGACCGCGGCGCTGCTGGTGCTCGCCCTCTTCGCGGCCCAGCCCTACC
The DNA here is from genome assembly GCA_035632635.1 of Candidatus Limnocylindrales bacterium. Taxonomy (GTDB): domain Bacteria; phylum Chloroflexota; class Dormibacteria; order CF-121; family CF-121; genus CF-120. The sequence continues at coordinate 1,186 of DASQGL010000067.1, forward strand.
ACCTGGCCTTCACGCAGGCGCAGGTGGTCCAGGCCGGGCTCAACCGGCCCTTCTGGGAGGGCGGGTTGATCAACCCGCTGGGCGCCATGATCCCGAACAAGGTGCTGGCGCTGATGGGCCTCGACCTGGTGGCGATCGTCGGGGTGGTCTGGTACCTGCGCGGACTCCCGGCCGTGGTTTGGGGCGCGCCCGGGCGCCCGGAACTGCGGATGCTGCTGGCGTCCGGCGTGATGGTCATGATGATGATCGTGACCATGGGCTTCATCCGCGAGGACTCGCGGGTGCCCTACCTGGTCACCGGGCAGGTCACGGTGACCGGCCAGCAGGACGTCAGCACGCCCCTGCCGGCCCCGGCCCCGCAGCCCTCCCCCTGAGCCTGGGGCCGCGGACCCACCCGCCTCAGCCGGGCAGGAGCTGGCGGACGATTCCGCGCAGGCGCGGCAGCGGCTCGGTCTTCAGGAAGTAGGCGTCACAGCCGGCGGCCGGCGATTCCGCCTCCGAGGCCATCCCCGCGGTGAAGACGATCATCCTGGTCTCGTGCAGGCCGTTCGCCTTGACCAGCCGGCACAGCTCGAGGCCGTCGTGGCCGGGCATCTGGATGTCCGTGATGACCACCGGCGGCCGGTCGCGCACGATCATCTCCCAGGCTTCCATCCCATCCCGCGCCTCGCTGACCTCGTAGCCGTCGATCTCGAGCATCGTCCGGATCATCTTCCGTACGTCCGCGTCGTCGTCGGCCACGAGGACCAATCCGCGAAGCCTCGGCTGCTCGGCGGCCTGTCTCATCCCTTCCCCACGAGATGGTACCGACGACCTCGAGCCACAAACAAGCCGCCACCGCGGGCAAGAACCGATCAGCCCGGCAGGGGCATTTCCCTGATACGCGGCGGGTCAAAGGGCGCATCCGCCGACCGGGACCGCCTGGCTCCTCCCCTGGGCCGCCTGCAGGTCCGGCTGGATCTCGTCGTCCGTCAGCGCGTACGACTGGCCCGGCTGACTCGTGGAGGCGGCGAAGATCACGCCCAGGACGCGGCCCTGAAGGTCGACCAGCGGCCCGCCCGAGTTGCCGGGAACGACGTCGGCCTGGGTGACCCAGATCTGGCGGGTCACCAGATTCTGCCCGTAGATGTCGCGGCCCTGCGCTTCCACCTCCTGGTCGATCACCGCCGGCGAGACCTTCTCCCCATCCCCTTCCGGGTAGCCGATGGCGGCGCCCTGAGTGCCGGGCCCCGCGGCCGCCATGGGAAGCGGGCTGAGCCGGAGCCCAGGGGCGTAGAGGATCGCGACGTCCGTCTCGGGGTCGAACAGGATGACCCGGGCGCCATACTCGTTCCCGCCGGCGACGATCGTCGTGTTCCTGGTGCCGGCCACCACGTGGGCATTGGTCAGGAACCGGCCGGGGCCGACGGGAAATCCGCTCCCGTACACGATCCCGCCGCAGCCGCGCCCGGCGACCTTGACCGTGGCGGCCTCGGCCGCCCTGACTCCCGGCGTGTCGACGGATGCCGGCACGGGATAGGACTGCTGGAAGAAGGGCTCGAACCCCGAAAAGGCCGAGGGGAACCGCACCCCCGAGAGGATGGCTTGGACCCGGGACAGGAAGGGGGGCGGCCGGGGCGCGATCGCGTCGAGCGAGCGAAGGATCCATGACCGCTGGATGGCCGGGCCCAGCGCGCTGCCATCGAAGCTCAGCCCGAGGAACCAGGAGACGGACAGCACGGCGACCGCCGAGAAGAGGGCGCCCAGCGTGCTGTCCCAGCGGCCTCCGCCAGGCCGGGCCAGCAGCCGCATCCGGATCGGTTCGCCCGCCCAGTAGCCGATGGTGCTGCCCAGGGCGCCGGCGATGACCAGGATGACGATCGCGCCGACCGAGCGCGCGTCGGGTGACTGAACCTGCAGGCGATCGAGGACCGGCGGGGCGATCGCCGCCCCGGCGATGACGCCGATCAGGAGACCCAGGTACTGGCCGAGCGAGAGCCAGAAGCCCCGGCGGAAGCCACTGACCAGGGCGAAGAGGACCGCCACCGCGATCACGAGGTCGATGAAGCTCAGTCTCAGCGGTAGGCGCTCCTCAGGCGTGCACCCGGAGGTCGCTGCGAGGCCGCCCGACGCAGATCAGCGCATACCCTTGAGCGAGCTCGGCGTCGGAGATCAGGTAGGCATCGGACTGGTCGATGATGCCGTCCACCCGAACCATGCACGTCTTGCACATCCCCTTGCGGCACTCCGACGCGAGCGCCACCCCGGCCCGGAGTCCGGCCGGCAGCACGCGTTCGTCCTCGGCCACGTCGATGCTGACCCCCGATTTCACGAAGGTCACCTGGTATCGCCTCGCCATCAGTGGGCGTGGAGCGAATTGTAGACGCGGAACAGGTACAGCCCCGCCGTGAAAACGGTGAGCAGGACGCCGAACGCGACCAGCCTGGGCCGGAGCCAGCTGCGGTAAAAGGCGCCGCGCCAGCGGGGCCCCATGAGCACGATCACCGCAGCGGCGGCCAGTCCCACCGTCACGAAGATCCTGAACGCCGTGGACACGCGTTCATGCTCTCACAGAGACCTCCTCGTGCCGTGGCGCGTGATGCGCGAAAGCGCGGCTTGCCTTGCGGCCCGTTCTCCGGCGGCGCCAGGGCCCTGCCCTGCCTTATCCGAAGGCGCCGCCCTTACTCGAAGCCGATCGCCTTTTTGAACTTGTCGAAGAAGCCCTTCTCGATCGGATGCGGCTGGCCGCTGAGCTCGCCGAAAGTCTTGAGCGCCTCACGCTGCTCGGGCGTCAGGTTCGTGGGGATCACGACGCGGACGTAAATGATCTGATCGCCTCGCCGCCCCGAGCGCAGGTGTGGGACACCGTGCCCATGGAGACGGAAGACCCGCCCGTACTGCGTGCCCGGCGGGACCTCGAGCCGCTGGGGGCCGTCGACCGTCGGGATCTCCACGCTGTCGCCGAGGGCCGCCTGGGCGACCGACAGCGGCAGCTCGTAGATCACGTCGGTGCCGTGGCGCTGGAGGACCGGGTGGGGCTTCACCGTGATCGCGATGTAGAGGTCTCCTGGCTGCCCGCCGCGCGGCCCCGGCTCGCCCTCGCCGGTCAAGCGGATCTGCGAACCGGAATCGACGCCGGCCGGGATGCGAACCCGCACCTGTTTCTCACCGGGAACGTGGCCGGCGCCCCCGCAGCGGCGGCACGGCTTCTCGATGATCCGCCCTTCCCCGCGGCAGCGCGAGCAGGAGACGACGTTCACGATCTGCCCGAAGATCGACTGGGCGGCCCGGCGGATCTGGCCGGTGCCGTGACACTGCGGACAGGGCTTGGGCGAGCTGCCGGGCTCGGCGCCGCTGCCCTGGCAGCTCGTGCAGGCCTCCGCCCGCGGGATGGTCAATTCGCGCTCGGCGCCATAGACGGCATCCTCGAACGAGATCTTCAGGTCCAGTCGCAGATCCTCGCCCCGCCTGGGACCGGTGCGCGTGCGCGTCCCCATGCCCGCCGCGCCGAAAAAGGCCTCGAAGATGTCGTTCATGCCGCCGAAGCCGGCGCCGCCGAAGTCGAACCCCGGCATGCCCTGGGCCCCAGCGTGCCCGAACGTGTCGTACTGCTGCCGCTTCGAGGCGTCGCTCAGGACCTCGTAGGCTTCGTTGATCTCCTTGAAGCGCGCTTCGGCCTGGGGGTTGTTCGGATTGCGGTCGGGATGGTACTGCAGTGCGAGCTTGCGATAGGCTCGCTTCAACTCCTCGCCCGTCGCCGTGCGCGTGACGCCGAGGACCTCGTAGTAATCCCGCTTAATCGCCATGCCGCGACCACGTCATGTCCGCTATGAGGGTAACGCGCGCGGGTGCGCAACCTTCACCAGGGTCGGACGGAGGACGCGATCGTGCAGCCGGTAGCCCGGCTGCATTTCCTCGAGCACCGTCCCCTCTTCGTGCGCATCCGTCTCTTCCCGGGCAATCGCCTCGTGTTGAGCCGGATCGAACTTCTCGCCCACTGCTGGAATCACCGACAGACCCTGCGCCTGCAGGATGTCCTCGAACTGGCGGGCGACGAGCTTGATGCCCTCGTACCACTGGGGGTCGACCCCTTCGGGCGCATGCTCGATGGCCCGCTTGAAGTTGTCCAGAATGGGCAGCAGCTTGCGGAGCAGCTCCTCGTTGGCATACTGGGTGCGCTCGGCCAGGTCCTGGCGGGTGCGGCGCTTGTAGTTCTCGAAATCGGCGGCCAGCCGCTGGTAGCGGGCAAACGTCGCCTGCGCTTCCTGGCGGGCGCTCGCCAGCTCGGGGGACTCGGCGCCGGGCTGGCCCCACGGATCGGGTGCCTCGGCGGCCGGCGGCTCTGCGGGCCCGGGGGGGACTGGCGGATCAGGCATGGCGCTCGCCCGCTGATCGGCGGCCGGACCGGGCGCCTTGCCCCGCCCCCCGGCAGGGTCGGAATCATGCTTCGACATGGTCACCTTTTACCCACCCATGGCGAGCGCGAATCAGCTTGCGAACGCCATGAGCGCTTCCGAGGTGGCCTGGCTGACCAGCCTGAGCCGGGCCACGACCTGCCCGTAGGGCATCCGGGTCGGCCCCATGATGCCGACCGTACCCCGCAGGCGGTCCGCCATCTGGTACGCGGTCAGAACGAGGCTGCACTCCCGCAGCCCGCTCTCCGTGTTCTCCCGCCCGATGATGATCTCGACGTCCTTCTCGAAGGCGACCTGCTGGAGGATCGCCGAGAGCTGGGCTCCCTGTTCGATCAGCTCGAGCAGCTCCTCCAGGCGGCCCCGCTCCACGAATTCGGGATGGCGAAGCAGGTTGCGCACGCCGTCGTGGAGGACGACCGTCTGTCGCTGGGATTGGTGGCTGTGGATCGATTCGACCAGCCGCTCGAGGATGCGCCGCTGCTCGCCACGATCCGGACCCAGCTGGTGCATCCGGTCCGACACCTCGTTGGCCGTCTGCCCGCGCGCCTTCTGGTTGAGCATGGCCGCCATCCGGCTCAGGTCCTCCTGGGAAGTCTCTCGGTCCAGCGCCACGATCTGCTGCTTGATCAGGTTGCCTTCGAGCACCAGGATTATGAGCACCGACTGCGGCTCGAGCGAGACGAGATCGATGTGCTTGATCCGGGCTTCACTCGTTTGCGGCGCCGTGACCAGCGACACGTTGTCGGTCACCCGCGCCAGCACCATGGCGGCGCGGTCGAGGACGGCCTCCAGGTCGTGCGGCACGGACTCGAAGGCCTGGCGGACGGCCCGGCGAACGCTGGGGCCCGCCGACTCCGGTTCCATCAGGAAGTCGACGAAGTAGCGGTACCCCCGATCGGAGGGAATGCGACCGGCGGACGTGTGGGGTTGAAGCAGGTACCCGCTCTCGACCAGGTCGGCGAGCTCGTTGCGGATGGTGGCGGAGGAGAGGGCGATGAAGTACTTGGCCGCGAGGACCTGCGAGCCGACCGGGACCCCGGTCGCCGTGTAGTCGGCGACGACGGCCTTTAGAATCTGCCGCTTCCGATCGTCGAGCAGGCTGTGATCGAGCATTTTGGCAGTCTCCCTGGCCGAGTGCTAACTCCGATTCTACCCAGTAGCATGAACCCGTGCCCACGGCGGTGCGCATCTACTCGGATTACGTCTGACCCTTCTGCTACATCGACTCGGTTCGAGTCGACCGGCTGGAGGCCGAATTCGACGTGGCGGTCGAGTGGGTGCCCTACGAGCTGCACCCGGAGATCCCGCCGCAGGGCATCGAACGGGAGGCCGTCCTTCCCGCCGCCTACCGGGAGCGGGTCGAGGCGGGGATGCGCCAGATGGCCGAGTCGGCCGGCCTGCGCATGGCGGCCCACGACCGTCTGATCAACTCGCGACCCGCGCTCCAGGCGGCGGAGTTCGCCCGCAGCGCCGGCCGGTACGACGCCATGCACCGGGCGCTGTTCCGTGCCTACTGGGATCGGGGCCTCGACATCTCGACCATGCCGGTGCTCCGCGCCGTGGCGCTGGAGGCCGGGGTGGACGCCCTGGGCATGGAGGCGGCGATCTCGGAAGACCGCTACGGCGACTACCTCGACGCCCGGCGCCAGGAGGCGGAGGACCTGATGATCACCGGGATCCCGGCGCACGTGATCGCCGATCGCTACCTCGTGATGGGCGCTCAGCCCTACGACGTGTTCGAGCGGGTCATGGATCGGCTGGAGGTGGCGAAGAAGGGCTCCTCGGCTTAACCGAGGTCCTGCAGGAAGGTCGCCCCGACCTGGTTCGCGAGCTCGACTCCGCGGGTCGTCAGCCGCACCCGGTCTCGCTCCTGGACCAGGAGGCCGGCGCCGACGAGCTGGCGTCGCTCCGGTTCGAAGCCCTGGGCGGCATCGGTCCCGCGCAGGAGCCGGATGCCGATCATGGCCGCCTCGCCACGGGCGCGGTCGGGCGACAGCACTTCACGCCCATCGACGGCGTCGCCGGACTCGTGGGCGGCCCGGATGTACGCATGCGGCCCCTTGCGGTTCCAGAACCGCAGGCTCGCTCCGTCTTCGAGACGCAGCAGGGAGTGCGCGCCCGCGCCGCATCCGAGGTACGGCCGGTACTGCCAGTAGGTGAGGTTGTGGCGGCACTCGAACCCCGGCGTGGCCCAGTTCGAGATCTCGTAATGCGTGAATCCGCCCCGCTCGAGCCGCTCCGCCGCAGCCCAGTACTGACCGAGCTGCTCCTCGGCGTCTGGCATGGTCACCTCACCGCGCGACACCTCCTGGTGCAGCCGGGTCGAGGGCTCGACGGTCAGCTCGTAGGCGGAGAGATGCGTAGGCCGCAGTGCGAGCATGCGGTCGAGCGTGCTCAGCCACTCCGGCAGGCTGACCCCAGGGATGCCGTAGAGCAGGTCGCAGTTGACATTGCCGAACCCGGCCCTGCGGGCGACCGTCACGGCGTCCAGCGCCTCCTCACCGGAATGCAGCCGCTCGAGGAATCGGAGCGCGCCAGGATGGAGCGCCTGCACGCCGATGCTGAGCCGGGTGATGCCCGCGGCCAGCCATCCCGCCGCCGCCCCGTCCGTCACGTTGCCGGGATTGGCTTCCAGGGAGACTTCGGCATCCGGCGCGATGCCGATCGCATCGGAAATCGCGCCGAGCAGCCGCTGCAGCTGGTCGGTGGTGAGCAGGCTGGGCGTGCCTCCACCGAAGAAGATCGTGTCCAGCGGGCCGACCGGGTAGCGCTGGGCCGCCGCCCGGATCTCCGCAACCAGGGCCTCGGTGTAGGCGGGGATCAGGCCCTCCAGGACCGCGTAGGTGTTGAAGTCGCAGTACTTGCAGACCCAGGTGCAGAAGGGCACGTGCAGGTAGAGCGACCGGATCCGCTCCATCGGCGCGCGCGCCTCAATCAAGGCTGAGCACCGCCATGAACGCTTCCTGCGGGATCTCGACGTTGCCGACCCGCTTCATACGTTTCTTGCCTTCCTTCTGTTTCTCCAGCAGCTTGCGCTTGCGCGTCACGTCACCGCCGTAGCATTTCGCGAGCACGTCCTTGCGCATCGCGGGAACCGTCTCCCGGGCGACGATCTTGCCGCCGATCGCGGCCTGGATCGGGACCTCGAAGAGCTGGCGGGGAATCAGCGTCTTCAACTTCTCGGCGAGCCGCCGGCCATGCTGCTGCGCCTTGTCGCGATGCACGATCATCGAGAGCGCATCGACGGGGGAGCCCCCGACCAGGACGTCGAGCTTGACCAGATTCGCCTCCTGGAAGCCGACCATCTCGTAATCAAGCGAGGCATACCCCTTGCTCCGGGACTTCAGCTGGTCGTAGTAGTCGTGAATGATCTCTCCGAGCGGCATCCGGTAGCTGAGTACCACCCGGTCTCCCGGCTCGTAGGTCATGGTGATGAACTGCCCCCGTCGCTCCTGGCTCAGCTCCATCATGTTGCCCACGTACTGGCTGGGAACGACGAGGGTGGCGTTGACGATCGGCTCGCTGATCGCCTCGATCTCCGACGGGTTGGGCAGGTGGTCAGGATTGTCGACGGGGACCTCGGTCCCGTTACGCAGGCGCACCCGGTACTCGACCGTCGGGGCGGTGGCGAGCAGGCTGATGTCGAACTCACGCTCCAGCCGCTCCTGCACGATCTCCATGTGCAGCAGCCCGAGGAAGCCGGCGCGAAAGCCGAAGCCGAGGGCGGCCGACGTCTCGGGCTCGTAGACGAGGGCGGCATCGTTGAGCTGCAGCTTCTCGAGCGCCTCCTTCAACTGTTGGTACTGGTCGCTGTCGGTCGGGAACAGGCCGGCGAACACCATCGGGGTGACGTGGCGGTAGCCGGGGAGCGGCTCCTTCGCGGGCGAGGCGGCGTCGGTCACGGTGTCGCCCACCCGTGAGTCGCGCACGTTGCGGATGTTGGCGATCAGGTAGCCGACCTCGCCGGCGGACAGCTCCGGAATCGGCGTGCGCATGGGCCGGAAGATGCCGACCTCGTCGACCTCGAACGTCTTTCCGGTCTGCATCATCGCAATCCGCATCTTCGGGCGCAGCGTGCCTTCCAGGACGCGGATATAGGTGACGACCCCGCGATAGGTATCGAACTTCGCGTCGAAGATGAGGGCGCGCAGCGGAGCGGCCGGATCCCCGGTCGGCGGCGGCACCTCGCGGACGACGGCCTCGAGGATCTCCCGGGTTCCGATGCCCTGGCGGGCGCTCGCCAGGATGGCCGAGTCGCCGGGCAGGCCGAGCGCCTTTTCGATCTCTTCGCGAACGACGTCGGGATTCGCCTGCGGCAGGTCGATCTTGTTGATGACGGGGACGATTGCCAGATTGTGCTCGAGCGCCTGGCGCGCATTCGCGATCGTCTGCGCCTCCACCCCCTGGGACGCGTCCACGACGAGAATCGCGCCGTCACAGGCGGCCAGTGCCCTGGACACCTCGTAGGAGAAGTCGACGTGGCCCGGGGTGTCGATCAGGTTGATCTGGTACGTCTTGCCGTCCGAGGCCGTGTACATCATGCGCACCGCCTGGGCCTTGATCGTGATGCCCCGTTCGCGTTCCAGCTCGAGCTGATCGAGCACCTGCTCGACCATGTCCCGCGGCGCGACCGTGCCCGTGTATTCGAGGAGCCGGTCGGAGAGGGTGGTCTTGCCGTGATCGACGTGCGCGATCACCGAGATGGCACGGATCGATTCCGTCGGGGTGGGCACCTTGGGAGTATACGGAGCATCTCGAGCGGAGCCGAGAGGCGCGACTTCCCGCGCCCCGGCACCTGTCGCGCGAGAGCGCGGCTCGGCCCTCGGCTCGCGAGCTTCCTGGGGTGGCCGGGCCGCCTAACGAGACGCGCGGGCGAGGTTCGCGAGGGCCTGTCCGAGGTCGGTGAGCTCGCGGTGGCCCCCGCCCTTGACGCGATGGGCCAGCACCATGTCCGCCACCTCGTTGATCTGCTCGAGGGACACCTCGGGGACCTCGCGGTAGGCGGCGAGCGCCTGGGCGGCCTTTCGACCGACGAGATCCGCCCGGTGCCCGTCGACCTGCAGGCTGACGTTCAACTCGGCGAGGGCGCGCAGGATCGCGGTCGGGACCTTGACCGTATGAAAGCGCTCGACCGCCTCGGCGATGTGGCGCCCGATCGTGGCATCCTCTTCGAGGTACCGCTTGCTGAATCCGCTGGGGTCCGCCTCCCATTCCTCGCGCCGCTGAACGATCTCGACCCGCTGGCCGATGTCCTTGATTCCCTCGACGTCGACGGTCAGCCCGAAGCGGTCGAGCAGCTGCGGCCGCAGATCGCCTTCCTCGGGGTTCATGGTGCCGACCAGGATGAAGCGGGCCGGGTGCCAGACGGAGATCCCCTCGCGCTCGACGACGTTGACCCCCATGGCGGCGGCGTCCAGCAGCACGTCGACCAGGTGGTCGTCCAGCAGGTTCACCTCATCGACATAGAGGATGTTGCGATTGGCCTCGGCCAGGACCCCCGGCTCGAAGCGCCGCTCGCCGCTCTTGATGGCCGCCTCGATGTCGATCGCGCCGACCACCCGATCCTCGGAGGCATTGATGGGCAGTTCGACCACCCGCATGCGCCGACGCACCCGCGGCAGCGTCTCGCCGCGCGCCAGGCGTTCCCGGCACTCCGGACAGAGGGACTCGCGCGCATCCGGATCGCACCGGTACGGGCAGTCGGCGACCACGGTCTGCTCGGGAAGCAGGCGCGCGAGCGCCCGGACCGCGGTCGACTTCCCGGTGCCCTTCTCCCCGCGGATCAGCACGCCGCCGATCGCCGGATGGATCGCGTTCAGGATGAGGGCCAGCTTCATCCGGTCCTGTCCGACGATCGCGCTGAATGGGTAGACCTGGCGTTCCATGCTCATTCGTTCGACACCGCCGTTCGGGTCCTCAGCATCTCACGGTTGACCGTTTCCACGATGGCGGTCTGCGAGAGGTCGAACAACCCGTAATACCGTCCGCCGAGGCGTTCGGCCAGGTCCGCGCAGACGTTGAAAGCGTACGCGCCGTACAGGCTCGTGACCCGGTTGCGGCCATGCCCCGGTTGGTGGCTGAAGTCGCGGGTGGAGTCGATCACCATGGCGCGGATGCCGTCCGCCTTGACCTGGGCCGCGGTCCGCTGGGCCTCCAGCAGCGGTTCCTCGCCGAACAGGCTGATGTTCCCGCGGCCATCGCTGATCAGCACCAGCAGCGGATAGACGTGCGGGTCGCGCAGCCGCTCCGTCTTGATCAGCTTGAGAGCGGTCATCAGGCCGTGCGTCAGGGGTGTGGTTCCCCCGATGGTGAGGCGTTGCAAGCGGCGCTCGGCCAGGTCGACGCTGGAGGTGGGCCGCAGGACGACACGCGCGCTGCGCCCGCTGAAGGCGACCAGCGCGACCTTGTCACGGCGCACGTACGCGTGGCGCAGGAGCGAAAGGATGGCTCCCCGGGTTGCCATCATGCGCTGCTCCGCATCCATCGAGGCGCTCGCGTCGACCACGAACACGATCAGGTTGCCCGTCTTCCGCTCACGCACCTTCTGCCGCAGGTCCTGGGTTTCGAGCCGGAGCGCCCGGGGTACGGCCGGACCGGCCTGCCGGCGGCGAAGCTGGTGCGGCGCGGCGGCCCGCATGGTCGCGTCGAAGGCGACGTCGGTTATCTTCTCCTGGACCCGGCTGCGGACGTAGCGCCCGCGCTTCGTCTCGCTGCGCGTCGACGACCGCTTCCCCTGCGCCCGGCGGCTCTCGCGCTCGCGGGGCAGGTCCAGCTTCTTGACCGGGAACGTGCGAAGCTGGAGGATGGCGTCCGAGGGGGCCTCCTGGGCCTCCGCCGGGTCCTGGAGCTGCGGTTGGGCGGTGGTCCAGCCTTCGCTCGCCTCGCCACCAGAGGCGCCCTCGGAAACGGCGGCCTCACCCGGCGCCGCCTGGGCCTTCTCGGCGGTCTGCTCCATCTGGATCTGGTTCAGCTGTTGGGCGGCGCGGTTGGCCAGCTCCTGCGCCTGCGCCTGCCGGCTGCCGGCCTTCTCCCGGCGCCGATGCGCCAGCGCCAGCTCGAGCGCCTGGATCACGTCGTCCAGCTCGCAGGCCGGCGCGCCCCGCAGCGCGGCCAGCGCCCGGGCGGTCCGCGCCACCACGAGGTCCGCCCGATGCCCGGCCACCGCCTCGTCGAGGCACATCCTGGCGATGAGCGCCCGGATGGCCGGGGGGATGGCGACCTCCTGCAGCCGCTGCCGGGCGACCGCCAGGGTCGCACGCAGCTGGGCCTCGTCCCGGGCCGCCTCCCGGCGCACCTGCGCGGGATCCTCGGCAAACCGGCGCTCCCGCTCCACGATCTCGATCCGCTGGTCGACCTCCTGCAGCGTCTCGACGTCGACGCAGAGGCCGAACCGGTCGAGCAGCTGCGGCCGGAGCTCGCCTTCCTCCGGGTTCATGGTCCCCACCAGGATGAAGTGCGCGGGGTGAGTGATGGACATCGCTTCCCGTTCGACCACGTTCACGCCCATGGCGGCGGCGTCGAGGAGCACGTCGACCAGGTGATCGTCGAGCAGGTTGACCTCGTCGACGTAGAGCAGGTTGCGGTTCGCCTCGGCCAGCACGCCCGGCTGGAACCGCCGGGAGCCGGTCCGCACGGCCGCTTCCATGTCGATCGATCCGACCACGCGGTCCTCGGACGCATTGATGGGGAGCTCGATCACCCGCATCGGCAGTCGGACGACCGGCAGCGGGCCGTCTTTGGCGCGCCCTCGACACGATAGGCACCAGCGGGCGGGAACGGCGGGGTCGCAGCGGTACGGGCACCCCTCGACGGCGTCGTAATCCGGCAGCAGGCGGGCGAGCGCGCGCACCGCCGTCGACTTCGCGGTGCCGCGGTGACCACGGATGAGCACGCCGCCGATCGCCGGATCGATGGCGTTGAGCAGGAGCGCGAGCTTCATCCGCTCCTGCCCGACGATGGCCGTGAACGGAAACCCGGATTCGAACGGAGTCATGCCCGATCCAGTCTAGCGGCCGCTGTGACTGAACTCAGAAGGGTTACAGGTCGAGCTCTCTGGCGATGATGTCGCGCATGATCTCGTTCGTCCCGGCGCCGATCGGGCCCAGCCGGGCGTCTCGCCAGGCACGCTGGATCGGGTACTCCATCATGTAGCCGTAACCGCCGTGGATCTGGAGCGCCTCGTCGGCGACCGCCACGTCCGCCTCGGTGGCGGTGATCTTGGCCATCGCCACCTCCCTGGCGCAGGGCAGCCGGTTGACGTGCAGCCAGAGGGCGTGATAGGTCAGATGCCGTGCCTGCTCGACGCGGAGCAGCATCTGGGCGATCTTGTGCCGGATGACGGGCATCTCACTCAGCCGTTTGCCGAACTGCACCCGCTCCCCCGCATAGGCGATGGCGAGTTCCAGGCTCCGCTGGGCGGCCTCGACCGCACCGATCGCGATCCACAGCCGCTCCCACTCGAAGTTCGAGACGGCGAGATAGAAGCCCTCGTGCTCCGTGCCCAGCCGGTTCTCCACCGGTACCCGGCAGTCCTGGAAGGTCAGCTCCGCCGTGTCCGAGGCGCGCCAGCCGAGCTTGTTCAGCTTTCGCGCAACGGAGAACCCGGGCGTGGCCTTCTCGATCACGAGCAGCGACAGGCCGTGATGGCCGCCTTCCGGCCGCGTCCGCACCAGCGTCACGACCGCGTCCGCCCGGACGCCGTTCGTGATGAAGGTCTTGCTGCCGTTGACGACGTACGCATCGCCGTCGCGCCGCGCCATCGATTGGATGTGCGCGATGTCCGAGCCGCCCGACGGCTCGGTGACGGCGAGCGCCACCACCGACTCGCCGGCGATCGCGGGGCGGAGCCAGCGGCGATGCTGCTCCTCGGTGCCGTAATTGAAGATGGGCGGCGTCGCGATGGCCACGTGAGCCCCGATGCCGGCCGCCACCCCGCCCGAGCCACAGCGGCCGAGCTCCTCGAAGAGCACCGCCTCGTAGAGCGGCCCGGCGTTCGAGCCGCCGCAGGCCTCCGGGTACTTCAGGCCGAGCAGGTCGAGCGCCGCGAACCGTCGAAAGAGGTCGCGGGGAAATTCCCCCGCCTCCTCCCAGGACTCGACGTACGGCGTGACCTCCTTGGCGATGAAGCGGCGGACCGTGTCCCGAAAGGCCTCGTGCTCGTCCGTGAACAGCGCTGACCGCGCCCGTTTCACGGCTTCCAGTACTCGGCGAACTCGGGGAAGCGGGCCATCGTCTCCGCCTGCACGCCCGGGGGTAGCGAGACGAACGTGCCGCGGGCATCGGCGACGACCGTGCCGTCCTCGAGCTCGAGAGCGCCCTGCGCCATCACGGCCCCGGTGCGCCCGAGGACGATCTCGCCCCAGACGCGCAGGGGCGACCCGATGGGCGCCGGGCGCCGGTAGCGAATGTCGAGCTTGCCGGTCATGAGCCACTCCCCGCGCAGGGCGCCCGTCCGGGAAAGCGTCTCATCGAGCAGAGTGGCCACCACGCCGCCATGCAGCACCCCGGGGAACCCCTGGTACTGCTCGCCCGGCGTGAACTCGGCTAGGATCCGATCGCCCGACCGCCGGAAGCGGAGCTGCAGCCCCTGCGGATTCCGCGAACCACATGCATAGCAGCGCTGGTATGTGGTTTCATCATTGAGTTGATCGGGGTGCACAGCCTCGAATCCAGTCTATCAGCCGATTTCCTTGACCCTGGAGGGAATGGCCTGGACCGACGATCCGAAACCCTCGCCCACCTGCTGGAAACGGCGCTCTCCGAGCAGTTCGCCACGCCGGTGGTGGAGCTGCTCGGCGCCATGCCCGTCCCGCTCGCCGTCGTGCATGCGCCGGACCTGCTGCTGGTGGCCGCGAACGAGCCCTTGTATCGAATCCTCCGCCGCGCCCCGGCGGAGGCGGTCGGCCTGCGCCTTCCCGAGCTGGTTCCGCCGCCCCACGCGCTGGCGGATCCGGGCCCGTACCACGGCGTCGCGGCCGACCACCGATCGTATGACCGGCTGATCACGGTCGACGGCGAGACCTGGCGCTGGTTCATCCGGCCGCTGCTCGGGCGCCATCACGAGGTCGAGTACCTGCTGACCGGGCTGATCGGCGGAAACCACGCGCCGGACGCCACCACCGACCGGCTGCGGGAGGCGAACGCGGCGAAGACGGAGTTCTTGAACATGGCGGCGCACGAGCTGCGCACGCCGCTCGGCGTCATCCACGGCTACGGCTCGCTGCTGGCGCAGGGCGGGCTCAAGGCGGAGCACCAGCAGCTGGCCGGCGCGCGGATCTACGAGAAGGCGCGCCAGCTGAGCCGCCTGATCGCTGACATGATGCTGGTCGCACGATTCGACGAGCTCGGCCCGGACCTGAGCCGGGAACCGCTCGACCTCCTCGCGCTGGTCGATAGCCTGGTCCTGGATCTGCGGCGGCGCAGCCCGGATCTGGCGATCGAGCTGGTCGCGGATGTCTCCCACGCGCCGATCGTGGGCAACCCGGACTGGCTCGGCCTCGCCGTCCGCGAGCTGCTGGACAACGCCGCCCGGTTCCGGCCGAAACCCATGGGCCGGATCGACGTCAGCCTGACGTGCTCCGGCGCCGTCTACACGGTCACCATCGTCGACGACGGCTTCGGCATCGCCGAGCAGGACCAGGCACGCCTCTTCCGGCGCTTCTCGGCGATCGAAACCGAGGAGAACCGGCACCTGGTCGGTCTCGGAATCGGTCTGTACCTGGTGGTCGAGATCGCCCGCGCCCACAAGGGCGAGGTCGGGGTGGTCAGCCGAGCCGGCCAGGGGAGCGAGTTCCGGCTGGCGATCCCGCAGGCGCAGGATCCGGCTGCCGACCCCTCCGAATACAGATGATCCGCGCACCCTCCCGGCCGGCCGATGGTGATACGGTTTGCAGGTGACACGATGCTGAAGGTCCTTGCCCTCCTGGCGCTGGGCTACCTGATGGGGTCGATCCCGGTCGGCTGGCTCGTCATGAAGCTGTACCGCAACCAGGACGTGCGGCGGCTGGGCAGCGGCAACATCGGGGCTGCCAACGTCTACCGGGCGGGCGGCCTGGGCACGTTCATCATCACGGTCGTCGGCGATGCCCTCAAAGGCGCAATCCCGGTGGCGATCGCGGTCGTCCTGGGCCACCCCGGGGACCTTCCGTTCATTCCCGCCCTGGTCGGTCTCGCGGCGGTGGCCGGGCACACCTGGCCGATCTTCCTGCGCTTCCACGGCGGGAAGGGCGTCGCCACCAGCGGCGGCGTCATTCTCGTACTGGCGCCCGCGGCGCTGGTCTGCAGCGTGGCCGCCTGGCTGATCGTGATCCGGCTGACCCGGGTGGCCTCCCTGTCCTCGCTGGTCGCGGTCGGGGTCGGCTTCGTCAGCGTCGCGATCCTGGCGGCGACCGGGATCGCCGCGCCCTACCCCGTGGGATGGTCCGTGCTCATCCTCGGCGTGGTGCTGCTCGGACTCGTGATCGTGCGCCATCGGGCCAACATCGAGCGCCTGGCCAGGGGTCGCGAGCTGAAGATCACGACCAGCTAGAAACACCGTGAGCACTGAAGCCGGGAAGCCCCGAATCCTGTTCTTCGGCGCCGGCGCCGTCGGGTCATTCCTGGGCGCCAGACTGGCCCAGGCCGGCTCGGAGGTGACGCTGATCGGCCGGGCGCCCCACGTCGAGGCGGTGGCGCGGGAGGGGGTGCGGATCCGGATCGCGGGCAAGGCCACCAGCCAGCCGGTGCGGGCTGCCCGCCAGAGCGTCGCCGAGCTCCCGGGCCCGTTCGATTACGTCCTCCTGACCGTCAAGGGCTACGACACCGCGGCGGCGCTGGAAGAGATCCACCCTCTCCTCCACCCCGGGACGATCCTGGGAAGCTTCCAGAACGGGGTCGGCAACGAGGACGTCATCGCCAGCGCGCTCCCAGACCAGGCGCTGCTGGCGGGCAGCCTGACCCTCCCGGTCACGCTCGAGGAGCCGGGCGAGGTCCTGCAGCACTCGCGACGCGGCGGTGTCGCCCTCGCACCCGTCTCCCCGGAGGTCAACGTCGCTCCGCTGGTGCGACGGCTCAGCGAGGCCGGGTTTCCCGCCAAGCGGTATGCCGACTACCGGGCCATGAAATGGTCCAAGCTCCTCCTCAACATGCTCGTCAACGCGCAGAGCGCGATCCTCGACCTGCCGCCGGCCCAGATCGCCGCCGACCCGGAGCTGTTCCGCTATGAGCGGCTCGCCTTCAGAGAGGCGGTCAGCGTGATGGACCGGATGCACGTGGGCGTCACCTCGCTCCCCGGCTACTCCGTGCCCTGGCTGCGCCGGTTCATGGCGTTGCCGGCAGCCCTCGCGCAGATCGTGCTCGAACCGCGACTCTCCGGTGGTCGCGGCGGCAAGATGCCCTCGCTCTGGTGGGATCTCAAGCGCGGCAAGGGGCAGACCGAAGTCCGCTATCTGAACGGCGCGGTGGTGGACGGCGGCGCGCGCCGCGACGTGCCGACACCGGTCAACAAGGTCCTGTGGGCCATCCTGGAGCAGATCGCCGCGGCACCCGCGGAGTGGGAGCGCTACCGGCGTCAGCCGGAGCGGCTCAAGGCCTTGCTCAGGACGGCGGTCAAGCTCTGAGCAGCCTTGGACGGGAGCGCACAGGGTGCGGGTAGGAGCCGGTGAGGGCGAGTCGCGCTTTCGCGCGTGAGCGCCGGCCCCGGAGGCCGCGAGGGGCACCGGCGCGGGTAAGGTGCCAGGGTTACTTGACGGAGCCGGCCAGAACGCCCTGGACGAAGTAGCGCTGGAAGGCGAAGAACACCGCCAGGGGAATCAGGATCGAGACCATCGCGCCGGTGGAGATGACCCAGTAGGATGCGGCCAGCGTCCTGGTCTGGCCATAGAGGAAGATCGTGAGCGGGTGATGGGCATTCCCTCCCAGGAAGACGAGCGCCACCAACAGGTCGTTCCAGACCCAGATGAACTGGAAGATCGCGAGTGACATCATGGCCGGCAGGCTGACCGGCATCACGACCCGCTGGAAGAGCCGCCATTCACCCGCGCCGTCGATCCGGGCAGCCTCCAGCAGGTCCGTCGGGATGCCGGTGTAGAAGTTCCGCATCAGGAAGATGCCGAACGGCAGACCGAAGGCGACGTGAAAGATGACCACGCCCAGCACGGTGCCGAAGGGATTGAACCCCGTCAGCGATCCGAAGGCTCGATACATCTGGACGACCGGGATCAGCGCGATCTGGACCGGCACCACGAGCAGTCCGACGATCACCAGGAAGGTGGCGGTCCGGCCGCGCCACCGGCCGAAGACGAGTGAGTAGGCGGCCATGCTCGAGATCACCGCCACGAGGATGGTGGCTGGGATGGTGATCGCGATCGAGGTGAGCAGCGAGTCCAGGAGGAGGCCGGTCCCGAACCCCTGCGAGAACAGCGTCGTGTAGTTCTGGAGCGTGAGCTGCGCCGGCGCCGTGAGCACGGTCCACCAGCCCGACTGCTGGAACAGGCTTTCGGGACGGAACGAGATCACGGTGAGACCGATGGTCGGCACCAGCCAGAAGATTCCGATCACCGCAAGCAGCACGTCGAGGACCGCTCGCGATGGGCGAAGACGGAAAGGCCCGGCCGGCCGCTTCACGACGGGAGGTGCCGCGGCCTGGGCGACGCTCACCCGCGGATCCTCCGGATGTTCAGGATCATCGCTGGAATGACGAGAAGGAACAGGATCACCGCCAGCGCGCTCGCCAGGCCGGTGTGGAGCCCGCCGGTGAACCCGTCGTTGTAGATCTCCAGCGCCAGCGTGCTGGCATCACCCTGGGAGGACCCCGGCGCCATGTTGAGGACGACGTCGAAGATCTTGAGGACGTTGATGATCATGGTCACGAAGACCACGACCAGGACCGGAGCGAGCAGCGGCATGGTGATCCGCCGGAAGATCTGCCACTCGGAGGCGCCGTCGACCCGGCCGGCCTCGAGCAACTCACGATTGAGCGCCGCCAGCCCCGCGCCGATGACCACCATGCTGAAACCGGCCCACATCCACAGGTAGGCGAAGATCATGGCCATGTCGACGAGCGGCACGCTGAGGAGCGCCTGCGCGCTCTGGCTCAGGTGGCTGGTGGGGGTCAACGATTGCGACCCCAGCCAGAAGATGCCGGTGAAGCCGGACCGGAAGTTTCGCGGGTCGAGCTGGACCCGGAAGTTGCCGCTGCCGACGTTGTCGAACCGAAAGCCACCATGCAGGTCGGTGGCCGTCGACCCGGCCGTCGTGCCGTCGGGGGCGACCAGGTTCAGCTTCAGGCCGGGGAGTCCGTCCTCGTCCGGAAAGACCTGGCCGCGCACGGTCGGATGCGACGGGGAGAAATCGCGGTAGACGACGCCGGTGATCGCCCCGGACGCCGAGGACGGCAGGACCACGGTCTGCGCGCCCACTGCCTGCAGGATGGCCGGACTGATCCCGATCAGTCCCAGGTCCATGGTGTCGCCGGCCGACGCCGTCGATGTGCTCTCGAGACTGCCCCCTGGTCCCGGGCGCAGTCCGTTCGAAGCGAACGCGGCGACGGTCTGCCCGGCCGACGTGTTCACCGGGTAGAGCCCCGGCGGAGTGATGAAGTCGCTCACCGTCTGGATCGACGCGTTGACCATCCCGATGTGCGGGTCCAGGTCGAAGATCGTCCGCCAGACCAGGGCCGAGGCGGTGGCACTGAAGACGATCGGCATGAAGATGATCGTCTTGAAGGCGGTGGACCAGCGGATCCGCTCAGTCAGGACGGCGAACACCAGGCCGAGGAAGGTGACAAGGACGGGAAAGACGACCACCCAGATGACGTTGTTGCGGAACGCGACCAGGATGCTGGCGGTGGAAAAGATCACTCGATAGTTGTGCAGCCCGACGTAGGTGGTCGCCGTCTCGTCGAACAGGCTGTTGCGGAGCGTCGCGATGACCGGATAGAGGGTGACCACCAGCAGCCAGATCGCCCCCGGCGCGAGAAAGGCAAGCGAGCCCAGATGGTCACGCCATCCCCGACCGCCGGCGGGCTTGCCGGTGGTCTCGATTCGCGCTGGCGCTGCCGGCCGATCGGCGGCCGGGGCCGAGACCCCGACCGCACTCATCGACGTCATCAGGGTCGAGCTAGTGGCCGAGGCCTGCGGTCGCCTGCTGGTCCATGGTTGCCTCGATCGACGCGATGTTCGAGGCGCTGGGATTCTTGATGAAGTTGAGCAGGTCCTGCCACATGTTCTTCTCCCAGGTTCCCTGGAGGTCGTCGAGGCTGAAGACGAAACTCGTGGCGTTGACCAGCGCCTGGGCATCGGCCTTGCTGACCGGGTCCGGGTAGGCGCTCAAGGGCACCTGCTTGTTCGGAGACGCGAACCCGCCCGACTTGGCCCAGGCCGCGGCGCCGTCCGGTCCGGCCAGGTACTTGATCAGCGCCTCGCTCTGCGGCGTGTCCTTCAGCATCAACGCGACGTCGCCGGCTCCCTGGACAGCACCCTGGTTTGCGCTGTCCGCCGAGGGCGCCGGGAAGGCGAAGAAGTTGTAACAGGGTGTCTTGCTGGGATCGGCGGTGCAGGCAGCCCCGCCCGATCCGGTCGTCCCGGGCGTGTAGGTGCTGGAGTTGCCCTTGATCTCGGAGATCACGAAGTCACCCTCGAAGACCATCGCCGCCTGGGGCTGGGCACCTGGCTTGGGGAAGACCTTGTCGACGCAATCTGGATAGGGGTTCGACAAAGAACCCTGAATGCCGCCGACGAGGTTTGCCGACGTGCCGGTCAGCTGGGCCATCGTCGTCAAGGAGGTGGTCACGGTCTGATCCGTGTACTTGAGCGTGTGGGCGGCCAGGGCATTGTAGTTGTCGGCGCCGGCCGTCTTCAGGTAGACGTTCTGCCAGAAGTCCGCCACCGGCCAGCCGATGTCGGTGCAGAGGGAGAACGGCGTGACGCCGGCCGCCCTCAGGGTGGCGGCGTCCTGGATCAGCTGCTCCCAGGTCGTCGGCGGCGAGGTGATGCTGGCCGCGGCAAACTGCGCCGGGTTGTACCAGATCGTGTTCTTGTTCGCGCCCTTGAACCAGACGCCGTACAGCTTGCCGTTGTAGGTGGCCAGCTGATTCCAGGCGGAGCCGTAATTCGAGCTCAGGTTGCCGAGGATGCTGGTGAGATCCTTGATCGACCCCTGTTTGGCCAGCGTCTGCAGGGTGCCGGGGTCGGGCACCAGCGCCACGTCCGGGGGCGCCCCGCCCTGGACGGCGGCGGCCAACGACGTGTCCATGTTCGAGCCCTTGCCCGCGTAGTTGACGGTGATGCCCGTCTGCGTCTGGAACGGCTGCAAGGCGTTCAGGAAGGCCGTTTGCTCGGTACTCGTCCACTCTGCCCAGAGGCTGACCGAGCCGCCGATCGTCGCACTCGGCGAGGTTGTCGCGTTGCCGTTCCCGCATGCGGCCACCGCGATCCCCATGACCGCTGCCATGGCGAGCTTCCCAAGAGAACCACGCTTGCTCATGCCCTTCCCTCCAACTCCCGGTAGACGCTCACGACGGTACCGGTCCTGCTCCTGCGAGATTATCACTATCGCGACGCGTGGGCCGGCTAGCGGTAGACCTTTGCCTGGACCGCATCCAGCTGGCGGAGGATGGCGTCGAGGGTCTGCCGGCCGGCAACGTAATCCAGGACCCCCTTCTGGAAGGCACTGCTCATGGCCTGCGGCATGTCACTGGAGGCATCGGCCACGAGGATGCGGGCACCGGTCAGCAGCCGGGCCTCGTCGCGCGCCGGCCCCGCCGCATAGTCGCCGAGCGGAACCGTCCGGTTCGCCGAGAGCACACCCCCGCGCTTGACCCAGATTGCCTGGGCGGCCGGCGTCATCAGGTAGGCCAGCAAGTCCCGCGCCTGCGACGAGTCCTGGAACATGCCCAGCACGTCGCCATCGATGACCTCGGCGCCGTCATAGCGGGAGTCGATGGAAGGGAACCCGAAGAGCGCGAAGTCGACTCCGGGCTGCGCCTGTGGCCTGGCCTGCTGGAAGAACGTGGTGATGAAGGATCCCTGATGGTGCAGGTAGCACCCCGGCGGATTCGTGAAGAGCGGGTCACCGCCCGCGGTGAAGTTCGTCCGCAGCATCTGGCTGCTGCCTCCGTACACCATGCCGGGATCGGCCACGATCCCTCCCCACAGGCTCCAGGCGGCACGGACCTGGGGCGACGTCCATTTCAAGCGGCCCTGGTACCAGTCCGTGTAGGCTCCCGGCCCCGCCGTGCGCAGCAGGAAATCCTGGATCCAGTCGGCGCCGGGCCAGCCGGACGCGACTCCGCCCTCGAGCCCGATGCACCATGGCGTCGTTCCAGCCTGCTCGATCTGGTCGCTCAGGGTCATCAGGGCGGGCCAGGTTTCGGGCAACGGGGTGAAGGCCGCCGAGAGGCCCCCGGCCTGGACGGCCGCGGGATCGTACCAGATGAGTCCCTTGACCGCGGCGTCGAGGTAGACGCCGTAGAGCTGCCCTCGCGCCGACGCGAGTTGCAGCAGCGCCGACCCGTAGTCACGTCGAAGGGCGCTCACGTCGAGCACGCTGTCCAGCGGCACCAGGCTGCCCGCGGCGGCGTAGGCGTCGAGCACGCTGGGATTCGGCAGGATCGCCAGGTCGGGCGGCGTCCCGCGCTGGATCCGGGCATTCAGCGCGTCCTGCAGCTGGCGGGTGCCCTCATAGACGATCGTGTTGCCGGTTTGCTGTTCCCAGGGCCTGACCATCTGACGGAACGCGGCCTGCTCGACGGCTCCCCAGGGCGCCAGGATGTGCACGGTCGGATGCGTGATCACGGGAGAGGACGCCGCCGGCGCGCAGGCCGACATCGATGTCACGACGGCGAGGGTTGCGGCGATCCGCCGCGAGACCGCTGCGAGCGAGGGCATCACGGGTCCTCGGCGGGTGCGACCGGCCGCTCGAGGGAAATGCGTCGCGATCCTCGAGTCAACAGTGGGATCGCTCCGCGAATGTACTCGATGCCCGAGCCAATCGTCCAGATCACGGCGAGCAGCAACAACCAGATCGGAAAGGTGGTCGGGCCCAGCCGGGTCAACAGCAGCGACCGCGCCCACGGGATGCCGCTCAGGACGCCACCTCTGGCCGCGTCGCCCGCCAGGAGGACCAGCAGGAGCGCCACGATCGTGATCAAGGTCTTCGCCTTGCCCCAGCCTCCGGCCGGGATCACCACGCCCAGCGCGGCCGCGTAGCTGCGCAGGCCGGTCACGAAGAACTCCCGCGCGATGATCACCGCCGCCATCCACCCCGGCGCTTCGTGCACCACGGCGAGCGCGACCAGCAGCACGGCGATCAGGATCTTGTCAGCAGTCGTGTCGAGGTAGATGCCGAGCGGCGTGATCGAGCCACGCCGCCGGGCGAGCTGACCGTCCAGCGTGTCCGTGATCGAGGCCAGGGTGAACAGCACCGCGGCCAGGATGTACCCGTAGCGACCGGACCAGGCGATCAGCGCGTAGATGAACGGCGCCGCGGCGATGCGCGCCAGGCTGAGGACATTTGGTGCGGTCAGCATTGGCGCCATTCTATGGTCAGGTTCGCTTAGGTCACGGCAGCAAGGCCCCGGCGCTCGCGAGGAGGTCGTGGAGGCGCCGGCGCACCTGCTCGTCGGCGAGCCCCCGCACGCTCAAGCTCGTCCGCCGCCGCACCAGGTCGTCGACCGTCGCCGCCCATTCCTCCTGGATCGCGTAGCGGGCCTGTGCCCACAGGTCAGGCCCCTCCGGATGAATTCGTTCCATCGCCGTCCGATCCGAAGCGGCGCAGGCGAGCACCCGGTCCGCCTCGCTCCCGTAGATCCCGGCCAGGTGCCGGGTCACGGGGTCGACGGCCGACGGTCCCGCCCGGGACGCCGTCACGCCACCGGGCAGCGGGTGATCGTCCGGGGTCCGAGGCCTCGGCCCACGGAGCACCTCGGCCGGCAGGCGCCGGAGGACATCGAGCGCGATCCGCCGATGGGTCGTCAGCTTCCCCCCCGCCACCGAGATCATGCCCGCGCGGGACACCTCGACCAGGTGCTCACGGGATGCCTGGGCGGTGCCCCGCTCGCCGAGCGGGAGCGCGCGAAGCCCGGCGAAGGAGAACCGGATGTGACGCGGGTCGAGGAGACGGGAGGGCAGCGCCAGGCCGGCCTCGGCCAGCACCGTGCGCACGTCGGCCGGTTCGACCGCGAGCGCCGTCGGGTCCCCATCGTAGGGCGTGTCGGTCGTCCCCAGCAGGAGCAACCCCTGCCAGGGGATGGCAAAGGTGACGCGCGTGCGGTCCACCGGAACGATCAGCGCGGACTCAAACGCCTCCGGTAGGGGCACCGTCAGGTGGACCCCCTTGCTCAGCCGGACGAGGGGGCGTGCGGACGCATCCTCGAGGCGACGGACCTCGTCCACCCAGGGACCGGCCGCGTTCACGATCTGACGGCAGCGGATGGTGACGTCGGGACCGCCGCGCACCCGCAGCGAGGCGCTCCGGACGGCCGGCCGGTCGATGCCGACCACGGCGGCGTGGTTGAGCACGGCGGCGCCCGCCCGCGAGGCGGCCGTCACGGTCGCCAGGCAGAGGCGCACGTCGTCCGTCTGCGCATCCGAAAAGACGCCAGCCGCCCGCAATCCGTCGTCCCGCAGCGGGGTGACGATCCCCCGGGCGCCGGCGGGCGTGACCAGGCGGACCCGACCATCTCGGAAGGCCGACAGGGCGGAGTAGAGGACCAGCCCGGCGCCGATCGTGAGCGGCGACCAGGGCCCGCCGCGGTACAGCGGAAGCAGGAACTGGAGGCGGTGCACGAGGTGGGGCGCGACCCGCGTGAGCAGGGCATGCCGCTCGGCCAGGGCCTCGTGGACGAGGCCGAAGTCGTACCCGGCCAGATACCGGAGACCGCCGTGGATCAGCTTGGAGGAGGCGCTGCTCGTCCCTCCCCCGAAATCGCCGGCATCGACGAGGGCGACCCGCAGGCCCCGGCAGGCGGCCTCGTAGGCGACCCGGCTGCCGATGATCCCGGCGCCCACGACCAGCAGGTCGAAGGTCTCCTTCTCGAGCCGTTCGATCGTCTGGGCGCGCCGCTCGAGTGGGGAGAGCGCGGTCATCCCGGCGGGGCGACGCGCTCGTTCGGATCCAGCCACTTCTCGACACGGGCAACTCCGCGCTGCCACAGGCGCAGACCCGCCTCCCGGCGGCGGCGGTCCCAGCGCGGGCGGAAGACGCGGTCGATGCGTTGATGCCGGGACAGTTCCTCGAGCGACCGCCAGAACCCGACCGCCAGCCCGGCCGCATAGGCCGCGCCCAGCGCGGTCGCCTCGTCGACGCGAGGCCGGACGACGGGGACGCCGAGGATATCGGCCTGCATTTGCATCAGCAGGTCGTTGCGTACGGCTCCGCCATCGACCTTCAGGCGACGGAGGCGGATCCGAGCGTCCTTGCGCATCGCGTCCGCGACCTCGCGGCTCTGGTAGCAGATCGACTCGAGCGCCGCCCGAACCAGGTGCTCGCGGGTCGCGTAGCGAGTCAGCCCGAGGATGGCGCCGCGCGCATCCATGTCCCAGTAAGGGGCGAACAATCCGGAGAAGGCGGGGACGAAGACGAGGCCGCCCGAGTCCTCGACCGCCCCGGCGACCCGCTCTGTTTCGGAGGCTGCCGCGATCAGATGCAGGTTGTCGCGCAGCCACTGGACCACGGCGCCGGTGACCGCGATCGACCCTTCGAGCGCGTACGCCCGCCGTCCGGCATCGAGACTGTAGGCGACCGTGGTCAGCAGCCCGTGGCGAGAGGAGACCGGGCGCGTCCCGGTGTTCAGGAGCAGAAAGCTGCCCGTGCCATACGTGTTCTTCGCCTCACCCGCCTTGAAGCAGGCCTGCCCGAAGAGCGCCGCCTGCTGGTCACCCAGATCACCGCAGACCGGGACGCTCGCGCGCAGCGGGCCGGCGGCGCTCGTCATGCCGTAGGGAATCCGCGAGCTCGAAGGCCGGATCGCCGGGAGCATACGCGCCGGGATCTTCAACGCCCCAAGCAGCTCATCGCTCCACTCCAGGCGGCGCAGGTCCATCAGCATCGTGCGCGACGCGTTCGTGGCATCCGTCACGTGCGCCCCTGACGACGGCCCTCCGGTCAGCCACCAGATCAGCCAGCTGTCGACGGTGCCGAAGAGCGCATCGCCTCGCCGGGCCGCGGCCCGAAGCCCGGGCCAGGCGTCGAGCATCCAGCGCAGCTTGGGGCCGGAGAAGTAGGTAGCGATCCGCAGGCCGGTCGAGCGACGAACCGTGGCCTCGAGCCCCTGCCGCTGCAACCTCGCGCACAGATCCCGGGTCCGCAGGTCCTGCCAGACGATTGCGTTCCCGTAGGGCCGGCCGCTGTTCCGGTCCCAGACGATGGTCGTCTCCCGCTGATTCGTGACGCCGATCGCGACCAGGTTCGCGCCATCGACCCGGCCGCGTAAGAGCGCGCTCCGGATGACCTGCTGCGTGTTCGCCCAGATCTCCATGGGGTCATGCTCGACCCACCCTGGTCGCGGCGTGATCTGCCGATGCTCGCGGTATGCAGACGCCTTCACCCGCCCGTCGTGATCGAAGAGCATGAAGCGGGTCCCGGTCGTGCCCTGGTCGATCGCTCCGACGAGGCGCGCGGACATAGCCGCTATTCTCTCTACTTGTGGAGGCCGCGATGCACGGCTATCGTCTGGGACGAGAGCTGCTCAGCGCCGCCACCATCCAGGCCCGGGTGCGTGAGCTGGCGGCGGCGATCTCGAACGACTACGCGGGCATCGACCGTCCCCTGATCCTGCTCTCTGTCCTCAAGGGATCGGTGAGCTTCGCCACCGATCTGAGCCGCAGCCTGACGGTGCCGGTCAACTTCGACTACGTGGCGGTGAGCAGCTACGGGCAGGCCACCGTGTCCTCGGGGCACGTCATGCTGCTCAAGGATTTGAGCATGGACGTGGCCGGGCGGCACGTGCTGATGGTCGAGGACATCATCGACACCGGACTCACGACCGCCTTTCTGTTCGAGCACGTCCAGCGCCACGCGCCCGCGTCTGTGAAGCTGTGCGTGCTGCTGGACAAGCAGGACCGGCGCATCAAGCCGGTCCCGGTCGCGTACAAGGGCTTCGACATCCCGAATCAGTTCGTGGTCGGCTACGGTCTGGATTTCGATGAACTCTATCGGAACCTGACCGCGGTCCACGTCCTCGAGCCCAAACCGGCAGGCTGACGCCTCATCCGGACAGCGGGATCTCGACCGGCGCCGCCGCGCCCAGGGGACGGCGCTCCCAGGCCTCGTTGCCGAAGAGCGCCACGAGAATGAGCACCGCGCCGACCGCCTGCAGGATCCGGAAACGTTCCCCGGCGAGCCAGAACGCGAAGGCCACCGTGAAGGCCGGCTCCATGGTCAGGATGATCGCGGCCCGGGTCGCCTCGAGCCGCTGCTGCGCCCAGGTCTGCACCCAGAAGGCCACGGCAGAGGCGAAGACACCGGTGATCACGAGCGCGGCCGGGACGCCGCCCGGCATCGGCCAGACGCTGGCACGCGTCCCGATCGTCCCCAGCAGGAGCAGGGCGGCGGCGGCCGACATCTGCCAGGCCGCCAGGCCAACCGGGCTGCGCGTCGAGTATCGGCTCAAGAGCGCGATATGGAGGGCGAACGCCACCGATCCACAGAGGACGAGCAGGTCGCCAGGATGGAGTCCGCCCGGTGCGGCGCCGGTCAGCAGTCCGGTGCCGGCGAAAGCCAAAAGGACGGCGATCCACGTCCACCGTCGAGTCGGAACGCCGAAGAGCACTCGATCCAGGATCGGTGTGAACACCACGAACAGGCCGGTGATCAGCCCCGTGTTCGCGATCGTGGTCCGCTGCAGGCCGAGCGTCTGGGTCAGGTAGCCGATGGCGAGCACCGCGCCGATGCCAAGCCCGACCGGTGCCGCGGCGGGCTGGACTCGCGCGAGCCTCACGATCACCCAGAGGACGGCGGCCGCGAGCGCGAATCGCAAGCCCAGGAACGACAGCACCGGGTAGTGGCTGACCGCGTCCTTGACGACGACGAAAGTCCAGCCCCAGACCGCCGTCACACCCACCAGCAGCACTGCCGGCAGGAGGCTCAGACGCCGGCGATCAGGCAGTCGCCCGGCCTTCCCGGTCGTGCGGCCGGTCGTGCAGGGCAGACGAGACCACCCTGGCCAGGGTGCTGGGGAGCAGGTTCGCCTTGACCAGGTAGGCGGACACGTTCAATCCCTTCGCCTTCTGCATCGTCTCGAAGCTGTCGTCCTCACTGAAGACGACCACCGGCACCTGCCGCGTATCCTCGCTCTCGCGCAGCGCGGCCAGCACCTGGAGCCCGTCCAGGATCGGCAGATGGACGTCCAGGAGGATGACATCGGGGCGGAGGGAGCGAGCCAGCTCCAGCCCGGTCGGACCATCCTGCGCCACGGCCACGCGATAGCCCTCGAGCTGAAGTTTCAGCTGATAGAGCTCCGCGACGTCACGATGGTCCTCGACCATCAGCACCCGGGGCGGCGTCGGCGTCGGCACGGACCCCCTCCTTGGACCATGGTCGACCTGGGCCCTCACCGTACCAGCGGTCCGAGTCGGCGTCAAGAGTTCGAGGGATGCAGCCGACGCGGCACCGCCGTCGTGGGCGGCTCGGGTCGACGCCTCAGGTCAGTGCTGGCAGCCCCGCGCGGTGCCGGCGTCCGAGCCGGTATCGAACGAATGACCGCAGGAGCAGCTCGACACCGCATTCGGGTTGTGGACGGTGAAGCCGCCGCCCATGAGGCTGTCCACGAAGTCGATCTCGGCGCCCTTGATATAGCGGGCACTGACCGCGTCCACGAACAGACGGACGCCGCCGAACTCGGTGATGGCATCCCCGTCTTCGGCGTGGTCCTCGAATCCCATTCCGTATGACATTCCGGAGCAGCCGCCGGGCTGGACGAACACGCGCAAGCCGAGCTCGGGCATTCCCTGCTTCTGAAGCAGTTCGCGGAGCTGGCTGAGCGCCGCGTCCGTGATCGTGATCAGTTCGGTCCCGGTCCCGTTGTCGATCATTTCCTGAGCCATGTCCCACTCATTATACGCAGCCCTCCCTCAGGCCACACCGTTCCCTGTGCGTTCCGTCACGCAGGCGCGACAGCGGCCGTCGTGGTGCCCACCGTCCCGCCCGGTCAGGGGAATTGCTGGTGGCGCAGCGGACGCACCGCGTGCGTATGCCCGAAGCCGCGCCACAGGACCTCGACCACCGCGTCGCTCGTGGCGGCCAGCACGCGCCCGTCCCGATCGCCCAGCAGGCCGGGGCGCTCACCGCGCCGGGCGCGCAGCCGGCGCACCGCGAGCACGTAGCGGCGCTCGCCGTCCACGGCGAGCCGAGGCGGCTGGTCGGGACTCCCGGCCCTGACCAGGCGGTCGATCTCCTCGAAGGAGGCGTCCCAGTCGAGCTCCGTTTCGCGGACCGGCGGCTCGTAACTGCCGTCCTCGAGGGCGGGCTGACGGCCGGGCAGGTCGCCCCGCTCGAGGCGATCCAGCGTCCGGTCCAGGGCGGGGAGGCCGGCCTCCACCAGGCGGCGGGCGAGCGTGCCCGCCGTTTCGGCCTTGCGCATCGGGACGGCTTCCTGTGCCAGGATCGGACCGGCATCGATCCGGGGTACCGTCCAGTGCAGCGTGATCCCCGCGGTTGCGTCCCCATTGCGAATCGCCCAGTAGATCGGTTCCGGTCCCCGGTGGCGGGGCAGGAGCGAGGGGTGGACGTTGATCCATCCCCGTCTCGGAACCGCCAGCGTCTGCGCGTCGATGATCTGGTCGAAACTCGCCATCACGACGACGTCCGGCGCGTAGGCCTTGAGGCAGTTGCGGAAGGCGGGGGTATTGACGCTGGCCGCGATCTCGACCGGAGTGCCGATGTGGCCCGCAATACGCGCCAGGAGATCTGTGGTCGGATGCGTCCGCTGCCATCGGGTGCTGCACACGACCGCGGCCAGGTTGACCCGCTTGCCGATCAGGTGCAGGAGAAAGCTCGTCCCATAGTCGGAGGGGATCCCGCAAAAGACGACCCGCAGGCGATCTCCGGCCGCCCGCTGACCCTGATACGGAAGCGATGGGACCTCCTGGTAGTCGAGCGGGATCATGGAGAATTCCCGCTTGGCCCAGATGTCGTCCCAGAGCCCTTCGAGCCAGGCGTCATCGAAGGCCCGGCCTGGCCGCGCGGGCACGCTCACGCCATAGCCCGGCGGATCACGGTAGGTGAACGGCCAGGATCCCCGTAGGCCCATCCAAGGAGATCGAGCACGTGGACCACGGGAATGTCGGCGCCCGCCCGGCGCAGACCCATCGTGATCTGGAGGATGCAGCCCGGGTTGGCCGTGGCCACGACCTGTGCCCCCGATTCGAGGATGCGGGACACCTTCCAGCGCAGCGCCTCCTCCGCGATCTCGGGATGGGTGAGGTTGTAGACCCCCGCGGAGCCGCAGCACCAGTCCGATTCGGCAAGCTCGACCAGCTCGAGGCCGGGGATCGCGGCAAGCAGGTTCCGGGGCGGCTTCGAGATGCGCTGGCCGTGCAGGAGATGGCAGGGGTCCTGATAGGTCACCCGCAGCCGCATCGATCGCTCGGGCGGCCGCAGCCCGAGCGAGTCGAGGAACTCGGTGGCGTCGCGGACGCTGGCCGAAAAGGCCGCCCCGGTCCGCCTGCCATCGGTCTGGTCTCGAAGCTGCAGGTCGTACTCTTTCATGTTCGAACCGCAGCCGGCCGCGTTGACGACGACCGCGTCGACGCCGGCGTCCTGGAAGGCCGCCACCGTGGCGGCCGCGAGGTGAGCCGCGGTCCTGGCCTCGCCGGCGTGCGAGGCCAGCGCCCCGCAGCAGACCTGGGCGTCGGGGACCACGACCTCGCATCCGTTGCGCGCCAGCGCCAGCACGGTCCGGCGGTTCGTCCCGTGGAACATCTCGTCCTGGATGCACCCTCGGAGCACCCCGACTCGCGCGCGGCGTTCGCCCATCGCGGGCGTGCGCGAGGGAAGCGCGGCCTGGCGGACGGGGCGATCGCCGGGCGGCAGGAAGGCGGCAAACTTGCCCAGCGGCAGCGCACGCCAGGCGCCGCTCCGCCGCAGCAGGGTCGGGAGACGCAGGGCCTCGAGGGCTCGAAGGGCGGTCCCGGCCGCGCGCAGCCGCCCCCGGTGGGGCAGGAGGCCGTTGAGCAGGATCGTCCGCACCAGGCGGTCCCGGCGCCCCTGGGGCGGGGTCCGCGCGCGCGCCATCTCCATCACCGCCCCGAACTGAACACCCGACGGGCACGCGGTCTCACACGCCCGGCAGTTGAAGCACTGATAGATGTGCGTCTGGAACCGCGGGTCGTCGAATTCGACCATGCCGAGCGTGGCCTCCTTGATCTGCCACATCCGGCCCCGCGGGCTGTCGCCCTCGTGGTGGAGCGCGCGAAAGGTCGGGCACTTCGGGAGGCAAAGGCCGCAGTGGATACAGTCACGGACGAGGTCGATGTCCATGCCGGCCCGGGGACCCGGGGCCGCGATTCCCTCGAGCTGGCTCTTGTAGTCCAGCGTCGTCGGATCCGGCATCAGATACCGCCCACGAACCGGCCGGGGTTGAGCGTCCCCAGGGGATCGAGCCTGTCCTTGAGGGCTCGCATGAGCGCGAACCCGGCCGGGGGAGGGCCCCAGACATCGACCTCGGTCTTGAACGCCGGCGGAGCGCTCGCGACGACGACCTGCCCGTCCGCGCCCGCCGCCCGACGCAGCCGGGGCAGCATCTCGGCCGCCTCCTCCGCCCTGGGACGCACGTGAACCGTCCCGACCGCGGGCAGCGCGACCACCCCGGCGTCCCTGCCGGCGGCCTCGACGACCGTGAGGACCCCGGTCCGAGGGACGCTGGCCGTGAACACGATCGTCGCCGGGGATTCCGGCGCGGTCCAGTCCCGGACGGCTTCGAAGACGCCGTCGGGCACGCCGTCCGCTTCGAGCCGTCCGCTGTTGGCGGACACCGCCGACGCGATCGCCGCGACGGTAGCATCGACCTCCGCCTGGTGGCCTTCGACCCGCATCGCGAGCGTGACGCCCGAGGCCCGGGGAAGGCTGGCGCCAACCACCGCCTCGCCGGTGATCGCGGCCATCACGGCCGGCTGCAGGTATCCGCGCGACAGGGCCAGCGCGCAGGCGACGGCGTCACCCACCCGCTCGAAGTGGGCCCACAGCGATCGCGACGCCTGCGGGCGCGCCTGGACCTTCAGGTTCACCTCGACGACCACACCCAGGGTGCCCAGGGCGCCGGTGTGCAGCTTCATGAGGTCGTATCCGGCCACGTTCTTGACCACCTTGCCGCCGGCCCGGGCCACCTTGCCGTTGGGATACGCGACGGTGATCCCGATGACCCAGTCACGCACCGAGCCGTACCGGGCGCGACCCGGACCGCTCGCGTTGGCGGCGACCGTTCCCCCCAGGGTCGCGCGCTCCGGGTGGGGAGGCGCCAGGGGCAGCCACTGGCCATGCTTGCCAAGCTGGTCCTGGAGGGCGGCCACCGGGACGCCGGCCTGCACCCGGCAGGTGAGGTCGGCCGGCTCGTACTCGAGCACGTGCGTCAGCCGGTCGGTCGAAAAGGCGACGTCGTAGCGGCGTGGAACCGCGCCCAGCGTGAGGAGCGTCCCGCCGCCCCACACGACCACGCCGGCGCCGGCCTCGGCGCACTGCCGCAGTCCGCGCGCGGCGTCGTCCGCGTCCTCGGGGTGCATGATGGTCGAAGGCGTCAGGCCGTCGACCCGAAGGCCGGCCAGATCAGGGGTCGCGATCGGATGGCCCGGGACCGCTGCGCGCGCCGGCGTCTTCACACCCAGACCTCATCCGCGATCGCCAGCCCGGGCCGGTGCGCGGTCAACCGGACGGGAACGGTCGATGGACGAAGCTCGCCGGTTGGAAACACCTTGCCCGGGTTCATCCGGCGACCGGGATCGAAGACGCGGCGCACCATGTCCATGACCTCGAGGTCGTCGTCCGAGAAGACGTAGCGGATGTTCTCCCGCTTCTCCAGGCCGATGCCATGCTCGCCCGTGATCGAGCCGCCCGCATCGGCGCACAGCTTGAGGATCTCGTCCCCGATGGCGAGGACGGCCTCGTACTGGCCCTTCTGGAAGGCGTCGAACAGCACCAGCGGGTGCAGGTTCCCGTCCCCCGCGTGGAACACGTTGCAGATCCGGTAGCCGGTCCGCTCGCCGATCTTCCCGATCGCCTCGAGCACCTCGGGCAGCCGGGTCCGGGGCACGACACCGTCCATGACGTAGAAGTCGGGGGCGAGGCGGCCCATCGCCGAGAAGGCGCCCTTGCGTCCCTTCCAGAGCGCCTGCCGCTCCGCTTCGTCGCGCGCCACGCGAACCTCGCGGGCGCCGTGCTCCTGGCACAGCCGCACCATGCGGGCCGCCAGCTCCTCGACCGATTCCGCGATGCCGTCGACCTCGAGCAGGAGCACCGCGCCCGCGTCGAGCGGGTACCCGGCATGCGACGCAGCTTCGACCGCCTGGATGGAGAGCTGATCCATCATCTCGATGGCCGCGGGCAGGATGCCGCCTTTCACGATGGCGGAGACCGCGTTGCTGGCCGGCTCCATGCCCTCGAAGATCGCGAGCAGCGTCTTGGACCGGGGTGGAATGGGTGTGATCTTGACCCAGATCTTGGTCACTACGGCCATCGTCCCCTCCGAGCCGACCACCAGCCCGGTCAGATCGTAGCCCCGCTGGTCGGCCGCCTTCCCGGCTCCGATCTGGACCAGCTCGCCGCTCGGGAGGGCGACCTCGAGACCGGTCACGTGATTGACCGTCACGCCATAGATCAGCGTATGCGGACCGCCGGCGTTCGTTCCCACGTTGCCGCCGATCGTGCAGGCGCCCTGGCTGGAGGGGTCGGGCACGTAGTAGAACCCGTGCGGGCGGAGCGCCTGGCTCAGGGCGAGGTTGACCACGCCCGGCTCGACGACCGCGCGCAAGTTGTCGAGATCGATCTCCAGGATGCGATTCATCCGGGCAAACGTGATCACGACGCCTCCTTCGACCGGCACCGTACCGCCCGCCAGGCTGCTGGCGCCGGAGCGGGAGACCACCGGCACGCCCTCCTGGGCGCAGATGCGCAGGACGGCGGCCACCTGCTCGGCGGTCCCCGGGATGACAACCGCATCCGGGAGCGCCGTCTCCGGGCTGGCGTCGTACTGGTACAGGCGCATCTCATAGGGATCCGAGAACGCGAAGTCCTCTCCGACCACGGCTTGCAGTCGGCGGCCGAGGCGGGCTCGGGCGGCGGCGTCCATGTCAGTAGCGTACCGTCCGCCGATGCCGCACGACGTTGCCCGGCAGTCACCGCGGCGCCCGAGGCCCGACTCGGAGACAATGCGGGGATGGCCACCTCGCGGGAGCGCGAAGCGTCGGTCGTCCCCCTCGTCAACGTCGACGAGCTCGAAGCTCGGGCCCGCGCCGTCCTTGGCCGGACGACCTACGACTACATCGCGGGCGGGGCCGAGGACGAGGTGACCATGCGCGCCAATCGCGAGGCCTTCGCGCGCCACCGGTTCCGGTACCACACGCTCACCGGCGTGGCGAACCCCGAGCTGGGCTTGGAACTGCTCGGCTCCCGCCTGCGGACACCGGTGCAGATCGCGCCGACCGCCACCCAGCGGCTTGCCCATCCGGACGGCGAGCTGGCCGTATCACGCGCGGCGGCCAGCGCCGGGGCGCTGTACTGCCTCAGCACGCTGGCCACGACCTCACTCGAGGACGTCGCGCAGGCGTCGTCCGGGCATCGATGGTTCCAGCTCTACCTCTACCGGGACCGCGGCTTGAGCGGCGAGCTCGTCGACCGCGCGATCGCGGCTGGATACCGGGCGATCGTGCTGACCGTCGACGCGCCCATCCTCGGACGCCGGGAGCGCGATCTGCGCAACGGGTTCACGCTCCATTCGGACATGAGCTACGCAAACCTGCGCGGGACGCTGGCGGGCACAGGCTCGGCAGTCCCCGGGGCGTCCGGGCTGGAGCGCTACTTCGACAGCGCCATGGAGGATCGCCTGGCGTATCCGGACCTGGAGTGGCTCGTGGCGCGCAGCTCGGTGCCGGTCGTGGTGAAGGGCCTCGTCAGGGGCGACGACGCGCGGCGGTGCATCGACCTGGGCGCCCGCGGCATCATCGTCAGCAACCACGGCGGGCGGCAGCTCGACCACGCCGTGGCCAGCCTGGATGCGCTGCCCGAGGTGGTCGCCGCCGTGGGCGACCGGGTCCCGGTCTGCCTCGACGGCGGCGTGCGGCGAGGGACCGACGTCCTCAAGGCGATCGCGTTGGGCGCCCGCGCCGTCTTCTTGGGGCGGCCGGCACTCTTCGCCCTGGCCGTCGGCGGCGAGGACGGCGTCCGCCGGCTGCTGAAGCTGCTGGCCGACGAGGTCGCCACCGCGATGGTGCTGCTCGGGGTGTGCGACCTGGGTCAGCTGACCGCGGATCTGCTCGACGCGGCGAGCCGTTCTGACTAGCCGGCGGACAGGGAGGCGGCGCCAACCTCCCTGGACACGGTGTCCAGCAGCGGCTGGATCGTCTGCGCCGCCCATGAGGCGGCACCCCGGCGGGCGGCCGTGCCGGTCGCCTGGATCGCCGCCGATTGCGTGCTCAGCGTCTGGAGCAGCTGCTGGGCGGTACTGGCCTGCCCGGACGCGGCGTTGAGGGCATAGGACTGGGCCGTCTGCGCATAGGCGAGCCGCGCCTCGATCCACTTGCCCCAGAGCGGATCGAGCAGCGCGTCGGGGTTGGCGGCTCCCAGCTGCTCCGCCTTGAGCTGGCCCTGGGCGGTCGAGGCGGCGCGGGCAGCCTCGGTCCAGGCGTGTGCGTTGAGTGCCGGCGTCAGCTGTCCATCCAGCGTGCCCTGGTCCGCCGCCACGGTCTGAGCGAGCTCGAGCTCGAGAGTCGCGGCGTGTGCCAGCCGGGACGCGGCCTGCAGCCCGGTCTCCAGGTGGAGGACGGCCGGACGGTCGGACTTCGTAAAGAGCGGCGGGTGGAGTTGAAACGGAATCG
Source organism: Candidatus Limnocylindrales bacterium (assembly GCA_035632635.1). Lineage (GTDB taxonomy): Bacteria > Chloroflexota > Dormibacteria > CF-121 > CF-121 > CF-120. The sequence goes on from DASQGL010000067.1 coordinate 36,578, forward strand.
CGTCGGCTTCGACGAGGTCGGCCTTTGCCACCTCGTCATAGGCGAGCGCGTCGGAAGCTTGCTTTTCCGTCGTTTGGGCCAGGGCGAGATCGGCGCTCACCTTGTCCGCGGTCAGGGCGAACGGGCCGCCCGGCCCGAGATCCGCCCAGAGCGCGTTGAGCGACTGCTGGACCGTTGCGGCGCCCGTTCGGGCCAGCCCCAGCTGCTGGGATTCACTCCGGCCCAGGTCCGCCACCCGGGCGGGCTGGACGACGAGCAGGATGGCGCCGGTCGCGCCGACGGCGGCCAGCAGAAAGACCACCGCCAGGATCCAGGTGCCCCACGGCACTCGGCGTTCCGGCCGGAAGACCCGGCGCGCTGGAGCAGGCCTGGGCACCGCCACGATGACAGAACGTTGCGCGGCAGGTTGCTCTTGCCCATCGTGGCCGACACACGAATCGGTGACGGCCGTGTCGCGACCGCGTGCTAGAGTAAATTGCAGACTTTGTACGAGAGGGTGTAACTGCGTGGCCTATATCATCACCGAGACCTGCGTCGATCTGAAGGACAAGTCCTGTGTCGACGTCTGCCCGGTCGACTGCATCATCGACGGCGGCGCCGAGGACCGGATGCTCTACATCAATCCAGACGAGTGCATCGACTGCGGAGCCTGCGTCGACCCATGCCCGGTGGCGGCCATCTACCCCGAGGACGAAGTCCCCCCCGAGCTGAAGAAGTTCATCGCCTGGAACTTCGACTACTTCAAGAGCGACGAGGACAAGGCGCGCGTCCGAGCCGAGATCAACGCCGCCTACCCGGAGAAGCGCGAGACCAAGACGACCTGACCTGCCGGCCGAGCCCGGCGCGCCTACTCCAGCTCGCGCAGGAGCGGTTCGATGTTGCGCTGGTCGAGAGGAAGATCGACCAGGGGGTGATCTTTGAGCGCGGGGACCTTGTGCGCCATCTGCTCGTCGTAGGTGGGTAGGTCGACCTGGTAGAAGACCCCGATCGCGAGGCGGTCGTCCCCCGTCTCGTAGCTCGCCTGGAGCGCCCGGACCTTCTTCTCCACGATTTCGTCCACGTCGCGCGGATTCCGCACGTGCGGCTCCCAGCCTGGATCCTGGTCCAGACGGCGAAGTCGCGGGCGGCCGATGTCGGCGCCCGCGTACCACTCCTTGGTCCGCAGGTCGTTGTAGACGGGACAGGTCTGGAAGACGTCGAGGAAGGCGGTCCCCCGGTGCTGGATCGCTTCCACGATCAACCCGACCAGGTGCTTGACGTCCAGCGCGTACCCGCGACCGATCCAGGTGTAGCCGGCACCCAGCGCCACGGCGATCGGGTTGATGCCCTCCTGGATCGACGCCTCGGGCATGGACTTCGTGCGCAGACCCTTGGCGAGGGTCGGCGACGCCTGGCCCTTGGTCAGGCCGTAGACGCCGTTGTTGAAGACGATGTAGGTGATGTCGAGGTTGCGACGTCCGCTGTTCAGGAAGTAACCCGCCCCGATGCCGTAACCGTCCCCGTCGCCACCCACCGCGACCACGGTCAGCTCGTGGTTCGCGAGCTTGGCCCCGGTCGCCACCGGCAGCGCCCGTCCGTGCAGCGTATGGAGGCCGTACGTGTCGACATAGTGCGGCGTCTTGCCGGAGCAGCCGATCCCCGAGATCATGGCGATCCGGTGCGGCGGGAGTTGGAGCTGGTAGAAGGCCTGCTGAATCGAGCTCAGGATTCCGAAATCCCCGCAGCCGGGGCACCAATCGACGTGAACGTCCGTCTTGTACTCCTGGAGGGCGTAGGTGCGGGGCGGGCTGGCTTCAGGCATGCGACACCATCACCTGCGGGCTCCGGTCTGACAGCGCGGTCTCCACGCCCTCGATGATCTCGTTGCGGGAGAATGGCCGACCGTCGTACTTCAGGACCTTGTGAGTGGGCATGATTCCGGTGTGTTCGCGCACGAGCGCCCCGAGCTGACCCGAATAGTTGCCTTCGATGAGGATGGTCGTTTTCGAATCTCCAAGGATCTGTCCCACCTCCGCGGCCGGAAACGGTCGCATCAGGCGGATCTGCAAGACGTTCACGCTCCGCCCGCGGCGTTCGAGCGCGGGCACGGCGTCGAGCAAGGCCCCCTTGGACGATCCCCAGGCGAGCAACGTGACGTCCGCCTTCCGCGGTCCGAAGAGCTCGTACTTGAAGGACGATGGGATCTCGCGGGCGGCGGTCTCCAGCTTCTCCATGCGCTTCCGCATCATCGCGATCCGGTTTTCGACGCCCTCCGTGATGTGCCCCTGCGGGTCGTGCTCGTCGCTCGTGGTCGAGAAGATGGAGCCGGGCGTGCCGGGGACGGCGCGGGGGCTGATGCCATTGGCGGTCAGCGCGTGGCGCCGGTAGCCGTTGCGGTCAGGCGGCTGTGGCTGATAGACGAGGCCGCGATCGATGCGCAGCCGGCTGGTATCGATACCGGGGACGGTGTAGAGGCTCGAGGCGAGGAACTTGTCGAGCAGCACGATCACCGGCACCTGGTAGCGGTCGGCCCAGTTGAAGGCCTCGAAACTGTGGTAGAAGGCCTCCTCGAGGTCCCCGGGCGCGATCACGATGTGGGGGAAATCCCCGTGCGCGGGGTGCAGCGCGAACTGGAGATCGGCCTGCTCGGAGCGGGTGGGCAGGCCGGTCGACGGGCCTCCCCGCTGCCAGAGGAAGATCACGGGCCCGGGTGACTCGGTGATGGCGGCGAAGCCGATGCCCTCCGACATCAGGGCGAAACCCGGACCGGCCGTGGAGGTGGCGGCCCGCACCCCCATGTGCGCCGCGCCCACCGCCATGTTGATCGACGCGATCTCGTCCTCCGCCTGCACGACCACCAGCTGGTAGGCCGAACCCTTGGATTCCAGGTAGACGCTTTCGTCGGTGGCCGGGCTGATCGGGTAGTAGGCCTGCAGCCCGAGCCCCGCCTTGAGCTTCGCAATGCCGACCGCGTGAACGCCTTTCATGAGCACGCGCTGGACTCGTTCGCCAACCGGCACGGCGCGCAGCTGCACGCCCGGCCGGGCGGCGAAGTGGTCACGGGCGTAGGCCGCCGCCGTGCGCACGGCAGCGACGTTCAGATCGGCGGCTTCGGCCTTGCGACCCTTGAAGCTCTCGCGGATCACCGCTTCCACGAGGTCCTCGTCGTAGCCGATCAAGCCGATGGATGCGCCCAGCGCCACCGTGTTGCGCATCACGATGTGCTTGCGCGCCTGGCCGGCCCTGCCGGCCGACGCCAATGCCACCTCGAGCACTTCGAGGTAGGGGATCGGATAGAGGTGGATGTCGTCACGCTCGAACCGGGCGGGATCGATCTTGAGGTCGGCGTCGTAGACGATGCCCCCGCCGGCCAGGACCTGGTGGACGTGACCGACGTGGCTCGGGTAGTGCTTGCGTTGAGCGGCATCGCCGAAGAGCGTCTCCTCATCGAGCGCGACCAGCACGTGGATCTCGTCCAGGTGGGAACGGATCGGGTGGGGCGCCGCGGTCACGCGATAGTAGCTGTGCTTGCCCATGATGTTGGAGTGGAACTCGATATTGGCGAATACCGAGAGGCCACCCCGAGCCAGGGCTCGGGCAAACAGCTCGGCGGACGCGTTGATGCCTCCACCCTGGGGACCGCCGAGCACCCATGAGAGCTCACGGCGGCTGAGGTCAATCTCCACAGCTACCCCTATTCTAGTCGTGGTGCGGCCCGATTTCCGGGTCAATTCCAGACCCCGGGGATGGCCGTCCCGCAGGCGGAACAGCGCCCGGAGCCCGAGAGGGTGTCGTCGAGGATCCGGTAGCCGATCCGCCTGATCAGGGTCGTGCCGCAGCGGGGGCAGCGGGTGTCCTCGTACCGGCCCACGCGACCCGGCAGATTCCCGGCGTAGACGAACCGGAGCCCGGCGGCCTCGCCGATCCGGGCCGCGCGCAGCAGGGCCTGGGCGCCGGTGTCGTCCCGGTCGCGCATCCGGTAATCCTGGTGGAAGGCCGTCACGTGCCAGGGGATGGACTGGGAGATGTCGCTCAGGAACCGGGCGGCGTCGCCCAGCTCCTCGTCACTGTCGTTGAAGCCGGGAATGACGAGGGTGACGATCTCCAGCCAGAAACCCATCGCGTGCACCATGCGAATGCCTTCCAGGATATTGTCGAGCCTGGCGCCCAGGGCCCGGTAGTGGCGGTCCCGCATCGACTTGAGATCGATCTTGTAGAAATCGGTCCAGGGCCGGATGTATTCGAGCACCTCGCGGGTCGCGTTCCCGTTCGAGACGTAGGCCGTGCGCAATCCGCGCCGCCTGGCCTCCTTGAAGACGTCGACCGCCCATTCGGACGTGATCAGTGGCTCGTTGTACGAGGTGGCGACGACTTTCGCTCCCAGCCGCTCCGCGCTGTCGACCAGCTGGGCGGGCGTGCAGTCCATTGGCTCCGCGAGCGCCCCGGGATCGCGCAGCGCCTGCGACGTTTCCCAGTTCTGGCAGTTGTGGACGACGACCCCATTGGCCAGGTATGTGTGTCGGTCCGCCGTTTCCAGGTTGTACACATAACCATCGTGCGGGCGGGCGGTCGTCTGGCGGATCGGCACATAGAAGAATCGGGCGTCCTCACGGCGGAGGCGGCGTGCTGACGGC